>JAFAQA010000245.1 GCA_019246665.1 Hyphomicrobiales bacterium
AAGCTATTGGCCGAAGGCGCGGGAGCTGCCCCGCTCGCCGGGCTCCGCCGCCGGAAGGATCGTGGCTTCGCGCCAAACGACAACATCGTGCTTGCGGTTTGCGGGGGAAATATCGATCTCGAAAAACTGGCGGGAATCCTTCCCGCCGCCCCCGCTTCTTGAGCCAAGGTGAGGTCGAGGATCGCTCCAGCAATCTCGCCGCAACCCTTCTCGCCGTCAACAAGATCGATCTTGCCTCATCTCGTCCGTGATTCCCGCCGAATGCGCGAGGGCCGAAGCCGTTGCCCTTGATCGAATTGTGCAAGGGGGCAGGGGGAGGAGATGGCGGCCATCTTTGAACGGCGCGAAGGGCTCGCCAAAGCTGCTTAGCCCCGCAGAGTGACGATCTCTCTCTCAAGCAAACGTGATGCCGGAACGTCGATCCAGCTGCGCTATGCGCGGGCATCGCCAACATCATGATGGAAGATGCCATGGAAAATGCCTGGGAAAAAGATCCAATGCTCGTGGCCACTCAGCTCGAGCGACGCTCCTTCATGAAGGGGGGCCTTGTGGGTGGTGTCACCGCTGGATTTGCGCTCGCGGCTCAACCCGTTTCGGCAGAGACCATCATCACGGACACCAACGGCATCGATGCCGGCATGGTGCAGGTGAAGACAGAAGATCGTATGATCCCTGCCTATCGTGCGCGCCCGGCCGGGGGCGGCAAGGTGCCGGTCATCATTGTGATCCATGAAATCTTCGGCGTGCACGAGCACATCAAGGATGTGTGCCGGCGTCTCGCCAAGCTCGGATATTACGCGATCTCGGCTGATCTTTACTCACGCATCGGCGATGCGACGCAAATCGCCGACATCCCAACCCTCATTTCCACGATCGTCTCGAAGGCGCCGGACGCTCAGGTTGCCTCCGATCTCGACTCCACGGTTGCTTTCGCGGCCGGGGAGGGAGGCGATACGTCGAAGCTCGGCGCCACTGGTTTCTGCTGGGGTGGCCGGCAGACCTGGCTATTCGCCGAGCATAATCCCAAGCTGAAGGCCGCCGTCGCATGGTACGGGCCTTTGACCAATGTTCCCAATGACCTTCAACCCAAGCGTGCCATCGATGGAGTTGGCGACCTCAAATGTCCGGTTCTGGGTCTCTATGGTGCCGCAGATCAGGGCATTCCGGTAGACGCGGTGAACGCTATCAAGGCGGCCGCCGACAAATCCGGAAAGACGGCCGAGGTCGTGATCTATCCCGACACGCCGCATGGCTTTTACGCAGATTATCGGCCGAGCTATCGCGCCGATAAGGCGGCCGATGGCTGGGCTCGCCTCCAGGCCTGGTTCAAGAAATATCTGGTGTAGAGCGTGATCCGCAAAAGTGCCCGCGCTTTTCCGATAAGATCATGCGGAAAAAACAAGAAAATAACCTAACGCCACCGATCTCATCTATCCGCAGCGCGTCCTAGGGGCCGGCCCCGACAAATGATTCCCATTTGTCGGAAAAGGCCTGGCCACAAAGCGATAACGTTGTGGATAGATTTTACCGATGGATGGGGACCATCCATCGGAACCGATCCATAAGGTTGCTAGTGCCGGGAGGAGAGCGCCCCCGAGAGCTTCACATGAGTTGACGCGCGCCTACGAGGCAACCAAAAGGAGCGCGTGGACCAGGGCCTGATCTCGACACGGACCGCGACGGCGACGCCCGGGCGCGGGTTTCTGCACGACTTCGTCGGAGCGCTATCGCGCTCGCATGGGCTCGCTTGCGGGGCCCTGGTCGCACTGGCCCTCGTGATGTTTCTGCCGGGCTTTGCCGGCTTGCCACCGATGGATCGCGACGAGCCGCGTTTCGCCCAAGCTTCGAAACAGATGCTAGAGACAGGCAACTTCGTCTCCATCCGGTTTCAGGGCGAGGCCCGCAACAAGAAGCCAGTCGGCATCTACTGGCTGCAAAGCGCGAGCGTCGCTGTCGCCGAAGCCTTCGGGTTCAATTCCGCTCGCGTGACGATTTGGCTTTATCGCCTTCCCTCG
>JAFAQA010000283.1 GCA_019246665.1 Hyphomicrobiales bacterium
TTTTGTGGCCAGCTCCTCGACGGAGATCGAGGGCAGAGAATCCTCTGGAGCGTTCTCCGGTTGGGATCTTCCCTCTTCAGTGACTTGCATCAACCGATCGCCGACTGCCGCCCAATCGATGTTGCGCATGAATGCATCGACGTACGCGGTTGAATTAGCCCCGAACTCGAGCTGGTAGGCATGTTCATACATATCTAGGGCGAGAACCGGGACCGCGTCGATCATGGCCTGCGAGTCATCGAACGCGATCTGGTTGAAGAGCCTTGCGTCGCGCCGCGCATAGCTCAACAGAACCCAGCCGGACCGCCCGCTGAGCGATTGGGCGAGGGCGACAAACTCTCGTCGCCATGCCGCGACGCCGCCGAAATGCTGCTCCAGCGCCGAGGATATGTAAGCGGGGATTTTGCCATCTCCGGAAAATCCGGAGGACCCCAAGCCCAAGCTCGCGAAATACAACTCGTGAAGGAAGACCGACCCGGTTGCGAGGAGTTCCTCCTGCTTCAGTGCGCGAATCTCATGGCCGGGCACTCCGGCGAGATCAATCTCCTCAAGGCGATCGCGTATGGCATTGAGGGAGCGTACGGCATTGCCATAGTTGTTCTCATAGTGGCTGACGATGAGATGATCGGGTATTCCGTTGAGCGTCCACGGCTTGACGGGAATCGGAATGATCGGGTGATTCATGATCATGATCCTTTTGGTTCGTGATGAATATGATATAAGTGTTTCAATTTGTCAACGTCTGTGATACGACAGTTCCATGAAGCGCCGATCGGAGATTGAGAAAACAGTGTCGTGCGTCCCCGCCCCTTGGCTGCTGCTGATGCATCAGCTGCCGCCGAAACCCGCATATTTGCGGGTAAAAATCTGGCGTCGCCTGCAAGGTCTGGGAGCCATCTCGGTCAAGAACTCGGTCTACGTCCTGCCGACGGGCGAACAGCGGCTTGAGGACTTCCAATGGCTCCTACGTGAGATCGAACAGGGCGGCGGTGAAGGGATCATCTGCGAAGCGAATCTTGTCGACGGTCTAAGCGATCAGGATGTGCGCGGCCTGTTCGACGCGGCGCGCGACGCGGATTACGCGGAGATCGCTAAGGAGCTGCGCGCGCTCGCGGCTAAGGTGAACGACAACGCGGAAGGCGAATCAAAGGCGGAGGCCAAGGCGACGCTCGCACGGCTGAGACGCCGTTTCACGGAGCTAAGTGAGATCGATTTTTTCGGCGCGACCGGCAGGCTGACCGTCGACGGGCTTTTTGTCGCGATCGAGGAAAAGCTCGTCGAGACCATAAACGACGAAGACCCGGAGGACAGCAAAGTGAAAACGATCGCGGAGGACCTCGCCGGCAAGACATGGGTTACACGCAGCGGCGTCCATGTTGACCGCATCGCCTGTGCTTGGCTGATCCGGCGCTTCATCGATCCGCAAGCGCAATTCAAATTCGTATCCGCGAAGGATTATCTGGCCCGACCGGGCGAGCTTCGCTTCGACATGTTCCAGGGCGAGTTCACCCACGAAGGCGATAAGTGTTCCTTCGAGGTGCTGCTGGAGCGCCTCGGCCTGAAGGATGCGGGGCTGCGAGCGATCGCCGAGATCGTGCACGACATTGATTTGAAGGATGGGAAATTCGGCCGCGACGAGACGGCCGGCATCGCCGTCGTCATCTCCGGCATTTGTGCCGCGCAGAAGGACGATCTCGCCCGCATCGATCGCGGCGCGGCGGTCTTCAGCGACACTTATGAAAGCTTCCGAAAGAAGCGTGACAAACATTGAGGGCTGGCAAATGAGCATGCAATCGCTCATTCGGCGCGATATCTGTCACGTCTTCCTGAAGATCGGCGTGAATGAGCAACGGCAGTCCGGCCAGGCTTGAAATTCAAAACGCTTACACTGCGGCGATCAACGGCCGCGATGGATTTTGCAATAATTCGTTTCCCGCGGCGAGACGGTCAAAGGCGCCTTGATATTCGCGGATTCCTGGTGCCGCCGGACCGCGCATTATGCAGATCTCACGAAGCTCGAATGCGATCCGCCCCGCGATATCGTCTCGCTTCGGGCGCTGGAGGCAAGCAGCGCTGCCGGATATTTCCGGGCGGGCGGGCAGTGCCACTGAAATGACTGGCACCGGGCGCAAGGCGATCCCCGACTCCTGGCGCACCATTGGTCTAAACAGAGTGGGAAGTTGGCTCGATGGGCTCGCGCCAGTTGGGGGCCACGTCATTGCCGTGACCCACCCCGCCATCGTTCGAGCTGCAATCGTCCATGCGATGGGAGCTGCCGCCGCTATGTTCTGGCGAATCGATATTGCTCCGTTGACATATACCTCTCTTCGCAGAAGCAGCGGCGAATGGAGATTGCGATCGAGCGGAAGTCCGATCGCGTTGGTCCGCTCAATGCGGTTCGGCTTAAAGTAACAGCGCTGTTTGTGCTTCGTGGCCAGTATCGCTCAAGGCCACAAGACCAAATGGCACTTTTTCGGATATCACTATACCCCCTCCCGCAAGGGGAGAGATGAGGCGCGGCTACCGGCCATGCCGGCATGGACCTCGCGGAAGGCGGCAAGCGCGCGCTTGACCTCCCCGTCGCCGATATGGCGATGCGTGAGAAGCCGCAGGCGCTTCGGCTTCGTCGGGCCGGCCAGGATGCCGCGCGCTTTGAGCGCCGCTGCCCATTCAGGAGCGAGGTGGGCACTGCGCGAAAGATCGACGTTGACGATATTCGTCTCGACCTCGCGCGGATCGGAAAGGCTCGCGTCGATCGCCGCGATGCCGCTCGCCAACTCCTTGGCGCGCCGGTGATCCTCGGCGAGCCGCCCGATCATCTCCTCGAGGGCAACGATGCCGGCCGCTGCGACGACGCCTGCCTGGCGCAGATTGCCGCCGACCATGCGCCGGAAGGCGCGGGCGCGCTCGATGAAGGCCGCGGAGCCGCAAAGCACCGAGCCGATGGGCGCGCTCAAGCCCTTCGACACGCAAAAACCTACGGAATCGCCGAATGCGGTGATGCGACTCGCCTGGACGCCGAGCGCTTGGGCGGCGTTGAAGAGCCGTGCGCCATCGATATGCACTGGCACGCCGCGCTCACGCGCGAGCTTCTGCACGCTAGCCATATGCTCGAGCGACGGCACGGTGCCGCCCGCATCGTTGTGGCTCGTCTCAATCGCGACAAGGCCCGTCGCCAACCGGTTATGCGCAAGGCCGGGGCTCAGCGCCTCGCGCAGCGCTTCGAGATCGATGGCGCCGTGCGGTGCTGGAAGCTCACGATGAAAGAGGCTCGCGAGACCGGCGACACCACCCATCTCCGTGCGCGAGATGTGGCTGCCGGCGCTTACCAGAACCTCGACGCCTCTTCCTGTGTGCGCCAAAAGGGCGACAAGATTGGCCATGGTGCCACTCGGCAAGAACAAGCCGGCCTCCTTGCCGGCGCGCTCGGCGCCGAGCGCCTCGAGGCGCCGCACCGTGGGATCACCGTCACGCGAGTCGTCACCGAGAGGCGCGCTCGCCATGGCTTCGCGCATGCGCTCGGTCGGCAAGGTCACCGTGTCGCTGCGCAAATCGATGAGGCTCGTGGTCATGGCGGGGACTCCGTGATCAGAGAAGCGAGGCTTCGTACCGGCGCAACAGCCGGTAGACGAGGGTCAGCGGCGCGAGCGTGATGACGATGAGGAGCGAAGCCGCGGCGACCGCGGTGCCCGCGCCCGTGCCTTCGAGTGCCTGGAACATGACGACGGTGAGCGTTTGCCACTCACCACTGTAGAGCACCACAGTGGCGCTGAGCTCGGAAGACACAGTCACCCAGGTGAGCACCATGCCGCCGACGATGCCGCCGAGCATCAAGGGGACGGTGAGGCGCGCGAAGGTCATCACGGGCGAGACGCCAAGATTGACCGAGGCCTCCTCGAGGCTCGGATCGATCTGATGCAGGATGCTTGCCGAGGAGCGCACGCTGAACGGAAGCTTTCGCACAACATAGGCGAGGACCATGATGAGCCAACCTCCGGTGAGCACCATAACGCCCGAGTTGAACGAGATGATCAGGCCGATGCCGAGCACCGTTCCGGCGACCGCGAAAGGCATGGTCGAGACGATTTCGAGAAGATTGGTGAGTCCGGAGCGAAAGCGCGTGATGGCATAGCCGATCGGAACACCGATCCCGGCGGCGATGACGGCCGCCAGGCCGGAAAGCATCAAGGTGTTCTCGAGCGGGCGCGCGGAGCGCCCGAGAAGATCGGCGAAATTGTCGAGGCTGAACCCTCCTTGGAGCACCGGGCCCCGGAACTTCATGAAGGACAGCACGACCACGGCGAAGAAGGGCATCAGCGACAACAGCACCACGGCCCAGCAAGCGGCGCTCGCGAGACGCGACAGCCAAGTCCCTATCGGAATGAGCGGCGGGCTTCGCCTCGCGCCGGTCGCGAAACGGCGACGCCCGAGATAATGGCGCTGGATGAGGAGGACGAGCGCGGTCGAGACGATGAGAAGCACGCCGAGCACGCCCGCCGATGACGGGTTCTGGTCGGTCTCGCCCACGAAAAGCTTGAACGCCTCGACCGAGAGGATCGGCTTGTCCTCGGCGAGCACGATCGGCACACCGAAATTCTCGAGCGTCTCGATGAAGACAAGGAGCGCGCCGGAGAGCACCGAAGGGATGACGATCGGCAAGGTCACGGTCCAGAAGCCGCGCCAGCGGGAAGCGCCGAGATTGCGGCTCGCCTCCTCCACCGAGACGTCGATCGCCTTGAAGCCGGCAAGCGTCGGCAAGAGCACATAAGGATAGAGCGTGAGTGTATAGACCGCGACGATCCCCGGCGCGCCATAGATCGAGCCGAACGGAATGCCGAGATCGCGCAAGGCTTGCGTGGCGAGGCCGGCGCGGCCGAGCATGAGCAAAAGCGCGTAAGCGCTCACGAAGCTCGGCAGGACGAGCGGCAGCACCACCAGGGTGAGCAGCGCCGATTTGCCGGCGATCGGCAGGCGCGCGAGCGCGAAGGCGAGCGGGACGGCGAGAAAGACCGTGAGCAGCGTCGCGGCCGCGCCGATCTCGAAGCTGTTCGCGACCGCCTGCTGATAGAAGGCACTGCCGAGAATCTTGACGTAATTCGCGAACGTGAAATGCGCGCCCTTGGAATCAAGGAAGCTCGCATCGAAGATGCGCGACAAGGGATACAGGAAAAAGACGCAAAGGAGCGCGAGCCCGAGTACCGTGATCACGAGCGGAAAGCGCTGGCGGGGTGCCACAAGGGTGATCATATGCTCAGCTGCTCATCCGAATGCGCCACCTGCCAGACGCAAGGCTCCGCGCGCCATCAGGTGAACACCGTGACGCGGGCAGGGTCGTAGGCGAAGCTCAGGCTATCTCCCAGCTTCAGGCGATGAAGCGGAAGATCGAGCCAAGCGGCACGCAAGACTGCGCCATGGCTCAAGCTGGCTTCGATGCGGGTGAGAGCCCCAAGGAATTCGAGGCGTGCGAGCTTGGCCGGAACTACCGCCCAGCCCTCAGGCGCTCTCTCGTCGTCGATGAGCGGACGCAAGGCCTCCGGCCGCAACGAAAAGGAGAGGCTCGTGCCTTGCGGCAGTTCGATCCGCGGCATCGCGAACTCCGTCTCACCGACCCTGATGCTCTGGCCTTGCGCAGCGACATTTCCTTTCAAAAGATTCGTCGTGCCCATAAACTCGGCGACGAAGGGTGACGCCGGTCGTCGATAGATTTCGTCCGGCGCACCGATCTGCTCGAGGCGTCCCTGACGCATCACGGCGATTCGATCGGAAATGGCGAGTGCCTCTTCCTGATCGTGCGTGACATAGATGGCAGTAATGCCTAGCGACTGCTGGAGCTGGCGGATCTCGGCGCGCATCTCGACTCGAAGCTGCGCGTCGAGGTTCGAGAGCGGTTCATCGAGCAAAAGCACCACGGGCTCGATGACGAGGGCACGCGCGATGGCGACGCGCTGCAACTGCCCGCCCGAGAGCTGGTGCGGCCAACGATTGCCGTGCTCGGCAAGCTTCACGAGGCGAAGCGCACGCGCGACGCGCTCGCCGATCTGCGACGATGCGACCTTTCGGGCCCGTAGCCCATAGGCGACATTGTCGTTGACGCTCAGATTCGGGAAGATCGCATAATTCTGGAAAACCATGCCGGTGTTGCGCCGATGGGCCGGCAAGACGTCGATGCGCCGCTCGCCGAAGCGGATCTCTCCCGTTTCGAGCTCGGCGAAACCCGCGACCATGCGCAAAAGAGTGGTCTTGCCGCAGCCGGAAGGGCCGAGCAGCGTGAAGAATTCCCCGTCCGCAATGTTGAGCGAGATGTCATCGACAGCGCGAACCGTGCCGAAGGAACGGTTCACGTGATGAAGCGTGATATTGGCCAAGTTCAGCGCGTCCGAGGGGTTTTCGAGTGTCCTGGTTTCTAGCGGTCGGTCCACATAACCGTCCTAACCGGGCTCGGCCCGGCCATCCACGCTTTTTTACCGTAACATCGTAAGACGTGGACGCCCGGCACAAGGACGGGCATGACGTGAAGTGACGTAACCGATATTTTAGCGAGTCTCTTGGATGAGGTCTTTGAGCTTCTGCAAGGTCTCGGCGCGTTTCTCGGTCCAGCCGCTCTCGTCATAAGGAAGGAGCTTAAGGCTCGACAAGCCCGGCATGCCGCCGGGAAGCTTCGAGAGATCGAGGTCGGTGCGAGCCGGGCGGCGGAACGTCGCCTTGAGCATCAACTCGCAAATGTCCTTGCGATTGATGTAATCGACGAACTTCTTCGCGGCATCCGGATTGCGATCGCCTTTGATGATGGCCACCCCCTCCATGAGAGCGAGCGTGCCGTCAGCGGGGTAGATGTTCTTCACCGGCGCGCCATTGCTCGCCCAGAGATCCCCGGCATATTCCAGCGAGATGCCGAGCGCGTATTCGCCGGTGCCGACACCCTGGAACACTTGCGTGGAGCGGTTGAGAATCTTCGTATTGGCGAAGAGCTGCTTGAGCTTCGCCCAGCCCGCATCCCCGCCGCCCCAATGGTCGATGAGAAGAGTCGCATTGGTGTAAGCCGAGCCCGAGTTCGCCGGATCGGTAAAGGCGATCTTGCCTTTGTATTTCGGATCGAGAAGATCGTCCCAGGTCTTAGGCCCCTCCCCTTCGGGAATGAGCTTCGTGTTCTGCGTCACCACGAGAATATGCACATTGGTGCCGGTCCACAGACTATCGGGGTCGAGGAAGTCGGGAGGGATTGCCGCGATTTCCGAGGATTTGTAAGGGGCGAAATAGGCCTTGTTGGTTTGCAGAAGCGAGCGGCTCACCCCCCAGATGATGTCCCCTTGCGGATTGTCCTTCTCGGCCTG
>JAFAQA010000291.1 GCA_019246665.1 Hyphomicrobiales bacterium
TCACGATAGCGTTCACGACCACCATCACAATCACGGCCACCACCATCACAATCACGGGCACCACCATCATCATCATCATGATCACCGCCATGCCCTCAGCGAGGCTGAGCACTGCCACGAACACGAACACTCGCACCGAGCGAAAGCCGGGCTTCGCGTCGTCGAGAGCGGCGCCTTCGTGGACGCGCATGAGCGCACTCACGCCGACGAGATCAGCCGCCGCTTTCGAGATCGCAAGGTGAGCACGGCGCAAATCATCCTGTTTGGTCTCACCGGCGGCCTCATTCCGTGTCCTGCCGCGATCACTGTTCTGCTGCTTTGCCTCCAGCTCAAGCAGCTCAGCCTCGGCGTGGCGCTGGTCGCCTGTTTCAGCATCGGGCTTGCCGTCACCATGGTCTCAGTCGGCGTGATCGCCTCGCTGAGCGTGAGCGGAATCCGCAAGCGCTGGTCAGGCTTCGATGCACTCGCGCGCCGCGCGCCTTACGCATCAGCCGCGCTCATGCTCCTTGTCGCCGCCTATATGGCTGTCTCCGGCTGGATCGGGATGAGCGGCGGGTATCCGTTCGGCTGACGCTGGCCGAGACTTCACGCAAGCCGAATGAGGCACGCGCCAGCCGCGGCAAGCGCGATCGCCCCGGCGCGACGCGGGTTCAGGCCTTCGCCGAGCCAGGCCGCGATCAATGCCGCGAAGACAACGCTCGTATCGCGCAGCGCCGCACCGATGGCGATCGGCGCTTTCGTCCAGACCCAGAGGATAAGGACGTAGGAGAGGAGGGCGGCGCTCGTTCCGATGGTCGCGATGCCAAGGTGCGAGCGCAGCGCCTGCCGCAGCGGCACGGGGTGGCGCGTCATATGAAGCGTGCCGAAAACACAGGCGTTCACGGTGGAAGCGGTGAGCCCATAACCGAGGACGGAGGACGAGAACCTCGCGCCGTTTCCATCGCAAATCGCGTAACCCGCGGAGCACGCGCCCGCGAGAAGGGCGTAAGCCAGGGCCTTCGGTTGCTGCCGCCCCTCCGCAAACGCGAAGAGCGCGATGCCGCCCGACACGAGTGCGATGCCGGCGACGCCCAGAGGGCCGACCGCCTCGCCTTGCAAGGAGCTCGCGAGCAATAGCACGAGCAAGGGCGAGGTGGCTCTTGCCAGCGGGTAGACGAAGCCGAAGCCGCCGCCGTGCGAGTAGCCGCGCAGAAGCGAGATGAGCATCATGAGGTTGAGGCATGCCGAGCCGCAGAGCCAAGGCAGGGCCGCGACCGAAGGGAGCGGAACGAGCAGCAGCAAGGGCACGGAGAGAAGGCCGGAGCCGACGACCTGGGCCGCCATGGCGCTCTGCGGATCAGGCGAAGCCCTCACGGCCGCATTCCAGGCAGCGTGCAGCAAGGCGCTTAAAAGCGCCGCCCCGACGACGATGCTACTGATGCCGTAAGGCAAAACGTGCTCCCCGAGCCCGATCTGCGAGAAGCACTCCCCAAACCGCGCTCATGAGAGCGGCTTGTAGAAATAGGTGGTCGCGCAAGGCCGCCCATCCGGCCACAAGGCGAAATCGGGGATCACGCCCACTTTCGTCCAGCCGAGGCGCCCATATAGCCTCTCCGCGTCGCTTCCCGTCACCGTGTCGAGCACCAGGAGAGTCTTGCCAAGCGCTCGTGCCTCTCCCTCGACCTCCCGCATCAGCGAGGCACCGATGCCTCTGCGCCTTGCTTTTCGATGCACGAGCATCTTCGAAACATCGGCGCGATGGGCCTGATTATCGGGCTGGGCGAGCACCAGGTGCACGGTGCCGAGCACGCCTCTCGTGGTGCTGTCCTCCGCGATGAGGAGCTTACGCCGACCCGCCGCGACATCTTCCGCGACGATACGCCAGAACGATTGCGCCCGTGCTTGCGACAAAGGGGACATGAAGCCGACCGAGGCGCCGCCTTCGACGCAATCCATGAGCACCTCGCCGAGCGCGACATTGCGCTCATGCGCTTCCTCTCCAGAGAGCGAGCGGATCGAGACGGCGCTATCGGTCATCAACTCACGTTCTTCGT
This sequence comes from Hyphomicrobiales bacterium, assembly GCA_019246665.1. GTDB lineage: Bacteria > Pseudomonadota > Alphaproteobacteria > Rhizobiales > Beijerinckiaceae > GAS188. Next base: position 2,034 of record JAFAQA010000291.1, read on the forward strand.
CGTGTGGCGGAGGGAATGGGCGCAAGCCTCCTCGTCGTGAGCGCCACGAGATGGCGCGAGGATTTGCGTCCTTCATTGCGAAAGGATACGGGCCGATCGAGCTGCATCGCGAGGCAGTCGCCGGCGTCGAGGCGATGGTGCGTCTCGCCGACCGTCACCTCGACCGCCCCTTCCAGCACGAGAACCTGTTGATCGACATGCGGCTCGCGAAAGCCGCTGTCATAAGCGACGCGGGCGCCGGCGGGCAGCACGACCTCGACGAGCTCAATCGGCGACGGAAAGCCGGGCGGGGAGAGATTGCGGCGGATGTAGCCCGTCTCGGGGTCGCGCCATTCGGGCTGATCCGCGCGTCTTGCGAGGGGCGCCGCGTCGCCTCGCTCTTCGGGCGCGAAGAGCGAGGCAAGTGTCACGCCGAGGCTCGCCGAGAGCTTGTCGAGCACGTTCGCGGTCGGGCTGCTTTCGGCCCGCTCGATGAGGGAGATCATCGAGCGGCTCACCCCGGAGCGCCGCGACAATTCATCGAGCGTGAGCTCTTGTCGCGTTCGCAAATCCTTGAGGCGAGAGGCGATGCGGCTCTCGATCTCGGCGCCCGATTGTTCCATTATCAAGGAAATATCATCCATTTTATTGGAAAGCAAGGTCGCTCGCCTCATGGTGGGGGGGACGCTGGTCCGAGAGGGCTGAGGCACCGAAACTCTTGTCAAAGCGCCGCTCCATGCTGGCTAGCCCTAACTGTTGCTAGCCCTAAAACTTGACTCGTCTGCGTCCCCTCGGCTAAGTTCTCCGTAATCGCTGGGAGAACTGCGACGTGTCGAATCTCATTCTCGTAAGGTGGCGCTGGTAACGGACGGTCCTCGACGACCGGCCCGAGTGCCAGCGCGTATGTAGGCCCCGAAGCGGGCCTTTTTTATTGCCGAAATTCGGCCGCTAAGGCGGCCGCGCAAGTTCGAATGACGGAGAAGGGCCATGCTGGAGGAGATGACAGGCGCCGAGATGGTGGTGCGCGCGCTGAAAGACCAGGGCGTCGAGCATGTCTTCGGCTATCCGGGCGGCGCGGTGCTGCCGATCTATGATGCGCTGTTCCATCAAGAGGACCTGCGCCACATCCTGGTGCGCCATGAGCAGGGTGCGGCCCACGCGGCCGAAGGCTATGCGCGCTCGACCGGCAAGGTCGGCTGCCTCCTCGTCACTTCCGGGCCGGGCGCCACGAACGTGGTGACGGGCCTCACAGATGCCTTGCTCGATTCCGTGCCGATCGTGTGCATCACCGGTCAGGTGCCGACGCACCTCATCGGCTCAGACGCATTCCAGGAGTGCGACACGGTCGGCATCACGCGCCATTGCACGAAGCACAATTACCTCGTGAAGACCGTGGCCGATCTGCCCCGCGTCCTGCATGAAGCCTTTCACGTGGCACGCACCGGGCGGCCGGGGCCGGTGGTGGTCGACATTCCGAAGGACGTGCAATTCGCCCGCGGGACGTACGCGCGCCCACGTGACAACCAGCACAAGACCTATCGGCCGCGGCTCAAGGGCGACCTCGGAAAGATCAAGGCAGCGCTCGCCCTCATGGCGCAGGCGCGAAAGCCCGTTTTCTATACGGGCGGCGGCGTCATCAACTCGGGTCGACACGCGGCGATGCTCTTGCGCGAGCTCGTCCATCTGACGGGATTCCCGATCACCTCCACGCTGATGGGGCTCGGCGCCTTCCCGGCTTCCGATGCGCAATGGCTCGGCATGCTCGGCATGCACGGTTCTTACGAGGCCAACCTCGCCATGCATGATTGCGACGTGATGGTTTGCGTCGGCGCGCGCTTTGATGACCGTATCACCGGGCGGCTCGATGCTTTCTCGCCGAACTCGCGCAAGATTCATATCGATATCGATCCCTCCTCGATCAACAAGAACGTGAAAGTCGAAATCGGCATCCTAGGCGATTGCGGCCATGTGCTCGAGGACATGGTCCGGCTTTGGCGAGAGACGGCGTCGCGCGCCGACAAGAGCGCGCTCGCCGCCTGGTGGCGCACCATCGAGGATTGGCGCGCCAAGAAGAGCTTCAGCTACCGGAACTCGACCGAGATCATCAAGCCGCAATATGCGGTCGAGCGGCTCTATGCGGCGGTGAAGGATCGCAACCATTACATCACCACCGAGGTCGGTCAGCATCAGATGTGGGCGGCGCAATTCTTCCATTTCCAGGAGCCTAATCGCTGGATGACTTCCGGCGGCCTCGGCACCATGGGTTATGGGCTCCCGGCTGCCATCGGCGTGCAAGTTGCCCATCCGGACGCGCTCGTCATCGACATTGCGGGTGAAGCCTCGATCCTCATGAACATGCAGGAGATGTCGACAGCCATCCAGCATCGCGCGCCGGTGAAGGTCTTCATCCTCAATAACGAATATATGGGAATGGTGCGTCAATGGCAGGAGCTTCTGCATGGCGGGCGATATGCCGAGAGCTACACCGCGGCGCTTCCTGATTTCGTCAAGCTCGCCGAAGCCTATGGCGCGCATGGCATCCGCTGTTGCGATCCCGGAAAGCTCGACGAGGCGATCGCCGAAATGATCGCGGCGCCAGGACCTGTGATCCTCGATTGCGTCGTGTCGAAGGAAGAGAACTGCTTCCCCATGATCCCTTCCGGCAAGGCGCATAACGAGATGCTGCTCGGCGAGACGGCCGAGGACATCGGCGGTGTCATCGACGAGAAAGGTAAGGCGCTCGTGTGATTTCGCGCCTTGCCGCGGTGGAAATGACTGAACCGTCCTGAGGCACGTCGGCTTCCCGATGGTCGATGCGGCCTCCGCGGAGCCGAAGCTCAAAAGAGATCAGCTGACATGCCAGATTCAAGCACCTCGCACTACCCCGCTGCGCCCAAGGTCGAGCCCGTCGCGCGCCACACGCTCGCGGTCACGGTCGACAACGAGCCTGGCGTTCTTGCGCGCATCGCCGGAATGTTCTCGGGCCGCGGCTACAACATCGAAAGCCTTACGGTTTCAGAGACGGAGCACGCGTCGCATGTCTCGCGCATTACCATCGTGACCTCGGGGACCGCGCATGTGATCGAGCAGATCAAGAGCCAGCTCGAGCGGCTCGTTCCGGTGCATGGCGTGCGCGACCTCACCATCGAAGGCGAGGCGATCGAGCGCGAGCTGGCTCTCGTCAAGGTCGCCGGCAAGGGCGAGCACCGCGTCGAAGCCTTGCGTCTCGCCGCGGCCTTCGGGGCGCGCACGCTCGACGCCACGCTCACCTCGTTCGTCTTCGAGCTGACGGGTACGACCGACGAGATCGACCGCTTCATAGCCATGATGACCGTGGTCGGTCTCGTCGAGGTCTCCCGCACCGGCATCGCGGCCATGAGCCGCGGCGCCGAAGGCATGTGATCGGCCGATCCCATGTCGCCGGCGATCCTCTCGGCAGCCGCCATGTTCGGCTTCGTCACCTCGATCACGCCGGGGCCGAACAACATGATGCTGCTTGCGTCGGGATTGAATTTCGGCGTGCGGCGCACCTTGCCTCACATGTTCGGAATCTCGATCGGCTATGTGGTGCTGATGCTCGCGGCGGGCCTGGGATTGGGCGAGGCGCTGCGTGAGGTGCCCGGCGCCTTCCTCGTGTTGAAGATCGTCGGCGGCGTTTACATGCTTTGGCTCGCTTGGCACATCGCGCGGTCCGCGCCGCCCGGCGAGGCGCCGCCGGAAGTGAAGGAGGGCGCTCGCACTGCTTCCTCCGGACCCCGCCCGATGAGCTTTCTCGGCGCCATTGCCTTCCAATGGGTCAATCCGAAGGCCTGGGTCATCGTGGTGACGGCGGTCGCGACCTATGTGGCCCCCAACGATCTTCTGCGTGATCTCATCATGGTGAGCGGGGTCTGCGGTCTCATCAATCTGCCTTCCGTCGGGGTCTGGGCGATCTTCGGTGCGAGCTTGCGCCGGCTTCTTCGCGATCCGCTCTGGCGTCGCCGCTTCAATGTCAGCATGGCGGCCCTCCTCGTCGCCTCGCTCTGGCCGCTGCTGGCCAGTTCTCCTTGATGCCGCAGACGAACGCAGAAGCCGCGAGCGCGGGCGAACAGCTCTGCTTCCTGCCGGCCATTGTGCTGCGAGAACACATCGCGCGCAGAGAGATCTCGCCCGTCGAGGTGACGCGCGCGGTGCTCGACCGCGCCGAAGGGCTCCAGCCCATGCTGAACTGCTTCATCACGATCTGCCGCGATGAGGCGCTGCGCGAAGCCGAAGCCGCCGAGAAGGCGCTTCTTCGAGGCGAATCTCGCGGCATGTTGCACGGGGTGCCCTTCACGGTGAAGGATCTCGTGAACACGGCGGGCGTTCGCACCACCTTCGGCTCGAGGCTTTTTGAGAACAACGTCCCGACCGAGGATGCGCAAGCGGTGGCGCGGCTGCGCCGCGCGGGCGCCATCCTCATTGGAAAGACGACTACTCCGGAGTTCGGCGCAAAAAGCCTCACTGACGCCCCCCTTTTCGGCCGCACGCGCAATGCCTGGAGTGCGGCGCATACGAGCGGTGGCTCGAGCGGAGGCGCCGCGGTCGCCGTCGCCGTCGGCATTGCACCGCTCGCGGTCGCGACAGACGGCGGTGGCTCGACACGCATTCCGGCCGCTTGCAACGGCGTCGTCGGTCTCAAGCAATCAAATGGCGTGATCCCGCACAGCCAGGCAGCTGACGCCTTCGGCAATCATACCTATGTCACCCCGATGACCCGAACCATCGCCGACACCGCGCTCATGCTGCAGGTGATGGCTGGCGCAGATGAGAGCGACCCTTGGTCTTACGGTTCTGCCGAGGCGGATTACCTTGAAGCGGCGAAGGCCGAGGGAGATCTGCGCGGCAAGCGCATCCTGTTTTGCGCCGCGCCGCCTGGCCGGCCGATCGCCGCCGAGGTCGCGGCGGCTTTCGCCGCAACGCTCCAGCGCCTGCGCGATCTCGGCGCCGAGCTCGAGGAAATGGACGGGAAACGCTTCGACATCGAGCCGATGTGGCGCGCCATCAACCACACGACATGGCTCGCGCGCTTTGGGGCGATGGCTGCGCGCGATGCCGATAAGATGAGCCCCTCGCTCCTTCGGCAGCTCGCCTCGGCTTCGCAGGTGAGCGGTGTCGCCTATCAGGAGGCGATGTTCGCGCGCACGGCTTTGTTCCGGCACGTCCAGGCCCTGCTCCGGGACCACGACCTCCTCGTGACGCCCACGCTTTCGCGGACCGCGCTCCCCATTGATCAAGATCTCTTCGACGGGATCACCGTTGACGGCAAGGCGTTCGAGGATTTGCGCGCGAACTGGTTTCCCTGGACCATGCCGTTCAACATGACGGGACATCCGGCAATGAGCATCCCTTGCGGTTTCGGCGACAATGATTTGCCGATCGGCTTTCAGATCGTCGGCCGCTTCCGGGCTGAAGCCGAGGTGTTGCGTGTCGGGGCGTTGCTCGAAGCCGCCCAGCGGCTTTTGACCCGCTGGCCGGTGCTACAAGGCTAACCCTGAAGTCGCATCATGTTCCTTCGTCGGCCTCTCCGCGGACGTAGCGACGCTTGCGGAAATGGCCTATATCGAGTGAAGGCTGCGCCGCGCGCCTGAGAGTTCATCTCCTCATCCAGCGCGGGGTCCGGGCGCTCCCGGAGCGGCGCGCGCTCAGGCGCGAAAGGCCATTCGCCACCTGCGTTTCGATCACGCGCTAAAGCCCCAAAGGATGCTCACGATGACACAATCGCTCGACAGCTTCGATTGCCGCAAGACGCTGAAAGTCGGCGACAACACCTATGTCTATTTTTCGCTCAAGGAGGCCGAGAAGAACGGGCTTGCCGGCATTTCCGAGCTGCCCTTCTCGATGAAAATCGTGCTCGAGAACCTGTTGCGCAACGAAGACGGTCGCTCGGTGAAGAAGGCCGACATCGAGGCGACTGCCGCCTGGGCGAAGAACCGCGGCAAGAAGGAGCATGAGATCGCCTTTCGTCCCGCGCGCGTGCTGATGCAGGATTTTACCGGCGTTCCGGCCGTCGTCGATCTCGCAGCCATGCGCAACGCAATGGAGAATCTCGGCGGCGATCCGAC
>JAFAQA010000417.1 GCA_019246665.1 Hyphomicrobiales bacterium
CGCGTCTCGATGATACGCGCGAATAGGCTCGCTCCGAGAGGGAGGATCGCGTCATCGAGGATGAACCCCGGGTTATGAACCGGCACCGACCCTTCATGACCGAGCCAGAAATAGGCGCCGGGCACAGCACGCAGCATGTCGGCAAAATCCTCACTCCCCATTTTGGGTTGAGGCGTCATGGAGACATTCTCAGGCCCGACGATCTCGTTGGCGACTTTGGCGACCGCACGAGATTGCTCTTCATGGTTCTCGAGAACCGTGAAGATGTCGCGAATGTCGACCTCGACCTCCACGCCGAACGAAGTGGCGATCCCAGCCGCGATCGCCCGCATGCGCTCGCGTGTCAGCGCGCGGACCTCATCCGTGAAAGTGCGCATCGTGCCCGCGAGCTTCGCCTCGTCAGGGATGACGTTGTAAGCGGAGCCCGAGTGGAATTGCGTGATCGAAACGACTGCCGCCTCGAGCGGGTCGGCATTGCGGCTTACGATCGTCTGCAAAGCCTGACCGAGCGTCATCGACGCGATGATCGGATCCTTGGAGAAGTTCGGCATGGCGCCGTGGCTGCCATAACCTTTGACCGTGATGTCGAAGAAATCCGCGCCTGCCATTGCGGGCCCCGGCAGGATCGTTACTTTCCGCGGCTCGAGATCGGGAGCATTATGGAGGCCATAGACCTCGTCGCAGGCGAATTTTTGGAACAGGCCGTCCTTGAGCATGGCGCGGGCGCCGCCCAGCCCCTCCTCGGCCGGCTGAAAAATCAAGATCGCCTGACCGTCGAAATTCCGTGTTTGCGAAAGATAGCGAGCAGCGCCAAGCAGGATGGTGGTGTGGCCGTCGTGACCGCAACCGTGGAAACGGTTTGGAATGGTGGAGCGCCAGGGAAGATTCGTATTCTCCTGCATCGGCAAGGCGTCCATATCGGCACGAAGCCCGACACGACGGCCATTGTCTTTTCGGCCCTTCACCACACCGACGACTCCGGTTCCACCGATGCCGCGATGCACCTCCACGCCCCAGCCCTTGAGCTTCTCGGCGACGAGGTCGGAAGTTCGCTTCTCCTCGAAGCCGATTTCCGGATGCGCGTGAATATCGCGACGGACGGCAGTCAGCTCGTCGGCGAAGCTGTCAATCAGATCGATATTGGGCATGGCGGCTTTCCGGGATAGGAGGCAGGGCGGAGCGGTGCAGCCTTGACGGCGCAGCAACGCTCCTTCAATGCGGCAAGCCATTCGGCTTGCCGCAACGGACAGGCATCGGGATGACTGGCGTATGCGCAGGCGAGCGTCAAGGCCGAGGCGCGTGCAACGTTAATTTCGTGCATCGCAGAACGATCAACTCCCGTTGATCTCATGCACGCATCACCCCTTGAAGAAAGGAATGTCATGTCGCTGAGGCTTCTCGTCGTCGAAGGGAATGCGCGCGCCGCACGCGAAGCTCACCAGGCGGGGTTCGGGAAGACACCGTCGCAATCATATGCTGACATCCTCGTCTCCATCGCACCCGACGCCGTTTGCGACATTTGCCTTCCTGCTGATCCAGGCGCCAATCTGCCAAATGGCAGGGGGCTGGAAGATTATGATGGCATCGCCATCACGGGGTCCGCGCTCAACATCTACGACGGGGGTGAGGCCGTGGAGCGGCAGCTCGAGCTCGCCCGCGCCGTCTACGCATCGAAAACCGCCTTTTTCGGCTCGTGCTGGGGCTTGCAGCTCGCTGCCGCGGCGAGCGGAGGCACGGTGACCAAAAACCCGCTTGGACGGGAGATCGGCATCGCGCGAAATATTGCACCGACCGAGGCCGGCGCGACGCATCCCCTGCTTACGGGGCGGCCGGCGGCCTATGACGCCCCGTGCACCCATCTCGATGTCGTCGCCGTTCCTCCAAGTGAAACCATCATTCTCGCCGCCAATCGCTTGGCGCCAATCCAAGCCGCGGAAATCCACCATGCAGGCGGCGTGTTCTGGGGCGTGCAATATCATCCGGAATTCACGCTGACCGAGCTCGCGTCGATCATCGAGCGCCGAGCCGCTCCTCTGGCGCGCGAAGGAATTTTCGCCGACGAGGAACAAGGCAAATCCTATTGCGCGGAGCTTCGCGAACTCGACCGCAATCATGAGCGCCTCGACATCGCTTGGCGGCTCGGCATCCAGCCCGAGCTCCTCGATCCGCAAATGAGGCTTACCGAATTGCGTAATTGGATTTCGCTCAAAGTCCGCCCAGAGAAGTCGCGACGCGGGCGTGCCTGATCGCACATCGCGGTGAGCGTGCCGGGAGCAGCCCGGAATCCTGCCGTATCGCGAAGGAGCTGCTGCAGCGATAGGTTCCCTGGGAGCCTGAATTTCTGTCGGCGAAGTCGGTGGCACGAGGTGATCTTGGAACGACAGGTGCCTGATCTTTACGACATCATCGTCATCGGGGGCGGCATCAACGGCTGTGGTATCGCGCGTGACGCGGCGGGCCGTGGCTTGCGCATATTGCTGGTGGAACAAGGCGACCTGGCGCAAGGGACCTCCTCGGCCTCCACAAAGCTCATCCATGGCGGCTTGCGCTACCTCGAGCAATTCGAGTTTCGCCTCGTGCGTGAGGCGCTGCAGGAGCGTGAGCGCCTGCTCAAGGCCGCGCCTCATATCATCTGGCCGCTGCGCTTCGTGCTCCCCCATGATCAGGGTGTTCGCCCCGCATGGCTCGTGCGGCTTGGCCTATTTCTTTATGACCACCTCGCGTCCCGTGAGCGATTGCCGGGCTGCGCAACGCTTCGCCTCCATGAACATCCTTACGGCAAGGCACTGCAGCCGAGGTTTCGAACCGGCTTTGCCTATTCGGATTGCGCGGTCGACGACAGCCGCCTCGTCGTGCTCACTGCGATGGATGCCAGGGAGCGGGGTGCCGAGATCGCGCCGCGAACGCGCTTCGTCCGCGCACGGCGCCGATCCGATCTGTGGGACGTCGTGCTTGAAGATGTGAATTCGGGCCCTCGGCGTGAGCTTCGCGCCCGCGCGCTCGTCAACGCCACAGGGCCTTGGGTCGCAGAGGTGCTGGGTTCACGGCTTGGCGTGGCTTCATCGAAAAAGGTGAGGCTGATCAAGGGCAGTCATCTGGTCACGCGCCGCCTCTATAAAGGCGACCACGCCTACATCCTGCAAAACCCGGACAAACGGATCGTCTTCACGATCCCCTACCAGCGCGACTTCACCCTGATCGGAACAACGGACATTCCCTATCAGGAGGAACCACACGATCTGCGGATCAGCGAAGAGGAGACCGCCTATCTGTGCGACAGCGTCGGCCGGCATCTGCGCGCCTCGGTCAGGCAGGAGGACATCGTTTGGAGCTATGCAGGCGTTCGCCCTCTCTTCGATGACGGCTCCATCACCGCCTCGGTCGTGACGCGCGATTACGTCTTCGATCTCGACGCGGCCTCAGGCACGCCTCCTGCCCTCTCTGTCTTCGGCGGCAAGATCACGACCTTTCGACGGCTTGCCGAGCACGCCCTGGACGAGCTTGCGCGCTTCTTTCCGGAGCTTAAGCCGGCGTGGACCCAAGGCGCCGCTCTCCCGGGTGGAAACATTCCCAGAGCCGATTTCACAACTTTCCTTGCTGACCTCATGGCCCGTAAGCCCTTCCTCGAGGTCCCGACGGCCTGGCGCCTGGCCCGCGCCTATGGCACGCGCGTCGACGCGGTGCTCGGCAATGCTCAGAGCGAAAACGATCTTGGACACGACTTCGGAGCGGGGTTGAGGGAGGCGGAAATCAATTATCTCATGCAAGCGGAATGGGCGGAGACCGCCGAAGATATCTTGTGGCGACGCAGCAAGCTCGGTCTGCATGTGCCACCTTCGGGCGTCCTTGAAGTCGAACGATATCTTGCCGGCCAGCGACGCGCCGGGGCTGTCGCAGCAAGAGAGACCTCAGTCGGAAACATGCCGTGTCGAGATATGTAGGCTCCATCGACCAAGGAACGACAAGCACGCGCTTCATCATCTTCGATCGCGAAGGCAATATCGTCGCCAGCGAGCAGAAGGAGCATGCGCAGCTTTATCCGGAACCCGGTCGGGTCGAGCATGACCCGACAGAGATCTGGAGCAACACGAAGAGCGTGATCAGCGGCGCGATGGCGAAAGCCCGACTTGCGCCGCGTGATCTGTCATCGATCGGTCTCACCAACCAGCGCGAGACGACGCTCATCTGGGACCGGGCGACGGGTGTTCCGCTTCACCACGCCCTCGTCTGGCAGGACACGCGCACGGACCGCCTGGTCGCCCATTTCGCCAAGGATGGCGGGCAGGACCGATTGCGCGCAAAGACCGGCTTGCCGCTCGCCACGTATTTTTCCGGCCTCAAGCTTGCTTGGCTCTTGGAAAACGTTCCCGGCGCGCGGGCAAAGGCCGAAGCGGGCGACGCGCTTTTCGGCAACATCGACAGCTGGCTGATCTGGAACCTCACTGGAGGGCCGAGAGGAGGCCTGCACCTCACGGACGTGACCAATGCCTCGCGCACCCAATTGATGAATCTCGGAACGTTGGAATGGGATGAGGACATCCTTTCGCTTTTCAACGTTCCGCAAGCGTGTCTGCCGAGCATCCGTTCATCGAGCGAAGTCTATGGCCTATGCGCCGAACCGCTTCCCGGCGTGGCCCTCGCCGGCATCCTCGGCGATCAACAGGCAGCGCTTTTCGGACAAGCATGCCTGAGGCCGGGCGAGGCGAAGAACACTTATGGGACCGGATGCTTCATGTTGATGAACACCGGCGAGACGCCCTTCCTTTCGGCCCATGGCCTCCTCACGACGCTCGGCTATAAGCTCGGGGGTGCAAAACCCGTCTTCGCGCTCGAGGGCTCGATCGCGATCACCGGCGCGCTCGTGCAATGGCTGCGCGACAATCTCGGCTTGATCGCGAGCAGCGGCGAGATCGAGACGCTCGCACGCAGCGTCAAGGACAATGGAGACGTCTTTGTCGTACCTGCTTTTTCAGGTCTGTATGCACCGTATTGGCAAGAGAGTGCACGGGGCGTCATCGCGGGGCTCACCCGCTACGCCAATAAGGCGCATATCGCTCGGGCCGCGCTCGAGGCTACCGCCTTCCAGGTGCGTGACGTCGTGGAGGCGATGGTCAAGGATTCCAACGTCGAAATCCGGGAGTTGCGCAGTGACGGCGGGATGGTGGTGAACGATCTTCTGATGCAATTCCAGGCGGACATCCTGAACGTGCCGGTGGTGCGCCCGAAAGTCATCGAGACCACCGCGCTCGGCGCTGCTTATGCGGCAGGCTTGGCGACCGGCTATTGGGATAGCACCGACGACATCAAGAGGAACTGGCACGTCGACAAGGAATGGCGCCCCGACATGATGGCAGGCGAACGCACGCGGCTCTGTGCGGGGTGGACGAAAGCCGTCTCTCGTTCGCTCGATTGGGCGCGTTGAAGCGGTCGAATCTCCATCGCGCTTGGGAGGGCGCCGGAGGCCTTCGAAGCAATGCTTCCGGGAAAGGCTTTGACCAATTCTAGGTCGCGTTGCGTTTAGATGAGATTAGTAGCCGTCAGGGCATCTTTTTGTTTTCGCATGATCTTATCGAAAAAGATGCGCCACTTTTGCGGATCATGCTCCAGCCTAGGCCGCCCGGCGGATCCTGTGTGTATCGAGCCGCATCCGCTCCGTGAATTGATCGTCCGCTTCCATGAGCTCGGCGGGAGAGCCGTCACGGATGATCTTGCCGGCCTTGAGCACGATGAGGCGATCGAAGCTGCGCAAGGTCGACAAGCGATGCGCGATGGCGATCACCGTGCGGCCTCTCATCAAGCGGCTAGATGCTTCCTTGATCATCTCCTCGGATTCGTGATCGAGCGCCGAGGTTGCCTCGTCGAGCAAAAGGATCGGCGCATCCTTGAGGAAGGCGCGAGCGAGCGCGATCCTTTGCCGCTGTCCTCCTGACAATTTAAGGCCGCGGTCTCCGACTAGCGTCTGCAGCCCATCCGGCAGCGCCTCGATGAACTCGTGACAACGCGCCGCAATGGCCGCCTTCCAGACCTGCTCGTCGGATGCTTCCGGTCGGCTGTAACGAATATTCTCCAATAGCGAGCGGTTGAAGAGCGAAATGTCCTGCGGAACGATGGCCATGGCCTCGTGCAGGCTATCCTGGGTCACTTCGGAGATATCCTGCGAGCCGATGAGGATGCGCCCCTTCTCGACGGCATAGAAGCGCTGGAGCAAGGCGAACAAAGTCGACTTTCCCCCGCCCGACTCGCCGATGAGACCGACGCGCTGGCCCGGTTCCACATGCAGCGTGAAGCGGTCGAAAAGGAGTGGGCACTTCGGATAGGCGAAGGAGATCTTGCTGAAGGTGAGACCCTTGCCGCCACGAATGAGGGGAAGCGCCTTGGGGTGCTCGCAAAGCTCGTGGGGAACCAGCAAAGTTTCCAACGCTTCAGAAAGCCTCGCCATATGCTGCGTGACATCGACCAGCGCTATGGCTAGATCACGTGTCGCGTAGAGCACGGACAGGCCGAGCGTGCAGACGAGCACCACCTGACCGGTCGTCGCAGCGCCTTGCTGCCAAAGCATAAGCGCCCAGGCGAGCAGCGCGAGGGCGAGAATGACTGTGATCGAGGCGTGCAAAAGGCGCAGTCTCTCAAGATGAATGAGGCTGCGCTGGCGGGCCGTGATCTCGCGATCCACCACCTGATCGAAGCGGCGATGCTCGCGGCGCAAGCCGCCGAATGATTTGACGAGCGAAATATTGCCGATCACATCGATCATCTCGCCGTCGACGGCCGCGGCCTGAGTGGCGAAATGGTGGTGCAAGGGCTTCCCCGCGGCGGCGATGCGGAACATCGCCACCACGACCACACCCGCAATGAGGATCAGCGCGGCGGCCATTTCTGAACTGACCGTGGTAACGAGCGCGATGGCAGCGACCGTGGCGACGCAAGGCGGCAACACGTTCCACACGAACATGTTTTCGACGGCAAAAAAGGCGTTCGAGGTTGCCGTGATGCGGCTCGTCAGCACGCCCGGTAGGCGTTCCGCGAAGTATCCGGGTGGATGCCCGGTGAGGTGTCGAAAGAGATCACGCCGCAGATCACCTGTGACGCGCACGAAGGCGTAGCTCGCAACCCAGCTCGCACATCGCCACAGCAAATTGTCGGAAGCGATCAAGCCGGCAAGGAGTGCAAAGGCCGACCACGGATTGCCATGCGCGGACGAGTCCGACAGCGCGTCTACCAGATAGCGCACGCCGTATTGCGCGCCCACCGAACAGCCCACCCCGCCAAGCACGGCGATCAAGATCAAGGCATGCGAAAGCGGACGCGCCTTGATGTAGCGCGCCATGAAACCGAGCGGTCGTCTGACGTAAAGACAAAGATCGTCCATTCGAGCCGCCTTTCGATCCGACCATTGATCGCCGAGGCCGCTTCGGGACGCGACCTACCGAGCTGGGAGAGAATGCACTTGCGGAGTGCAAGGACGGCGCGTCACTTTCGAACGCGTCGAATTGGATTAGGTTTCTCAAGCGTTGCGCAAGCGCCGGAAGGAGTTCCGGTGACTTACATTCAACGATGCCGTTCGATGGGGAGTTGGAATTTCAGTGCGACGCCTCCTGAGCTCCTGGGATCATGTTTGTTATTGAGCCCGCTTCATTGCGTGGAGCGGCTCCCCCCAAAAACTATACTGCGATGTGAGCTTCGTGACAGTCTGCATAACATAATGTTTTCATAGGCCTCAAGTCTTCGTTGCAAATTGGATGGCCGGCTTATGTATTGACCGATCACTTGCTCCTTCGAACGCCTACACGCCCGCGCGCGGTCGCGCCCTCGAGTGCACTATTCGCGGTGCTACCTGAACATCCGCTGACCCATTGCCCTTTCGCGACATGGCTGATCTTTGGATGGCGCATGACCGCAGGTCCAGTTTACGCGCCCTTGCGATTGCGCAGAACAGACTTCACTTCGTCCATCATCGCTGGCTCATTGAACGGTCCTGTTTCCGGCATTCGCAACAGCAACAACAGGAGGCCGCAAGTCGCAGCACCGGACAACCCCAGCAGCGCCACCGGGCCTCCGAAATGGTCGGCGAGGTATCCGGCAATCGTGGTGCTGAGGGACGCCCCGATGCCGACGCCAGTGCCGACCACGCCTTGCGCCAGGTTGAATCGGCCGGTGTTGCGCGTCAGATCCGCCACCACGACCGGAACGAGCACCCCGAGAACAGCGGCCGAGATGCCGTCGAGCGCCTGCACGATGCAAAGCAGAAACGGTTGCGTGACGACGGCCAGGAGAACGCCCCGCAATGGGAGCACCGCGAAGGCGATCAGCAGAAGCGGCCGTCGTCCCCAATGGCGCGCCGTCCGGCCCACGCGCGGGGAAAATGCGGCGACGACGAGTTGAGGCACGACAATGCAAGCGGCCACAAGCACGGTCGCCCAGCTGCTCGAGCGCATCGTGATCATGCCGCTCACGAGCGGCAGCATCGCCGCGTTCGCGAGGTGAAAGAGCGCGATGCACGCGGCGAAAAGCAGAAGTGGCCGATTGGCGGCGACGCGCCGCAACCCCTGCGCCAGGTTTGCCGGGTGCCGCCGAGGCACACCCGCATGAGCACGCACAGGGTCGATCTCTTCCTCCCTTATCCTGGAGAGCGAGAGAAGTGCCGGCACACTCAAGGCGGCGGTGACGTAGAACACGCTCTCCTTGGATAGGAAATAACCGCAGGCGCCCATGCCGGCAGCCGCGAGCCCGTTGCCGATTGAAAGAAAGCGCACGTTGCGGCCGAGCCTTTCGCTGATCCCTCGATGTCCCACGAGCCCGAGGCTGATCGCGACGATCGCGGGCCCGAGAACACAGCTTGCAGCCGCGTGCAGAAGGTTGGCCGCGAGCACGACGGGAAAGATCGGCAGCAAGGCGAGAGCCAACGCGCTGACGCTGATGAGCACGAGCGAGGCAGCCGCGATGCGGCGCTCGGACTTCGCCGCGTCGACGAGGGCGCCCCCGGGAATCTGCCCCACGAGGGCAACGAGGCCGCCGATGGTCAGAACGAGGCCGATATTGACCTGTGTCCATTGATTGGCGGTGAGGTAGACGGCGATGAACGGACCGAACCCCGTTTGCACATCGGCGACAAAAAACGTGAACCAATCGAGGGCGCGCAAGCTCGCAGACGAGGGTCGCGGTTCATCGTGTTCGAGCGTCAGGCGGGGAGCGGGAGGCGCATTGGCGTCTCTGCTTTGTCGTCGCTCGGGGGACGAAGCTCGCATGCGACTTGAAGCCTGGTATCCGGCCTATTTATCGGGTGCCGCGGGAGCGGGCTTAGCTTCAGCGTTCTCCTGAGCGGGCATCTCCCCTTTCGGCTCGAGGATCGTGATCTGGTCGTTGGGCTTGTACTCCTTTGAGCCGACCACCTCCTCGCGTGTCAGATCAAGGATAATGCGGATCGTCTTGCCGCCTGGCACAAAGTGCACGGCGCGCCAGTCGACTGCAATCTTGCGGCTACCGACGCCCAAAAACCCTCCGAAATCGATGATGGCGGCGCGAATTCTGCCGCTCCTATCGACGATCACATCGACAATCTGGCCCATCTTCTCGCCGGTGCGGCTCAGAGCCTCCTTGCCGAGGATGCCCTGCACCTCCTGGCTGTCGAGCACGATCGTGGGTGTGGGCGTCTTTTGCGCCCCCTGCTCAGGCTGAGGAGCTTGCGGCTGGACTTGAGGCAGAGGCGGGGGCTGGGGCTGAGCCGCCTCCGAATTTGCTCCTTCCGGCTGCGCTGCTTGTGGTTGAGGCAGCGCTTCAGCCCCCTCTGACGGGGGTTGTCCCGGAGATCCGTCCTGCTGGACAGGCGGGGAGACGGGCTGTTGAGATGCAGCACCGCCCTGGGAGTTGCTTGAGGGCTCCCCAACTTGGGCTTGTGATCCGGAAGGGGCAGCGGATGGCGGGTCCTGAGCTGCGGTCCTGTCGGCAAGGCAAACCACGCTCGAGAGCACGATCGCGAAGGGCATCACCTTTCCGCGGTGCGCAAGCATTGGCTCTCCAGGTGTTCAAACAAAAGCTCGAAATAAAGCGCCGGTAATTTACCGGATTTTATCGCTCGCGTAACGCGCAAGGCCGGGCGAAAGCCCGGCCAGCACCGAAACCACGAAAGCCGACGAGCTTACAGCCGTGCTTATTGAGGGGCGGTCGGGTTCTTTCGCGGATAGTGAACGGCGGGCGCTGCGGACCCGGAGCCCCCCGAAGGAGCCATCGTGGACCCATGCCCATGGCCGCGATAATGGCGATAGTGATGACGGTGGTGATAGGCCGCAGGCTGAATACCCAGAGCGCCGTTCACGCCACCGGCGACCCCGCCGGCAACGCCACCGACCGCCGCACCCACAACCGAGCCGACCGGGCCAGCCGCTCGATTACCCGCAGAACCTCCGACGGCAGCTCCTTCCTGGGTGCCGCGCACAACCCCCTGAGCCTGAGCGACCAAGGGCATCGCCAAGAATGTCAATCCGGCAGCCAACGTCAAAAGTCGAGTGGTCACGGCTCTCTCCTTCGAAAAATCATGATGAGGGCCTAACGACGAGAAACCGCCTAAGTTCCGGCAAGCTTTGCTCGGCATAAGGGCGTGCACCGAGGTTTTTTGTGCTTCTCCTTCCGGCCCCCCATTGCCGAAGCCTCGAATTGGCTAAACGGCTCTCAAATACCTGATGGGACGGCCCGGGGCGATCATCTGCGCGGCCCCGATGATCGCCTGAGCGTCGATGCCGTAATGGCGGTAAAGATCCGAAATTGTGCCAGTCTGCCCGAAATGCTCAACGCCGAGCGAACGTGTCCGGTGCCCCATCACCGAACCGAGCCAGGCGAGCGTCGCAGGGTGTCCATCGATCACGGTGACGAGGCCGCAATGTGTCGGCACATCTGCAAGAAGGCGCTCGATATGGCTTGTCGCACGCACGAGCCCTCGCTCTCGAGCCCGTTGAGCCGCGGTCCACCCGGCATTGAGCCGGTCGGCCGAGGTCACCGCGAGAAGACCGACATCGCGCCGGTCCTCGGCGATCAACCCGACCGCTTCG
>JAFAQA010000472.1 GCA_019246665.1 Hyphomicrobiales bacterium
CGCTAACGAGGCAGCGTTGAAAATGCTGACCGAGATCGGCACCGTCGACCGTATCCCCGAGTTCATCAAACGCGCCAAAGACAAGAATGACCCATTCCGGCTCATGGGGTTCGGGCATCGGGTCTACAAGAACTACGATCCTCGAGCCAAGATCATGCAGAAAACCTGTTATGAGGTCCTCAACGAAATTGGCGCCAAAGGCGATCCCTTACTCGAAGTTGCTTTAGAGCTTGAACGTATTGCCCTTAATGACTCGTATTTCATTGACAAGAAGCTTTATCCTAACATCGATTTCTACTCGGGTATCACCCTCAAAGCCATGGGCTTCCCGACCACGATGTTTACTGTGTTGTTTGCGTTGGCGCGCACGGTGGGCTGGATCGCGCAATGGAAGGAAATGATCGAGGATCCGAGCCAGAAGATCGGCCGCCCGCGCCAGCTCTACACCGGCGCGCCGCGTCGCGACTACCTGCCGCTTGCCCAAAGGCATTGAACCGCCCCGCTCGGAAGGCCGCCGCGCAAGAGAGCGGCGTCGAATCGATTCGATTGAAATCTCCGCGGCGCTCAAAAGGGCCGATCAGCCTCGGGTGAGCTCGCTTATCACAACGCGCGCAGCTCGTTCAGCCGGGCTCGCGCCGGCGACCGCGACGCGCTCGCGCACGCGTTCCAGCGCCGCGATCTGGGCGCGTCGCTGCGTCGTCTCCTCGAGTAGCGGCGCGAGCGCGGCGGTCAATGCCTCGGAGCTGCAGGCCTCCTGGATGAGTTCCGGCATCGCCGCTTCGCCGAGAATAAGATTGGGCAAGAGCACGAAAGGCGCGGTGACGAGCGCGCGCAAGATACGGATCTCCATTCCCCCGACCTTGTAGGCCGCGACCGTGGGCACGCCCGCGAGCGCAAGTTCGAGCGTGACCGTGCCCGAGGCGGCCAGTGCCGCTCTGGCGACGCGGAAAGCCGACAGCTTCGCCGCCTCTCCTTTGACGATCTCGGGCGCAATCGGCCACTCACGCGTTTGCGCGATGATCTCCGCCTCGAGCTCTTCCACAGCCGGCAGAACCGGGCGGATGGGGTGCATTGAACCGAGCTTTGCGACGGCCTCCCCGAACACCGGCAGCAAACGTCTGATCTCCATGCGACGGCTTCCTGGCAGGACAAGCAGGACGGGCGGTGAAGCCTCACGGGCGGCCTGTTCATCCGGGCTCGGCAGGAAATCACCGAGGCGCTCCGACAAGGGATGGCCGACATAGGTGCAGCGTGGGCCACCCAAGCGGCGATGCGCGGCTGGCTCGAAAGGAAGGAGCGCGAGCACGTGGTCGACATAGGCGCGCATCGCGCGTGCACGCCCCGGCCGCCATGCCCAGACAGAGGGGCTCACATAGTCGATCACCGGCAGCTTCGTTAATTTGGAGCGCACGCGCCGCGCCACGCGATGGGTGAAGTCGGGGCTGTCGATGATGACGAGCGCATCCGGATTGGTCGCCACGATGACCGCGGCCGTTTCGCGTATCCGCCGCAAGATCAAGGGCAGGCGGGCAAGCACGGCGGAAAAGCCCATCACCGAAATTTCAGAGAGAGGAAAAAGGCTCCTCAGCCCCTCTCCCTCCATGGCTTGGCCGCCGACGCCGATGAAGGTGAGCTTGCGTGGCGCAAGCGCCTCACGCAGCGCCCGCATGAGCGGCGCGCCGAGCGCATCTCCCGAGGCTTCACCCGCAACGATAGCGATCACGAGCGCCCTCGATCCTGGCGCGGCCGCTGCGATCGCGCTCATGGGCCCTTGCCTCCTTTGAGCCCCAAGAGGAAAAGGTTCGCCTTGTCGGCCGCTGCGACCACGGCCTCGATTTCGAGCAGCAATACTCGATGCGCCTGGATGATCACACCCTCGAGTCCGGCGCTCGCGGCGCGCTCGATCGTGCGCGGCCCGATCACCGGCATATCGACCTTGAGACTCTGGCCGATCTTGGCTGCCTTCAGCAAAACGCCGCCGCGACCGCCGCGCGGCAGCCTTCCCTGCTTGCGAAGCTCCGCCACGCGCTCGAGCAGCGCGTCGGTCCCTTCTGCTCCCTCAATCGCCACGATTCGCTCGCCGAACGCGACCAAGGCTTGCCCTATATCGAAGGGTGAGAGTGCGTCGAGGCACGCAAAGCCGCGCATAGCGGCTGCGAGCGCCTCCCTCGGTGGAACCATTCTTCCCAAGCGCCCCTCTGGCGCGGTGAGCTCGGGTGCGACCTCCGCCACGCCCAACACCGGAAACCCTTGTACCTCGAACCAGCGCGTCATTCCGCGCAGCATGGCATCGTCGCCGCGGCGAACATTGCGCAAAAAATCGAAGAGGTAGGTCCAACCGATCGCATCGATGCGCATGGAGCCAAGCGTCGGCCTGTTCATCGACCCGATCAGCACCACGCCGGTGCAGCTCTCCCGCCGAAGGAGCGCAAAGAGCTTGCCCAATTGTCCGAGATAGAGCCAAGAGGCGCCGAGCGGAGTCAGGGCTGGGTCGGCGATCCCCTCAATCGCGATGATGATGAAGGGTCTGCCCGCTGCTCGCATCGCCTCGATCACGGCGAAAGGCAAGGCGCCACCCGCGCAAAGCACGGCGATTGGACGAGCGTCCGCCGAGCATGCCCCCGCCGTCCTCATCGGGTCCGCGTGGGAAGATCTTGAGGACCATGCGCCATGGGTTGAATCAAGATTGTCCGCATCTACCGGGCAACGCCAACTGCCCCTCGAGGCTCACGGCTTCTGCCCTTGGCCGTTGCGTGGCGTGCAAAGTGCCCGCTCGCCCCCGTCGCGAATGAAATCGAGGACCTCATGCACGATCCGATGTTGTGCAAATTCGGCCGCGACATCCTCGAGGCGCTCTTTGAGGGTGCCTTCATCAGCGAAGAGCAGCCGATAGGCGCGGCGCAAATCATGCATCTCCTCGCGCGAGAAACCGCGACGCCTCAGTCCCACGATATTGAGGCCCGCGAGATGCGCGCGGTTACCGAGCGCCATGCCGTAGGGGATGAGGTCATTCTCCAGCCCCGAAAGGCCGCCGACAAAGGCGTGATCTCCGATGCGAACGAATTGCTGCACGGCGCAGCCGCCACCGAGAATCACGAAATTGCCGATGCGGCAATGGCCCGCAAGCATCACATTGTTCGCGAGAATCGAGTTTGACCCGACGATGCAATCATGCGCCACATGAGCGTTCGCCATGAAGAGACAATCGTCGCCCACAGCGGTGCGCATGCCCCCGCCTGTCGTGCCGGGATTCATGGTCACCCCTTCGCGAATGGTGCAGCGCGCGCCAATCGAAAGGGTCGACGGCTCGCCGGCATATTTAAGATCCTGCGGCTGATGCCCGATCGATGCAAAGGGGAAGACGCGCGTCTTCGGTCCGACGGTCGTGTTCCCCGTTATGACGGCGTGGCTCAAAAGCTCGCAGCCGTCGCCGAGCACGACATTCGACCCGATGAAGCAGTAAGGACCGATGCGCACATCCCTCCCGACGCTTGCCCCGTCCTCGATCATCGCGGTCGGGTGAATCCAGCCAATCGAATGCAGGCTAGTTCCAGAGGAAGTCGGCGCGCTCATTGACGTGCTTCCACCCGATGCCTGATTGCTCTTCGAAGCCCGCGTTCCCGCACGGCTCATTCAATCACGCACCAGCATCGCCGCGATCTCGGCTTCTGCCACCAGCGCACCGGAAACTTTGGCCTCCCCTCGGAACCACCACATATTGAGGCGGTTCTTGAGCTTCGTCATGTGATACTCGACGACGTCCCCAGGGATGACGGGCTTGCGGAACTTGGCCTTGTCTATGGTCATGAAATAGACAGCCTTCGGACGAGGCGTCACCGTGCGCGCGCAGAGCGCGCCCGCCGTTTGCGCCATGCCCTCGATCATCAACACGCCGGGCATGATCGGCCGTCCGGGAAAATGCCCCGCGAATTGCGGCTCGTTATAAGAGACGTTCTTGATTCCGATGCAGCTCTGATCGCCCTTCATCTCGATGATACGGTCGACGAGCAGGAAGGGGTAGCGGTGCGGCAGATAGGTGAGAATCTCGAGGATCTCCGCCGTATCGAGTGAGCCCGTCGTGTCGCCCATCGTTCAACCCTTCCGCAGGCCAGGATCGCGGGCCTGACCATCAGCTTGCGCGCCCAAGCCAAGGTCTTCGCGTTCTCCGCTCTTCCAGCGCTTGGCGAGGATCGCGACGAGCTGCATCTCGCGAAACCAATCCCTAATCGGCTTCGCCGGCGTGCCACCCCAGCGCGCGCCAGCCGGAACGTTATCCTTGATATTGCTGGCGCCGGCAATTTGCGCCCCCGCGCCGATGCGCAGATGACCAACGACGCCGACATGACCGGCGAGCACGACGAAATCCTCGAGCGTGACGCTTCCCGAAATGCCCACCTGACCAGCGATGACGCAGTGGCGCCCGATGACGACGTTATGCGCGATCTGGACGAGGTTATCGATCTTGGTCCCCTCGCCGATCATCGTGTCTCGATTGGCGCCGCGATCGATGGTCGTGTTCGCGCCGACCTCGACATCGTCCTGGAT
>JAFAQA010000199.1 GCA_019246665.1 Hyphomicrobiales bacterium
GCGCTCGTGGCGCTCGGCTTCGTGCTGATCTTCCGCGCCACAAATGTGGTGAACTTCGCTCAAGGTGAGTTCTCGATGGTGGCCGCCTTCATGATGGTGGTGTTCGCCGTCGATCTCGGCTGGCCTTATTGGCTGTCCTTCATTCTGTCGCTTGGCGGCATGGCCGTGGTCGGCGCGCTCTTCAACCTCGGCGTCTACTACCCCTTGCGCAATCGCAGCTTCCTGCCGGTGATCATCGCGACCATCGGTGCCTCCATCTTGCTTGCGAATTCCGTGCTCGCGCTTTACGGGCCGCAGCCGCAAGTGTTGCCGGGATGGTTCGACACACCTGGAATCCAGCTCGGCCCCGTCTATCTCGACAGCCAGTATCTGTTGATCATCGCCGTCACCATCGTGCTCGTCGCCTTCCAATACTGGTTCTTCGAGCACACGCTTCTCGGCAAGAAGCTGCAGGCGACCTCGCAGGACAAGGAGATGGCCTCCCTCATCGGCATTCCGGTGTCGGCGATGATCATGCTCACCTTCGTCTATTCGGCGCTTCTCGGCGGCATTGCGGGAATCCTCGTCGCGCCAGTCCTTTTCGTCTCGATCCAGATGGGAGCGACGATCGCCCTGAAGGCCTTCGCGGCGACGATCATCGGCGGCTTCGGCGATGTCGCGGGCGCCATCATCGGCGGGCTCGCGCTCGGCGTCATCGAGACTTTCGGGGCCGCCTATGTGTCGGTCCCCTACAAGGACGGCTTCGCCTTCCTGGTCCTCGTCCTGTTCCTCATCTTTCGCCCGCAAGGCATCTTCGGCGAGCGCGTGGCGGAGAAGGCATGAGCGCGACAGTACAAACGGCAAAGCCGGCGCCGGTGCGCCGGCCTCTCGTGCCCGGTGCCGGCCCGCTCGCCTATCTGGCGGTGGTGGGGCTCGCGATGCTCGCCGCGGTCTTCGTGCCTTTCGACGATTACATTCTGCACATTCTGGTCGAGAGCACGACCTACGCGATCGCTGTCTTCGGGCTTACGGTGGTGCTCGGACTTTGCGGGCAGATCAACCTCGCGCAAGCCGCATTTTTTGGTCTCGGCGCCTATGCGGTTGGACTCGGTACGGCCGATCTGCATTGGAGCTTTTGGCTTGCGCTCGCCCTCGGCGCGGGTGTCGCCCTCCTGATGGGCGCGTTTCTCGGCATGTCGACCTTGCGGCTCGGCGGCCACTATCTCGCGATGGTGACAATCAGCTTCCAGCAGATCCTCACGCTTGTGATGATCAACTGGATTCCTGTCACGCATGGGCCGGACGGCATCGGCAATATCGCAAGGCCTGCGCTTTTCACCTCCGGCCACGGCTATCTTGGGCTTTGCGTCGTCGCGCTCGCGCTTGTCGGCTATCTAGTCTGGCGACTTCCCGAGACGAAGCTCGGCCGCTCGATGCGCGCCGTGCGCGACAACGAGCTCGCGGCCTCGGTCTCCGGCATCGATGTCTATCGCATCAAGGTCGCGGCCTTTGCGCTTTGCGCATTGCTCGGCGGCATCGGCGGCGGCCTCTTCGCGGGCGGCTTCGCCTATGTGAGCCCGGACCAGTTCTCGTTCGCCGAATCGATTGTTTTCCTCACCATGGCGCTTCTCGGCGGCGTCGCCTCGCCGATCGGCGCGCTCATCGGCACTGCGCTGCTCATCGTGCTGCCGGAGACCTTGCGCTTCCTCAAGAGTGTGCCCGGGCTGTATCTCGCGATCTATGGGCTCGCGGTGATCCTCATCATCCGCTTCATGCCGGACGGCATCTGGGGCTTCCTGCAAGCTTATCTGCGCCGTTACCTGATGCCCCCTGGCTTCACACAGGACGCGCCCGAGCTCGTGCTCGCTCCCGCCAAGCTGGAAGCACCCTCGGCCCTCGAGGCCAAGGGATTATCGAAGCATTTCGGCGGCCTCAAAGCCGTGGATGGTGTCTCATTCGCAGTGCGTCGCGGTAGCGTTCATGCGCTGATCGGACCGAATGGATCAGGCAAGACCACGACGCTCAACGTGCTTTCCGGGCTTTACACTCCGACGACCGGCAAGATAGCGCTGGACGGCCATGACATCACGGCCTTGCCGCCGCATGCGCGTGCCGCGGCCGGGCTCGGGCGCACTTTTCAGAACATCCGTCTCTTTCGGTCGATGAGCGCACTCGACAATGTCGTGATCGGGGCGGAGCGCCAACGGAACGATTTTCTTGCACATCATTTGGGCGACGGCCATGCGGCGCTCATCGGTCAGGCCCGTGCCGCGCTCGATTTCGTCGGCCTCGAGGCGCGCGCGCGAGACCCGATCACGAGCTTCTCCTACGGCCATCAGCGCCTCATCGAGATTGCGCGCGCACTCGCCGGCAACCCAACCTTGCTGCTCCTCGACGAGCCCGCCGCCGGCTTGAACTCGACCGAAAAGCTTGAATTGCGCGGCCTCCTCAAGCGCATTGCCGCGAAAGGGCTCACCATCCTCATCATCGATCATGACATGGCGTTGGTGAGCGATGTCGCCGAGCACATCACGGTCTTGAACTTTGGCCGGCGCATTGCCGATGGCATGGCGGCGGAGGTGCTGCGCAACCCGGACGTGATCGCCGCCTATCTCGGAGCCGAGCCCGATGTCGATCATCGCCCTTGAGGCGCTTACCGTCCGTTACGGCGAGATCGAGGCGGTGCACGCCGTCTCACTCGCCGTCGAGGCCGGCGAGGTCGTCACTCTGCTTGGCGCGAACGGCGCGGGGAAATCGACGACGCTGCGAGCCATCTCGGGCCTCGCGAACCCGGCATCTGGCGATATCCGTTTCGAGGGACGTTCGATCGCGGGGCTTGGCCCGGAGGCCATCGTCAAGCTCGGCATCGCCCATGTGCCGGAGGGGCGACGCGTCTTCCCCGGCCTCACGGCGCGCGAGAACATCATGCTCGGCGCCGCCAATCGCGGCCGCTTGGCGCGCCGCGTGCTTGCCGATGAAGCTGATGGGATGTTCGAGCTCTTCCCCGACATCGAACCTTTCGCCGACTCCCTCGGCTGGACCCTCTCGGGCGGCCAGCAGCAAATGGTCGCTGTGGCGCGCGGGTTGATGGCGAAGCCGCGTCTCTTGCTCCTCGACGAGCCCTCGCTCGGCCTGGCCCCTGTGATCGTGCAGAAGGTCTTCTCCATCATTGCCGAGATCAGGCGGCGGGGCACCACGGTGCTCCTCGTGGAGCAGAATGCCCGCATGGCGCTCTCGGTCGCCGATCGCGGCTATGTGCTCGAGACGGGGCGCCTCGCACTTTCGGGGACACCCGAGGCGCTCTGGCGCAATGATGATGTCCGCGATGCTTATCTCGGCGGCAAGGCCGCGAAGGTGGTGTAAGTTGAAGTGTGCCCCTCCTCGCGGATCCACTCCAGCACCCTCCTTCTCCCCTTGCGGAGAAGGTGGCCGAGCGGAGCGAGGTCGGATGAGGGGGTGACGCCAGCCTTGGTTAGGCAGGCGTGATCCTAACCGCAATCTCCCGCCTCGACTTCGTCTCGGCACCTCCCGCACTCGCTTCGCTCGCGGGGAGAGGGACGGGGCTAACGACCGGTGGCCCAGCAACCCTCACGGAATCTCGTAAACAGACATCTCGTCGACGATGCCGCGCAAGGCGGTGCGCCGCAGTGTCGGCGTGAGCCCGCTTGTCTTTAGCAAGGCCGCGGCTCCCGGATCCTCGACCACCTGACCCGTCGCCACGATCGCGCGCGAGGCCGCGAGACCTTGCACGCGCGCCGCGATATTCACCGTCTGGCCGAAATAGTCCTGCCGGTCGTTGAGCGTCACCGCGAGGCACGGACCCTCGTGAATGCCCATCTTCAAGAGCAGACTCTCATGTCGGCGTTCCTCGCCGAGATCGTTCATCGCCTCGCGCATGCGAATGGCGGCGGCGACGGCGCGATCGGGCGTGGCGAATGTCGCCATGACCGCGTCGCCGATCGTCTTCACCACCGCGCCCCTTTCGGACACGATGATCTCGTTCAGCACCCGAAAATGCTCCTTCACGAGGTCAAAGGCGACAAGATCGCCGACGCGTTCGTAAAGTTCAGTCGAGCCTTTGAGATCGGTGAACAGGAAGGTAAGGCTGATGATCTTCAAGCGCTGATCGACGCTCAGCGTCTCGGTGTGGAAGATGTCGCGGAAGGTCTGGTTGGTCAAAAGCCGCTTCGCGTTGAGCACGGGTTTGCGCCTTCCGAGAAGGTCGTGCAGCCTATCATTCCCGATCCAAACACCCGGAAGCACGCGCGTGTCGGTGCGATTCTCTAGCGCCAGCCTTAAAGGTCCGGGCCGCATCTGCGTGGTGCCAGTTGGCGCCCTCACCCTGTTGAAGACGAGCGAGAGATTCTGGCGCTCGCGCGTCGGCTCTCCCTTCACATCGATGAATTGCGCCGCATGCGTCACCGGATCGAAGACGATCAGGAACTCGGCCGGCAGCTGCAAGGAGAGAATCGCTCTTTCGCCGGCCGGCAGCTCGATGGCGTCGAGCGCGACCTCCTCCATCATCTTGGCGAAGTCCTCGGGAAGGTCGACGCCGGAACTCCAGAAGATCTGGCGATAATATTCGGGAGCGGGCAGCTCGTCGGGTGTGTGCGCCGCGATCTTGCGCAGTCGCGGGCTCACCGTGAAGGTAACCTCCACCATGTTGTCCAACGTCGTTTCATAGCCCGCTGCGCAAAGCGCGCAGTTATATTGCGCCTGGTTCAGCGTCTTCAACGTCGTGCTCGCGTCAAGGACGCCGCCGCAACCGGGGCACATCACGTTCCATGACATCTCGAAAAGGCCAAGCCGGGAGGCATGCAGCAAGGCCGCGATGAGGCGCTCCTCGTCGAGCTTTTCCTGCGCCGCGAGATCAAGCGCATTGATTCGGTTCAAAGCGTGGTCGGGCGCATCGCGAACCATGCGCTCGATCGTGGCGACAACGTCAGCGTCTGCCGATTGGCGCAAGACCGAAAACAGGGCTTCGGCTTCGCTCATGCCTGAAGATTACTGCAAAACCCGTTGGGCGAAAACCCTGAACTTGGTCGATTTAAGCAACTCGTGGGACGGTTGAAAACCCTCGCAAGAACCTAATTCGGTGACACCTTACCAATTCCCTTTGTGCACGCTCGCTCACGTTTGTGTAATTTGAAATATCGGGGAATTAGTAAGGTGTCACCGAATTTCCCGCGAAAGGGACGAGCGGCAGGGTTCGCGCCTTGCTCCCTGCCGCTTCAACCCCCGCCGCCGAAAACGAGGGCCGGCAAAAAGAGCGTCAGCACCGGTACATAGGTGATGATGGCGAGCACGAATAAGAGCAGCACCAGGAACGGCAGGATGCCGCGGATGACTTCGCCGATCGGAGCTCGCGCGATCGTCGAGAGCACGAAGAGATTGAGCCCGACCGGCGGATGAATGAGGCCGATTTCCATATTGTGCGTGAAGATGATCGAGAAATGCACCGGATCGACGCCGAGCGGCCTCAAGGCCGGCGCGAGGATCGGCATGACGAGCAAGAGCGTCGCATTCACCTCGAGAAAGCAGCCGAGCACGAGGAGCAAAAGGTTGATGGCGAGCAGGAACTCCCAGGTGGCGAAGCCGTGATCCACCGTGAATTTCACGAGCTTCGCCGGCATGCCGGATTCCGCCATCCAGTGGCCGAAGGCCAGCGCCGTCGCGATGATGAGCATGATGCTCCCCGCGCTGCGCATCCCCTCGGCGATGACGATCAGCGTGCGCGACCACGGAAACCCGCGGTAGGCGAACAGCGAGACGAGGAGTGACGCCGCCGCGGCGAGCGCTGCTGCTTCCGTCACCGTGACGAGGCCGCCGTAGATGCCGACCATGACGATCGCTGGCACGGCGAGCGCGGGAATCGCGCGGGCCGTGGCGGCGAGCTTCTGCCCGAGCGGTTGTGACGGCTCGACCGGAAATTTGCGCCGCCGTGCATCGTAGAGCACCCAGGCGAAGAAGGCCGCCGCCTGCAAAAGGCCGGGCAGGATGCCGGCGAGGAAAAGCCGCGGCACCGATTGCTCGACCACGATGCCGTAAAGGATGAGCGGCAGGCTCGGCGGGATCACGATGCCGATCGTTCCCGCGGCGCCGACCACGCCGAGCGCGAAGGAGCGCGGATAGCCGCGCTCGATCATCGCCGGAATCAGGATGGTGCCCATGGCCAAGGCCGTGGCGACGCTCGAGCCGCAAATCGCGGCGAAGAGCGTGCAGGCGATGACCGTCACGAGCCCAAGGGAGCCGCGAATGCCGCCGAGCCAGGCGGAGGCGAGATCCACGAGGGCCTGGGCGATGCCGCCGAAGCGCATGAAGGACGCCGCCATGACGAAGAGCGGCAACGCCATGAGGGTCGACGAGTTGAGATCGTCGATGACGAGCTGCGCCACGCCGATCAGCGGCTGATCGCTGAAGAAATAAAGCGCTGCCGCGCAAACGCCGAGCACGAGGAAGATCGGCACGCCGGCCAAAAGCAGGCCGAAGAAGAGCGCGAAGAAGAGGGAGGTCCACACCTTGGGGGCGAGGCGGTTAGAAAGCGTCGGGCGTCTGAATGTCGCCTGTCGCCGATCCTTCCATCATTGTTTCATGGGCCGCGACGCCAGCCACGCTCATCGAGGTGTCGTAAAAGATCGTGAAGCGCAGGAAGCGGACGAGATAGCGCACCGCCATCAAGCCCGCGCCGGTCGGCAGCGAAAGATAATAAACCCACATGGGGAATTGAAGATCGGTCGAGGAGTGCTCGTCGATGAGGAGAGCGGTCTCGACGATCTGCCAGCCATAATAGGCAAGGCCGAGCGAGAAGCCCAAGGCCAGGATGCAATTCCCCGCTTCCACGAAGCGTTGGGCGCGTGGCGGGATGAGGCGCAAGACGAGATCGGGCCGCACATGCCCGTCGCGACGCACCAATTGACTCGAAACGATCATGATGGCCCAGACGATGAGGTAGACGGTGACCTCCTCGCCATAGCTGATCGAGCGCGCCGGCACAAAGTAACGGCTAAGAACCCCCCACACGCCGATGAGGAGAGCGAGAAGTCCGAGGAGCCCAACGAGCGTCTCCTCGACGAGATCCCAAGCCGTGAAGATGCGAGACAAAGGCCGCGGGGGCCCCGCCTCAGCTCGCATTGCCCACATCGGCCATGACGAGCTTCACGAGATCGGGCGAGACCTTGATCTCCTTCGCGAGCTCGTCTTGCTCGACGAGCATCTTCTGGCGCTCGGCCGCGGTCTGCTGGGGTGTCGGATCGGCGAATTTCACCCCGTGCTCCTCGAGCGTCTGGCGCGCCTTCGCCTGAGCTGCCGCCATATTGGCGCGGTAGGTTGGGATATTTTGCGCCCAGAGATCCGTCATGAGCTTTTGCAGCTCGGGCGAGAGCTTTTCCCAGAAAGCCAGGCTCACCATGGGGATGTATTCGGCGACAAATTGATGATCCTCGAACCCGTATTTGACACCGGCGTCCCAAAGCTTCGCGCTCGCAAGCGATTCATTCGTCGAGACGAGCGCATCGAAGGTGCCTTGGCTCAATGCCAAGGGGACATTTGGCCAGGCCGTCGTGTTTGGCACGGCGCCGACGAAACGCGCCCGCCAGGCCTGGCCGGCACCGCCGGAATTCCGGATCTTGAGCCCCTTGAGGTCGGCGAGCGAAGTGATCGGCTTTCCCGCGCTGTACCAATTCTGGAAGCCGAGATCGAGCCAGGGCCCGAGGACGTGCGAGCGCAGCTTCTGCGCGATATCGGCATTCACCACGGCGCCCGGCTTGCCGTCGATGATCTTGTGCACCGTCTCGATCGGCTGGCCGTAGAGGATCGGAAGCTGGAGGAAATCGGCGTTCGGCACGATGCCGGTGATGGTGAAGCTTCCCGGCGCTGCCATCTCGATCTGCCCTTGAATGAGGGCCTTGCCCACATCGAGATCGGGAAAGAGCTGCCCGCTCGGGAAGACCTCGCCTTTGATTTGCCCGCCGGACGCCTCTTCGAGCTTCTTGAGGTAATCCGTGATCGAGATGTTGCGCCCATGCGAAGGCGCCGTGTCGAGCGAGCAGCGAAGGCGCAACGGCTCGCCGGCAGCTCTCGCCGTGCGCCTATGAAAAGCGAAAATCGACACGGTCGCCGCGCCGGCGAGGAGACCTCTGCGGGAAAGATTGTTGTTCACGTTTTTCCTCCCATTCTTCGCTTCGCGCAAACGGGCGCGGGGCCGACCCGGCCGAGAAACCATAGATGACCTCACGCTAATTTCGTTATCCAAACCGGGAAGGCGCGTCTATAGGAGCGTGGGATCGGCGTGGCCGGCGCGCGCCGATCCGAGGAGAGTTGACGAATGCAAAGCCGCGAAGGGCGAACGATCGCCGAGAAGATTCTCGGCGCCCATGCGGGTCGCAATCTCGATGCGGGCGAGTTCGCGATCGTTTCCGTCGATCAGCTTCTCGGCACGGATGGCTCGGCGCCGATGGCGATCGACCTTTTCGCCTCGATGGGCTTCGAGATAGTGTTCGACGCATCGCGCATTGCCTTCTCCTGCGACCATTACGCGCCGGCGACGAGCGCGCGGATCGCAGCGCTCCACGAGAAGATGCGGAGCTTTGCCGAAGGGCGCGGCATCACCTTGTTCCGCGTCGGCGAAGGCATCGGGCGTCAGCGCATGATCGAGGATGGGCGCGTGCGGCCGGGCATGATCGTCGCCGGGGCCGACAGCCATTGCGTGACCTACGGGGCGCTCAACGCCTTCGCCATCGGCATCGGCGCTTCCGATCTTGCCGCCGCCATGGCGACAGGCAAGATTTGGCTCAAAGTGCCGCAAACGCTTGAGATCATCTTGAGGGGGAAGCTCACGCCACCCGCGCAAGCCAAGGACGTCATCCTCGAGCTTTTGCGCCGGCTTCGCGCCGACGGCGCGGATTACCTCGCGCTCGAATTCTCGGGCGATGGCGTCGCGAGCTTGAGCGTCGAGGAGCGCATCGTGATCGCCAATATGGCGACCGAGGCGGGCGCCAAGGCCGCGCTTTTCCCCGTCGATGCGGCGGCGCGCGACTTCCTGCGCCGCATCGGCATTTCCGACTGCGCGCCGGTCGAGCCGGACGCGCACGCGCGCTACGCCGACAGGCTCACCATCGAACTTGCCGAGATCACGCCGCGACTTGCCTTGCCGCACCATGTCGACGCTGTCGTTCCGGTCGGAGAGGCCGCGGGCCGGCCTGTCGACATGGTGTTCATCGGCACTTGCACGGGCGGGCGCGCCTCGGATATCCGCTCAGCGCTCGCAGCCATCCGTGAAGCGGGCGGTATCGCGCCCGGCGTCGAGCTCGTGATCACGCCGGCGTCACGCAGCGAGCTCGAGCTTCTCATCGCGGACGGCTCGCTCGCCGAGCTCACCGCGTTTGGCGCCGTATTGACCACGCCTGGATGCGGTGCCTGCTGTGGCACGAGCGGCGCCATCCCGCGCGATGGCGCGACCGTGATCTCGACCGGCAATCGCAATTTCAAGGGCCGAATGGGGGCCCCGAAAGCCGAGATCTTCCTCGCCTCGCCGGCCGCTTGCGGCGCGGCGGCGGCCACCGGGCGCATCACCGAACCCAAGGCCATGGTGTCGTGAGCTTGCAGCTTTCGCTCAAAGGTCGGGCACGCCTCTTCGGTGACGACATCAACACCGACTACATCATCTCGTCCCGCCGCAAGCGCGACGCGCGCGACGAAAAAGAGATGACGCGTTTTCTCTTCGAAGACATCGACCCTGCGATCGCGGCAAGCATTGAGCCGGATGACATCATCGTGGCGGGCAAAAATTTCGGCTGCGGCTCGGCCATGGAGGTCGCGGTCACAGTGCCGCGTGCCGCCGGCATTCGAGCCGTCGTCGCGAAAAGCTTCGCGCGCACTTTTTACCGCAACGCCATCAACAACGGGCTCTTGCCG
>JAFAQA010000216.1 GCA_019246665.1 Hyphomicrobiales bacterium
AATTGCATTGCAGAGCTGTTCAAACAGGAAAGTTGAAAATCAGCGAGACCTATGGTCGTGGCCGACGTATAACCCAAGTGTAGTCCTGACCAACGGTAGTGCTGCTGACGAGCGAGAATCTGCCCATGTCCCCCGTGCCCGAGAACGTGAAGCGTCGCATCATCGTGTTCGCCAATCTCGGCCACGCGCTCGATCATTACATCATGCTCATTTATCCCACGACGATCCTCGCGCTGGAGAAGGCCTTTCCGGAGGTGAGCTACGGCACGCTGCTTCAGCTCTCGCTCGGCGCCTTCGTGCTCATCGGCCTCGGCTCGCTTCCTTCCGGCTGGCTCGGCGACAAATGGAGCCGGCGCGGCATGATGATCATCTTCTTCTTCGGCGCGGGCGTCGCGTGTCTTGCGACCGCTGTCACCAATTCCTTCTTCACCCTTGCGATCGGGCTCGGCGCCATCGGTCTCATCGCCTCGATCTATCATCCGGTCGGCGCGCCGATGATGGTGGCGAGCGCCTCACCCAAGCGGCTTGGCCGGGTGATCGGCCTCAACGGCGTCTTCGGCAATCTCGCGATTGCGTCGGCGCCTTTCATCACGGGCGCCGTCAGCGACGCTTTCGGTTGGCGCCTCGCCTTCGTTCTTCCCGGCATCGCGGCCTTGGCGATCGGCGCAGCCTTTGTGCTGACGGTGCCGGACGCTGCCGAGCGCGCCACGCGCAAAAATCTCCATGCCGGGGAATATTCGCGTTTTACTGTGTTTCGCGTTTTTGGCATCCTGTTCTTCTGCACTTTCGCCGCGGGTCTGGTCTTCAATGTCGCGAGCGTCACCTTCCCCAAGCTCTTCGAGGAGCGACTGCCGGACATCGTTCATTCGGCGACGGCCGCGGGCGCCGTGACCACCGCGGTCACCATCGTCGGCGCCTTGGCTCAGCTCACGGTAGGGCGCGCCATGGATCGTTTCTCGCTTGGAACGGTTTTCCTCGTCACCTCCGGCCTGCAAATGGTCGGGCTCTTTTTTCTTGCCGATGCTTTCGGCTTGACGGCGCCGGCAGCGGCCATGGTGGCAATGCTCGGGCAATTCGGGCAAGTGACGGTGAACGAAGCGATGACGGCGAAATACGCGCCTGATCGCTTGCGCGGGCGCATCTATGCTGTGCGTTACTTTCTCAACTTCGCGGTCGCAGCTTTCGCCGTGACCATGGCGGCGAAGATGCATGATGCCACAGGCGGCTTCACCGGCACCTATCGCATCCTCGCGGTTTGTGGCGCGCTCATCTTCGTAGGCGCGCTCCTTTTTCCGCGCCGCGATGTCGCATCGAGCGTTGCGGCGCGGGCGACCGTGCAGGCGGCAGAGTAGAGCGGCCTATCGCGTCTCAGTGGTATATTTCAATTCATCTCGACAAAGTGATCGGGAGTTCAGTTGTCGTGAAGCAAGGCGCGTGGGAAGATCAAGCGTCCGAATCGGAGCGGCATGGCTTTTGCGTCTCTGTCCTTCGGCAGGTGTCTTCGGTTCAGCGCGAGACGACTTCGCGGAGTGACTGAATCCCGGAACCTTCCGGCGTAACCAAGGGTTAAAGCTCCTGCGCGGATGATGGAATCCGGCACGGGCACCCTGTGCCCGCAAGGAGGACGGAATGGTCTCAAAGGGTTTTCTCAAGCAGCTCGCCGGCTATGGCTTGACGACAGCCGAGATACTTTACCGCCTGCCGGACCATCCGGTTTTTCTGCAAACCTATATTTGGCAAGACTACGATGTGGCGCCGCGCTTTCCGGTGCTTCATGACTTTCTGAGCTTTTGGACCAAAAAGCTCGACGGTCCCTTGTTCTCGGTGCGTGTGGCCCATTCCAAGCTGATCAAACCATGTGAGTTTCGTCTTCACGACAAGGAATACGTCGTCAACTGAACGGCGATCGAGTCGAGCATCACCCGCAAAGCTGATCGCAGTCTTTGCAACAAGACCGTGCGATTATACAGTGACGCTGCTGATTTTGGCTTAGCCCATCGCGCTCTTGGAACGCGCTTCGATATTTGCGGCATTGTCGAGCCTGCACTGCTTAGCTGCGAAGCGAATTCCGTTTGACGCAGAACCTTCGACTCTCTTGAAGCTTCGGCGCGGCTCCTAAATTTCACGCCCTTGTGTTCACAAGTTTCTTGAACGCGCGAAGGCTTTTGCTTTGTCGCGAGATCGGCTAGAAACGCGCGCGGCGTTGGGGTCGCCCATTCATCCGGCATTGAAATCGTTCCGAAAGCCCGCTTGCGCGTGAACTACGCCCGCCACACTTCCGATATCTTGAACGAGATTGCCGCCGACGCGCACGGAGTGCGCGTCACGCTTGGCGAGATCGTTTCTTCGCTCGGCGATCGCGGCTTTGCGCTGCTGATGGTCGTGCTCGGCCTTCCGAACGTATTGCCGATGCCCCCGCCGATCCCGCTGGTTTGCGGCCTTCTCCTCGTGGTCATCGCCTTGCAGATCGTCTGGGGACGGCGACATCCATGGCTGCCGCGCCGTGCGCTCGCGGCCTCCGTCGAGCATGACAAGCTCGACGCGGTGCTCGCGCGCGCCACGCCCGTGCTGCGCAAGCTCGAGCGCTTCTCGCGCCGCCGCCTGAGCTTCGTGCCGGCCTCGTGGGAGTTGCGAGGTGCGGGGCTTTTGCTGCTCGTCGTCTCGATCGGGCTGGTTGGCGCCGCACCCATCATCGGGCAAATCCCGATGGGAATCTCGACCTGCCTCATCGGCCTTGCGCTCGTCGAGCGCGACGGTGTGATCATGGCGCTCGCGGCGCTTTTCGGCGCGCTCGGGCTTGCGCTCAATTTCGGGTTCATCCTGGCCGTGGTGAAAGCCGTCATGGCGCTCGTGTGAGGCCTGACGGAGCGGCGCTCTCGTGCACTCGTGCAGTCTTGCTCTCTTCGGCTTCGTGCGAAGCGATGCGTGGATGCGCACACCGATCCTCGGATCAAGTCCGGGCACACGCAGGACGAGTGGCAGCATCTTGCCGTCGCGACCGGGCTTTGGCCCCGATCATCCATGCCTCGCCCGAAACAAAACTACGAAGCAACGCGGTCGGCGATCCGAAATGGAGTATACGCCCTTTACTTGGCGAATATTGGCTCGCCACCTCTCGCATCAGTCGTGTGTTTCATCCCATCATCGAGCGGATGAACGCGCCCACCGCCGCGAGCGCGCGGCGACCCGCCGCAAGTTGGGGGTGGAAAAGATGCCAGGCGTGGATCATCTCCGGCCAGATCTCGAGCGTCACGCGCACATCGGCGGTGCCTGCCACGTCCGCGAGCCGTACCGCATCATCGAGCAAGGTCTCGGCGGAGCCGACCTGAATCAGCATCGGCGGCAAGCCCTTCAAATCCGCATGCATAGGCGACACGAGGGGAGAGCGCGCATCGGTGCCGTCGAGATACATGCGCGCGAGCTCCGCAAGGTACGGTCTCTGGATCAGCGGATCGACCGGGGCCTTGGCGGTCATGCTGGCGCCGGCAAGTTCGAGATCGACCCAGGGTGAGCTGAGCCAGGCGCAAGCCGGCAATGGAATCCCCTTGTCGCGCATCGAGATCAGCGCCGCGACCGCCAGGCCACCGCCGGCGCTTTCGCCGGCAATCGCGATGCGTTCCGGCTCGACGCCTTGCGCCATGAGGAGAGCATAACCGGAAAGCACGTCCTCGAGCGCCGCCGGGAACGGATGCTCGGGCGCGAGGCGATAAGCGAGCGCGAGCGTTCTCGCACGCGCTTGCCGTCCGGCTTCGGCAATCATGTGGCGATGGCTGGTGAGCGATCCCGAAATATAGCCGCCGCCATGAAGAAAAAGGATGACGCGAGCGTCGTGCGCCTCCGGCGTCGTGGTCCATTCGGCAGGCACGCCATTCGCCTCGATTGGCACGACACGCACATCGGCCGGCAGCCGATATTGTGCGCCTAGCGCGTCGAGCCTTTGGCGTCGTTCCGCAAGGCCCGCAGGCCGCGGCCGAGCGGCGAGCATTTGCGGATGGCCTCGATCTCGACATCGGTCATGGAGCTTCTCTCCATTATGGCTGCTGCAACGGCCTCGCTTACCGCGGCCGCGCACCGGGAAACAGCAGCAATGCTCGTCTTCGGACCAAGGCGCCAATTTAGCACTTTCCCGCTCATCCCGGCGAATGCGGGGATCCAGCTTTTTTCTTTACGTGTATAATTCTAGATTCCCGCTTTAGCGGGAATGAGCGGAGCTGCGAGTATAGTAGTTGATGAACGAGCCGGGATACTCGATTCACCTTCGTTCTTTGTCGGGAACACGTGAAGTCTAAAACAGCTTCATCTCCTTCAAGCTCACATGTCCCTTGCGGCCGACGATGATGTGGTCATGGACCAGGATGCCGAGCGGACCGGCGATCTTCGCAATCTCTTGCGTCACGCGAATATCGGCGCCAGACGGCTTTGGATCGCCGGAGGGGTGGTTGTGCGCCAGGATGAGGGCCGTCGCGGAGAGCTCGAGCGCGCGTTTGACCACCTCACGCGGATAGACGGGCGTGTGGTCGACGGTTCCCGTCTGCTGCACCTCATCGGCGATCAAGCCGTTGCGCTTGTCGAGGAAGAGGACGCGGAAGCTCTCTTTGTCCAAGAAGGCCATGGCGGTGCGGCAATACTCGAGGAGCGCGCTCCACGAGCCGAGCACCTCGCGTTCCGCGATGCCGCCCTTGGCAAGGCGTTTTGCCGCGGCCTCGATGATCTTGAGATCGGTCGCCGCACCTTCGCCGAGGCCCTCGACTTCGGTCAAGCGCTCGCGCGGTGCGGCGATCGTCTCGGCGAAGGAGCCGAAGCGCCGCAGCAAGGCCTTGGCGAGCGGCTTCACATCGCGCCTCGGCAGCGCGCGAAACAAGATGAGCTCGAGAAGCTCGTAATCGGGGAGCGCCTCGGCGCCGGTCTTGAGGAATCGCTCGCGCAGCCGGTCGCGGTGACCAAGATAATGTGGTGGCGGCTCAGGCGCGCTTGGACCCGATCCTTCGCTCACAGGCCTTCGCTCATGCGTTCTTGGAAAGGCCCGGCGTGTCGAGGCCGCGTGGTGACAAGGTGAAGACCTCGACGCCGCTCTCGGTGACGCCGACGCTGTGCTCGTATTGCGCCGAGAGCGAGCGGTCGCGCGTCACCGCCGTCCAGCCGTCGGAGAGCACCTTCACTTGCGGCCTGCCGAGATTGATCATCGGCTCGATGGTGAAGAACATGCCGGGCTTCAGCGGCACGCCTTCGCCTCGTCGCCCGTAATGCAGGATGTTCGGCTCGTCGTGGAAGAGCCGGCCGAGCCCGTGGCCGCAGAAATCGCGCACCACCGAGCAGCGCTCGGTTTCCGCATAATCCTGGATCGCCTGGCCGATATCGCCCGTCGTGCCGCCTGGCCGAACCGCCGCGATACCTCGCATCAAGGCTTCATGCGTCACCTCGAGAAGGCGCTCGGCGCGCCGCCCGATGACGCCGATCGGATACATGCGGCTCGAATCGCCATGCCAGCCGTCGAGCACGAAGGTGAGGTCGATGTTGACGATGTCGCCCTCGCGCAGCGGCTTCTCGTTCGGCATGCCGTGGCAGACCACATGGTTGATCGAGGTGCACACCGAATAGCGATAGCCGCGGTAGAGGAGCGTCGCCGGATAGGCCCTGTGCGCCAAGGCGAAATCCAGGACGAAGCGGTCGATCGCCGCGGTGGAGAGGCCTGGCTTCACAAAATCGACCAGAAGGTCGAGCGCCTCGGCCGCCAGCCGCCCCGCGCGGCGCATGCCCGCGAAAGCCTCCGGGCCGTGCAGCTTGATCTCCCCGCTTTTGCGCGTCGCCGCCGGGCTCGCCTGAACGAAACTGGTCATGGAAGGGATTTGCCCGCCGAAAGTGCCGATCGTCAAGGTCCCCATGTGGCGAGGCGGCAAGGGAAGGGGCTTCATTTCCGCTCCCGCCCGTGAAAGCGGGCATCCAGGCTGATCGGCCAGGTACAGTCTGGGTTCCCGCCTTCGCGGGAACGACCGGACCCATGCTTAAACGAGCGGCTTATGCTTTTGCCCTGGGGCCCACCCCGCTCATTCCCGCGAAAGCGGGAAACCAGGCTTATGACTAGACCTATGAGAACTGGATCCCCGCCTTCGCGGGGATGAGCGGAGGGGTGTGAGATTTGCCTCAGGGCGAGAATGCGATTTCGCGATCCGTCAAGCTAATAATCGGCTACTCTTTTCACGTTTCTGTGATGATGTCAAGGCTGCACAAGGCTTATTAGACATGCTAGTCTAATGACGGAGAACCGTCTGAATTTTACGCGGTTCAGCGGATCTTCGAGTCCCGGAAAGCGGCCGCTTTCCGGGTGGAATGAGGGGCCTACCATGAAATCTCGGCGCACGAAGCCGACGCTTGCGAAAAAGAAGCAGGCGGTCACGAAACGCAGGCGCAAATCGCTTGCCGGGCTCATGCCCTTGGAGCCGCGCGTCATGTACGACGCCGCGGGCGCGCATACGGCCGCCTCGCACTTCGTGCTCGATCCGCACCATAACGACACGACGCATGCCGCGAGCACGACGAGCGCGCAGCCGGCGGCCGCCCCGACTCATGCTCCGGATGGCGGGACGACGGCCGTGTCGTCCACCCCGATTCATGCCGCGAGTACGACGAGTACGTCACTTAGCCCGTCGCCCACCCCGATTCATGCTGCGTTCCTCCCGCCCACTCCCAATCAGGGCGGCAACGACCAAGTAAATTTTTCGGGTGTCACCAACACCTTTGTCGGCGGAAATCCCCCGGTTGTGATCGATTCGGGCATTACCATTAGCCCCGCCGGTGACAATCAATTAAAGGAAGTGATTATCCAGGTTACAAACAATGGATTATCGAGTGATTTGCTTGCCTTCAATAACGGGCCGAACGCTGGCGGCTTGGCTGGTAGCGGGGCAAATAAGGAGATTTTCGCTGACGGCAGCGTCATTACTGCTAGCTTCTTGGCTGGCGGCAGCGGCACCAACGGCGTCCAGCTTACACTTACCGGCAATGCGTCGACGAATGATTATGCGACCGCACTCGATCAGGTCACTTTCTCGAGCAGCGTAAACGATCCGACTGCTGGCGGCACGGCTACGAGCCGTGATGTGGGATTCCAGTTCGTAGACACGAATAATATAGCGAGCCTCGTTAACACTACCCATCTCGACACGAAAGCCGGATCGGCGCCGCCGCCGCCTACGCCGCCTTCTGTGACCGCGGGAGCGACCGCGACCTTCACGGAGAACGGACCTATCGCGTTTCTCGATACGGGCATTTCGGTGAGCGGCGGTAGCTTCGGCACGCTGACGAACGCGACCATCACGATCACGAACGCCAATCCGAACGATCAGCTTGGCCTCGATGGCGGATTTCCTTCTTTGACGTTCACCGACAGTGATAAAATCACGGTGGCGAGCGCCGGCTTCAATTCCGGGACCGGCCAATACGTCTTCGCCTTGTCCGGCACAGCCACCATCGCCGATTATAAGACGGCGCTGAGCGAGATCGATTACGCGTTCGCCGGGGGTGGCGATCCGACGGCTGGCGGCACCGAAAACACGCGCAACATAAGCTGGGTCGTGGCCAATGGATCCACATCGAGCACCGCCGCCACGAGCACATTGAATGTGGTCCACACCCGCCGCGACTTCATCTGGTCGATCAACGACAATAATAAGACCACGAATTTCTTCGCGAGCGGCACCCGAAACGCG
>JAFAQA010000240.1 GCA_019246665.1 Hyphomicrobiales bacterium
TGAGCGGGCGAGGTCTGGATGCCGTAGCCGCCCTGCCCGACGCTCCAGAAGAAGCCCTCGACCTTTGCGTCCCAGCCGATGGCCAGGCTCCGGTCGGGCGTGAAGCTGCGCAAGCCAGCCCAGCTGTGCTCGACGCGCCTGACCTCGATGTCGAGCGCCTGCTGCATGCGATCGATCGCAATGGCGATGTCGATATCATCGGGAGCCGCATCGTGAGGCGGCATGTCGGTTTCCTCGGCGGGGGACACCAGAAGCTTGCTGCGTGCTTCCGGCTTCACGTACCAGCTCGTCACCGCATCGCTCACTGCCGGCCAGTCGCTGACCTTCCACGGCGCCGGGTCGATGATGAGGGCCGTGCGCCGTTTCGGCTGCAAGCCGAGCGGAGCAACGCCGGCAAGCGCCGCCACTTCATCACCCCAGGCGCCCGCCGCATCGACGATCACGGGCGCCGTGAAGACATTGCCGCCGGAGACTTCCACCAGCCATTCTCGTGCGCGCCGCTCGATCCGCCCCGCCCGGCTGCGCAAGGCAAGCACCCCGCCGGCCGCGCGAAGCTGCCGCAAGAAGCCTTGGAGCAGCGCGGCGACGTCCATTTCGAAGGTATCGTCCTCGATGGCCGCGGCGACGGCGTAGCCTGCCCGCAAGGCCGGGAGGCGCTCCTTGAGCTCGGTTGCCGAGAGCTCCCGCATCCCCCGGCTCTGTTCCAGCATCTTGCGGAAGCCCGCTTCTTGCGCCGCGGTCGCGAGCGTGAGCACCGGCCGGCGGCTCATGAGCGGCGTCTCGCTGAAGCCGGAAGGCGGCGCTTCGAAGAATTGGCGTGAGAGGGCGGTCATGGCCCGCACATCCGCGGGTCCATAATTGAGGATCCAGAGCGCGGTCGAACGTCCCGTGGTGTGGTAGCCGGGCGCGTCCTCCGCCTCCACGAGAGCCACGCGCCGCTCGGCTGCGATATGGGCGGCCGCCGTTGCTCCGGCGATACCCGCGCCGATCACCACAACATCGAAAGCATGCGTCGTCATGAGGGGAGCCTATGTCGCGTCGCCCGCGCCTTGGCAAGCGCCGGAGCGGGGCTCGGCCCATCCCCGCGTCGACGTATTCAGAGCATTGATATCGTTCGCGTTTTGCCCGATGAAACGAGGTCGCGGTCACGCCTCGATTTGCAGTATTCATTCGGCATTCGTCGATGGTCGAGCCTCGCTGACGGAAATCGCCCAAGGGTTCTCAAGATGTGATCGTCAAATCGTAATGATGTAGAATTACATAAACGTCACGAAGTGATGGTTAATATCGATAGACTCGTGTTTGGAATTGCGATTTACTTAAGTTGCGACAGGTAGAGAGCGTGGGCATAGGGCAATGACTACCTTTAACAAATTCGGGGTGATCCCGGTCTTTCGCGGCCTGGACGGTACGCTGGCCGTGCAGAAGGAGATCGCCTTTCCATCCGAAGAGGATGCGAAACGCGCCGGTCAGGTTTTCGCCGAGGTGCTGGGGGGAGCGGTCGCCTTCCGCCGCATGAACGACCCTGAGACAGGCACCATCGGCAATGGCTTCATTATCGGCCGCTACGGCGTCATGGCCGAGAAGACGGCGTCCTGAACCGCCAGACTCAAGCTGATGCGCAGCCGAGGGAGCAAGCACCGCCGCATTGCGCGCGGGCTTTGCCACGGCGGGGTCTTTTTATTTTTTGGATGATGGGATTAAAGTGAGGCGACGGGCGGAACGGATCGAGCCGATCAAGACCGGCATCCGCACTGAATGGAGGGAGATGACGGCCGGTAACTCTTAAGGACCGCTGAGGCTGCGGACGCTCCGAGAAATCTTGGCTTGAAAAAGGGAGGATAGTCGTATGCGAGGCTTCAACTGTCGGCGAATTTCGATCTGTGGAGGGGTCATGGTTGCGGCGCTTGCCGTCGCTTCATCCGCCAATGCGGCGGAAACCAAGGGACCTGTCACCGACGATATCGGCGTTCTGGTCATCCCGAAAGGCGCGCCCATCCAGATCGGCGCCTATTGGGTGATGTCGGGGGCCGATTCGGCGCTCGGTATCGACGAGAAACGCGGCGTCGAGATCGCCATCAAGGATCAAGGGGGCAAGCTCGTCGGCCATCCGGTCAAGCTCAATGTCGAGGATGACGGATGCAATGCCGAAGGCGGCCAGACGGCGGCGACGAAGATCGCTTCCAATCCTGCGACGGCGATCGTCATTGGCCCGGCCTGCTCGAGCGCGGCAACGCCCGGCGCACCCATTCTCTGGAAGGCTGGCCTCACCGATATCGACACCGCGGCCACGGCCCCGGCGCTCACCGCGGCCGATCGCAAGCCGGAATACGCAGGCTTCGTGCGAACCGTTTACAGCGACATCGATCAGGGCCGCGCCGACGCGCAATATGTGCACGACGTGCTCAAGGCGCAGAAGATCGTGACCGTCCACGATGGCAGCCCCTATGCACAGCAGCTGGCGACCGTGATGGGCGAGAACTTCAAGAAGCTCGGCGGCCAGGTGCTCTCTCAGGAAGCCGTGGCGCCAACCGATGTCGACATGCACCCGGTGCTGACGCGTGTCGCGACGGAGAAGCCTGATGTCATCTACGCGCCGGTCTTCGTCGCCGCCGGCGCGCAGTTGCTTCGTCAATCAAAGGACATACCCGGCCTCGAGAAAGTGCCGCTGATCGGCAGTTCCGGTCAAATGGCGCCCGACCTCATCGAGGCGGCGCGCGGCGCCATCGTCGGCTATAAGATCACCTATCCGGACGTCTCGCCGGAATCGATGGGCAAGGGATATCCAAAGTTCGTCGACGAGTACAAGAAGGCCTATGGCGAAGCGCCGATCTCGGGCTATCACGCGAATGCCTATGATGGCGCGCAACTCGCCTTCAAGGCGATCGAAAAAGTGGCGAAAACGGATGCGAGCGGCGCGACCTATATCGGTCGCAAGGCGTTGCGTGACGCCGTGTTCGCGACCAAGTTCGAGGGTGTCAGCGGGCCGATCTCTTGCGATCAGTATGGTCAATGCGCGAAGTTCAAGCCCGCCGTCTACGAGTTCACGAATGGTGATCCGAAGACGTTCAAGATCGGCGAGAATCCGAAGAAGATCTGGCCTTGATCGATCTCGCCATTCGGCCTGAAGCCAGGGGAGGTAGGCGCCGCGGCGCCTCCCTCCCGCCGCCGCGCGTCCGGAAGGGGTCGTTGAATTCAGATGACTGACGTCGCGGCAAGTCGAGGCTTTATCCCCAAGCTGAGCACGCTCTCGCGCTTCACCTTCGTCGATGTGGTCCTGTGGGCGCTGCGCATCGGCGTCATCATCGTCGTTATCGGGGGCACGATCGGCACCTTGATCAAGGCCCGTTATGGGGCCGCGCAATGGTTCGATTTTCTCGTTTTTGGCGTGACAATCGGGAGCGTCTACGCGCTCGTCGCGCTCGGCTACACCATGGTCTACGGTGTCTTGCGCCTCATCAATTTCGCCCATGGCGACATCATGATGACGGGTGCTTTCTCCGGATATTTCGTCGCCTCCTCATTCGCGGAAAGCGGATTCCTCGACACGAACCCGTTTCTGGCGATGCTCGGCA
This sequence comes from Hyphomicrobiales bacterium, assembly GCA_019246665.1. Classification (GTDB taxonomy): domain Bacteria; phylum Pseudomonadota; class Alphaproteobacteria; order Rhizobiales; family Beijerinckiaceae; genus GAS188. The sequence goes on from JAFAQA010000240.1 coordinate 3,576, forward strand.
TCCTCGCCGTCGCGGTCACCACCTCGACCGTGATCGCGGTGCTTACCGAGCGCCTCGCCTACCGTCCGTTCCGCCGCGTTCGGGGCCTGGCTCCGCTCATCTGCGCCATTGGGGTGTCCTTCTTCCTCGAGCAAACGTTCCGAGGCGCCTTCGGATCGGGCGTGCGCGCCTATCCCGATCCGAAATGGCAAAAGAACACGCTTGACGTATTCGGCTTCAGCGTCCCTCTCGTCGAGGTCCTGGTCGTCGCTGCCGCCCTCATCTCCATGCTGGTGCTGTACGTGATCGTGCAGCGCACCCGCATGGGAACGGCGATGCGCGCGGTTTCCGAGGATTCCGACACCGCCGCCATGATGGGCATCGACGTGAACAAGGTCGTCGTGTTCACTTTCGCGCTCGGCGGCGCCATGGCGGGCATAGCCGGGGTCTGCTACGCCTTCGTCTTCAAGCAAGTTTATTTCTTCATGGGTTTCACGCCCGGCATCAAAGCTTTCGGCGCGGCGGTCCTCGGCGGCATCGGCAGCGTTCCGGGCGCCATGCTCGGCGGCTTGTTTCTCGGAATCGTGGAATCCGTCGGCCCCGCGCTCTTCCTCGACGGCATCGGCATCACGGCTCCCTACCAACTGCGTGATCTCATCGCCTTCACGCTGCTGATCATGGTTCTGATCTTCAGGCCCTATGGGATCATGGGCGAGCGCATGGCGAAGAAACGCGCATGAGCGCCGTGTCGGAAAGCCCTCCTGTCCATCGCTCGAGCGTGGAGGGTTCCCCGCTCAACCGGGCGTTGAGATTAGGCCTCGTCTTCGGGGCCATAGCGGTCTACGTCGCGGTCGTCGGGATCTTGCCGTTGATGGATGCGCGCTGGATCGTCGTCGATGTCGTTTCGCTTGGCGACGCCACGCTCATCGCCATTGGGCTCGGTGCCGGGGCTGCGGTCGCGGCGCGGCGGTCGCCGGGCGGCACGGATGGATTTTTGCCGCTCGCCGCGCACGCCCTTCTCGCCGGGGCGGTTGCGGGCGGCTTGCTCGCGCTTCTTGCGATCGCGATGTCGGTCCTCGATTTACGGCCGATCTTCATCGCGCTTTCGCCGGTTCTTCTCGAGACGCTCACCTTCGGTCTCGGCGTGCCGCTCGGATCCGTCGTTCTCATTGTTTCCGGAGCCTTGCTCGGCGTGCTGGGCGCTGCCCTCTCCCTTGGCCCCGTCACCATCCGCAAACCGATCCTTATCGGCCTTGCCTTCGTGCTTTTCTTCGGTGTGTTCCAGGAGCTCATCCAGATCATGATGCAGTTCGGCGAGGTGATCGGCGATCTGCGCGAGACAATCTTCACTTGGGAAGGCCTCAACCCGACAGGCGCGGCGATAATCTTCGTCCTCTCGGCCGGAGGGGCGTATCTGTGGACAAAATCGCTGCGCGCCCAGCTGCACGAGGGCATGGCTCACCTCAGCCCCGCACAGCAGTCGCATGTGAGGACGCTGAAGATCATCATCGGCATTCTGCTCGTCGTCCTCTTTCCGATCGTTGCCGGCCCTTACATCGGGCAGGTGATGATGCTCGTCGGCCTTTACGTGCTCATGGGCATGGGGCTCAACCTCGAGGTCGGCCTTGCGGGGCTTCTTGATCTCGGCTTCGTCGCCTTCTTCGCCGTTGGCGCTTACACCACGGCCTTGCTCACCGCCGACAGCCCTCACGCGCTGGCGGCCTGGACCTCCATCCCAAGCCTTTCGTATTGGGCGGCGATGCCGATCGCGATCCTGTGCTCGGTGATTGTCGGCATTCTCTTCGGCATCCCCGTGCTCGGCGTGCGCGGCGACTATCTGGCAGTCGCCACCATGGGGCTCGGCGAAATCGTGCGCGTCATCGTGCAATCGGACATGGCCGCGCCGCTGCTTGCCGGAGCGCAGGGCATATTGCAGATCCCCAAACCCCGGATCGGCAATATCGAGCTGAGCGATCCGGTCTCGCTCTTCTACCTCACGCTCGTTTGCTCGGCCGTTGCCGCGTATTTTGCCTGGCGGCTTGAGAACTCGCGCCTCGGGCGCGCCTGGATGGCGGTGCGCGATGATGAGGACGTGGCGCAGGCGCTCGGCATCAATATCGTCAAGGTGAAGCTCCTCGCCTACGGGCTCGGCGCCGCCTTCGCGGGACTTGCCGGCTCGATCTTCGCGGTGATGCTGACCTCCATTTACCCTTCGAGCTTTCAACTCCTCATCTCGATCAACGTGCTTGCCCTGATCATCGTCGGCGGCATGGGAAGCTTGCCGGGCGTCGTCGTCGGCGCCATCGCGCTTGTCGGCCTGCCGGAGCTTCTGCGCGAATTCGGCGAGTACCGCTACCTGTTCTATGGTGCCGCGCTCATCATCATGATGCGGATCAAGCCCGAGGGCTTGTGGCCCTCGGCGACGCGACAACGGGAGCTGCGCGCCGCGGCGGGCGAGCTTGAGCCCGATGAACCGCAGACGGCGCCGGCAGGTGTCGAGACGCCCTCATTTGCCACCCAAGGCCTCGAGAAATAGGAGGGGGGCGTGGCGCGGGAGGCAATCTTGACGACGGAAGGGCTGACGATGCGGTTCGGCGGCCTCACGGCCGTCGGCGAGCTCGATCTCAATGTGCGCGAGAGGGCGATCCACAGCATCATCGGCCCGAACGGGGCCGGGAAGACGACGGTCTTCAATTGCATCATGCAGAATCTGCAGATCACCGCGGGTCGCATCTGGTTCCGCGGCGAGCGTCTCGACGGCCTCACCCCCGATCGCGTCGCGGCCGCCGGCATCAGCCGCACTTATCAGAACATCAGGCTGTTTCGAAACATCACGGCGATCGAGAACCTGATGGTGGGCATGCATCTGCATCTCCACTCGCATTGGTGGGGTGCGCTCTTCAATACGCCGCACACGCGGCGTGACGAGCGCAGCGCGCATGAGAGCGCGCTGAAGCTTTTGCGTTTCGTCGGGCTGCAAGGACGAGGCGATGTGCTGGCGCGCAATCTCGCCTATGGCGAGCAGCGGCGCCTCGAGATCGGCCGGGCGCTCGCGACGCGCCCGGCCCTCCTCATGCTCGACGAGCCGACAGCGGGAATGAATCCGCGTGAGACCTCGGAGATGATGGCCTTCATCCGCCATGTGCGCGAGACTTTCGGCGTGACGATCATCCTCATCGAGCACCAGATGCGGGTCGTCATGGGGATGTCGGACATTGTGACGGTGCTCGACCATGGGGTGAAGATCGCGGAGGGATCTCCCGTCGAGGTGCAGAACGATCCGAAGGTCATCGAGGCCTATCTCGGCAGCGCGAAGAGTGTCCCGGCGGAGGTCCTGCGCCATGCAAGCGACCATATTCGGCATCTCGATAGCCCGGCGGAAGGGTAGCCAGCATGGCGCTTCTCGAAGTCGACGCCATTCACGTCTTCTACGACAATATCGAAGCCTTGAAGGGCGTCTCATTCAGCGTCGACACGAAGCAGATCGTCACCCTCGTCGGCGCGAACGGCGCCGGCAAGACGACGACCTTGCGGGCAATCAGCGGTGTTCTGCATCCACGCGGCGGCGACATCAGGCTCGACGGCGAGAGCCTTAGCGGCGTTGCTCCGCACGAGATCGCCGCGCTCGGCCTGATGCAAGTGCCGGAAGGCCGTCGCATCTTCGCACGCCTCACGGTTGACGAAAATCTGGCGATGGGCGCGTTCCGCCGCCGCGATCGCCAAGCGGTCGCCGAGGACAAGGAGCGCATGTTCACCCTCTTCCCGAGGCTTCGCGAGCGCCAAAAGCAGGTCGCGGGAACGCTTTCGGGCGGCGAGCAGCAAATGGTGGCCACGGCTCGCGCCTTGATGGGGCGTCCGCGCGTGCTCCTCATGGACGAGCCCAGTATGGGGCTCTCCCCGGTCATGGTAGAGAATGTTTTCGAGACGATCCGTGCGATCAACGAGCAAGGCGTGACGATCCTGCTCGTCGAGCAGAATGCCTTGCTGGCGCTCAGCATCGCGGATTACGCCTATGTGATGGAGAGCGGGCGCATCGTGCTCACGGGGCGCGGCAAGGATCTCCTCGACGACGAGAAGGTGCAGCGCGCCTATCTCGGTTGAGGCGGCAGGCGCGAAGCGCTTACCCGCCGCGCCACCCTTGTCGCTCCGGCATAATTTCAAAGCTTTCCGGCATACGCGATATTGTGCGCCTTGAGCCGCTTGTTGCTGCCGAAGAAAGCGTGCTTCGTCATGTCGGGCGAGTAACGGCTGGCCGGGGGATGGCGTCCGAGCGCCTCGGCCATGGCGCGGATGTGGTGCGGCCCCGCCCCGCAACAGACGCCGAGATAGTGCACACCGATCGCATAGGCCTTCTTGGCGAATTCGCCGATCTCATGACGATTGCAGACGAAGGGATCGAGCGAGGTCGGGAAGGGACGTCCCTCGGGAAAGTCGTGCCAGTGAGTATCGCTGAGCGATTGAAATGTCGGTTCCTCTTGCGTCGTGCGGTAGGGCACGGGAAGCGCCGCGACATGGCACTTCACCGCCGCGCGCACTTCAGCAAGCAGGGGCAGCATGGTCCAGGGGCCTCGGATGCAGTTGAAGCCCACGACATCGGCGCCCGCCGCCTCGAGACGCTTCGCCGTTTCGCTGAGCGGAAGGTTCTCGCGCGAGACCGGCTCCTTGTGCACCGCCATCGTGATGACCGCGGGCAAGCCGGTTTTCTTGATGGCCTTCGCGGCAAGCTCCGCCTCGGCCGCGTAGCTGAAAGTTTCGCCGATGATGAAATCGACTCCGGTGTCGACCGCCCAACCGATCTGCTCATCGAACATGCGCTGAGCCGCCTTCTGCGAATTCCCATCCCCGGGATCGTAGATATTCGTGTTGCAGATGTTGCCGGCGATAAGCGCGCCGGTCTCTCGCGCGACTTTCTTCGCGATGCGCAAGGCTTGGCGATTGATCCGTTCGAGGTCCTTCTCGCGCCCGACGATCTTGAGCTTCTCGCGATGCGCATAATAGGTGAACGCCTCGACAACATCCGAGCCCGCATGCACGAAATCACGATGCAGGCTCTCGACGAGATCGGGATGCTCGAGCACCACCTCGGGCACGAAGGCGCCAGCCTGCAGGTAGCCGCGCCGCTCGAACTCGAAGAGATATCCTTCGGCGCAGATCACCGGGCCCGCGGCGAGCCGTTCGAGAAGGCCTTTGCGTGTCTTCGCGGCTGCCCGGGTCGCAGGCGCCCTTTTCGCGGGTGACCTGGTCGCGCCGCGGCCTCTGGTCCCATCTGACTTGGCGACACGCGCCTTGGTCGCGGGCACCTTCGACTTCAACCTCGAACTCGTCTTGGCCTTGGCCTTCCCGCTCGCCCTCTTCGTCGCCATGTCCTGTCCTTTCGAGGTCATCCCACTTCTGCGATCGTGCGCGCCCCGACACCGCGATCTCGTTGTCGTCATCGACAAACGCCGAGATTAATCGAGGTATTGGAAAGCAAGCAAGCAACTCAGCGAGCAATGTTGACGACGCGCAGGAATCGAGCCTTTGGGACGTCCTCCGACGCTCCAGGCTCCCGCCTCTACGCAACACCTGGTATCCGTTCGGACCACGAAGTCCGCAGCCTCACGGACTACAATCTCGCGCTCACCGCGCCTCGCTGAATTCCACATAGCCCCAGGATTTGCACAACTCCGCGGTTGTGCCGGCAGCCGATTGATCGCCGATGCCCGCCGAAGCCTCGAAGATCGCGGGAGCCCCTTCGACATGCTGGATCACGCCGTGATCAAAAGCACCGCTCGAATTCTGCGCGATCGCGGCCGCGAATTTGCGGAAGCCGGAGGGCGTGCCGGCGCTCGTCCTCCCGCTGATGAGCCCGCAATAATTCGTCGGCCTGCCGCTCGGACCGACGAGCACCGGCATCCACTTGAACTGCGCGGCGTCGGGTTCCTTCAACGCTTGCGACAAGGAGCGGCGCAAGGCCTCCTGCTCGGCCGGTGAAAGCTGACGAACGTCGAGTCCCACCACCTTGTCGTCGCTGGTGCCGCATCCGCACAGGAACAGGCACAATGCCATTGCCGCCAAACGCCTCATTTCTTCTCCTCGCTTCTCGCTCTCGCCGCCATGATCGGCGTCGGCAGCGACCCCGAGCTGCGTGAATCACCGATTACGAGCGCAGAATAATTCCGATGAACGGCAAGACAATCCCTGCCGAGCGTCAAACAAGCGTGATGGCTCGCCGAGACCGTGCCGTTTGCGAAGCGGCCCTCCCTCATCTTAAGGTCTCAAGGACACCAGCCTTGAGCGAAGATGGACGAGTTGAGAAGCGACGCGTCGCGAAATTCCTTGAAGAGCGTGGCCATCATCGGAGCGGGAGCTTCGGGCCTTTGCGCGGCCCGATATTTCAAGGAGGCCGGCTTCGACGTGACGGTCTATGAGATCGGCACGCAGGTGGGCGGGCTGTGGTGCTTCAACAACGACAGTGGATTGTCCTCCGCCTACAAGACACTGCACATCAATACGGCGAAGAAGCTGACGAATTTCAGGGACTTCAAGTTCCCCGAGACGATGCAGCCCTTTCCGAGCCATCGCGATATGCACGCCTATTTCACGAGCTTCGTGGAACATTTCGGGCTTCACCCTCTCATCCGCTTCAACTCACGGGTCACGAGCGTACGCCCTGTCGAGGCGAGCGCCTCCGGCCGGCGCCGATGGAAGGTCGAGACCGACAAAGATAATGGCGGCATCTTCGACGCGGTCGTTGTCTGCAGCGGACATTTGAGCAAGCCGCTCCATGTCGAGAGGCTCAGCGCCTTCACCGGTCAGTACCTTCACTCGCACGATTACAAGGAGCCGGAGCCATTCGTCGGCAAGCGCGTCTGCATCGTCGGCATCGGCAACAGCGCTTGCGACATCGCAAGCGATCTCGCGACCGTCACACCGAGAACCGTGATCGTGGCGCGCGCGGGTGCGCTTATCGCGCCGAAACTTCTCTTCGGCATCCCGTTCACCGACGTCACCATGTTCTTGAGCCATCCTCTCATTCCCGAATGGGTCACTCGCGCGGTGACACGGGGGCTCATTCGCCTGGTCCATGGCCCAATGGAACGATTGGGTTTCAAGCCGGTGAAGCGACGCTCGCATGCGCTCAGCAACGCCACCATCGTGCAGCACATCGCCTATCGACGCGTCGAGGTGAAGCATGACATCGGCCAGATCGACGGTAAGGAGATCATTTTTACCGATGGGTCGCGTGAGGAGTTCGACACCCTTATCGCAGCGACGGGCTATCTCATCGATTTCCCCTTTCTCTCGCCGGAGATCCTTTCGGTGCGCGACAATGTCGTGCACCTCTACAATCGCATCGTGCATCCCGACTGGCCGGGCCTCTATTTCATGGGGCTTCTCAACCTCAATGGCGCCGCGAACCAGGCTTATGAGCGCCAAGCGCCTTGGATCGTCGCTCTGGAGACGGGCGAAGCCCTCTTGCCGGCGAGAGGGGAAATGGAAGCCGCGATCCGCCGCAAGGCGGAATGGGTGAGGCGTTACTACCCCGGCACGGCGCGCCATACGATCGAGGAAGAGCCCGTCCGGTATTTTCGAGAGTTGCGCGCATCCTTGCGGGCCGCGCGAGCCCGCGCGCAAGGTCGACGCAAGAGGACCTCGCTCGCTCGCGCGCGACTGTGGATCCGCGCCCTGTTGGGACCTACCGTTTGAGTTGCACATGAAGGAGGAAGAACGCCTTGCCAAATCCAACCTATGAGAAAGGCCTCAACAACCGACGCGAGGTTTTGGGCGCCGAATATGTCGATAACGCCATCGCCTCGGCGGATGATTTCTCGCGCCCTTTGCAGGAGCTCGTGACGGAATATTGCTGGGGCGCCGTCTGGGATCGGCCGGGCCTCGACCGCAAGACGCGCAGCATCATCAATCTCGCCATGCTGACGGCGCTCAATCGCCCGCATGAATTGAAGCTGCACATCAAGGGCGCGCTCAACAACGGCCTGAGCAAGGCCGAGATCTCGGAGGTGCTTTTGCAAACCGCGATCTATTGCGGCGTGCCCGCGGCGGTTGACAGCTTTCGCAGCGCCCGCGAGGTGTTCGCGCAGCTCGAGCCGGTGAAGACATGACCACGCTCGTGCCGCCCGCCAGGATCGGCTTCGTCGGCCTCGGCAATATGGGACGCCCTATGGCGGCAAGATTGGCTGGGGCCGGTTACGAGCTTCACCTCACCGACAAGGATGTGTCGCTCGCGACGAATTTCGTGGCCGCGCATGGCGGAACGGTCGCGCCCTCCCTTGCCGCTCTTGCCGGCGCCGTCGAGGCCGTCATCACCATGCTTCCTGACGGAAAGGCAGTGCGCGAGGTTGTGCTCGGGCGCGGCGGCGTCGCCGCCAGCCTTTCCCCGGGGAGCATCGTCATTGACATGAGCTCGTCGGATCCCATCGGCACGCGCGAGGTCGGTGAAGCGCTTCGCGCCAAAAAGATAGAACTCGTGGACGCTCCCGTTTCGGGCGGCGTGCCACGCGCGCATGACGGTTCGCTCTCGACCATGGTCGGAGGCGATGAGGTCGCGATTGCGCGGGTTCGACCTGTTCTCGAAGCAATGGCGAAACACGTCTTCCTCACGGGAGATCTCGGCACCGGCCACGCCATGAAGGCGCTGAACAATCTGGTTTCGGCGGGAGGGCTTTGGATCGCGTCCGAGGCGCTGCTGATCGGCAAACGCTTCGGCCTTTCGCCCGAGCGGATCGTCGAAATCCTCAATGCGTCGACGGGCCGCAACAACAGCACGGAGAAAAAGTTCAAGCAGCACATGTTGTCGCGAAGCTTCGCATCCGGCTTCTCGCTCGGCCTCATGGCGAAGGATCTGCGCGTTGCCGCCAATCTCGCTGCTGCGACCGGTCAGCCTTCGCCCTTGACGGCATTGTGCACACAGTTGTGGAGCGAAGCCGAAAGCAAGCTCGGCGGGTCACAGGACCACACGGCTATCATCAAGCTCCTCGAGGCGGAAGACGATGCCGGCGCTTCGCGGCGTGAGCGCGGCAAGACCGCGTTCGGAAGCAAGCCGTGAGCTCGCTCGAGCCTTTCGAAATCTATGCCATCCGCTATGCCTCGATGGATCGCCGGGGAGATGAGGTGTTCATCGGCGGCGACCCGCATGCGGGCCCGATCGGAATGGACTATTTCGTCTGGGTTGCAATCGGCAAAAAGCAGAATTTCGTCATCGACACGGGGTTCGACGCCGAGACGGCCGCGCGTCGAGGGCGCAATTTTTTGCGCTGCCCCGTGGAGACTCTGAAGCTCATCGGGCTCGACGCCACGCGCATCGAGGATGTGATCATCACGCATATGCATTATGATCACATCGGCAATTTCAGCCTCTTTCCCGCCGCGACTTTCCACCTTCAAGATCGTGAGATGGCCTATGCCACCGGGCGGCATATGTGCCACCCGGCCATGAACGGTGCCTTCGATGTCGAGAACGTGGTCGGCCTCGTGCGCGAAGTCTATCGGGGCCGTGTCCTTTTCCATGATTCGGCCGCGGAGCTGGCTCCAGGTCTCACCCTCCATCCGCTCGGCGGACATTCGGCGGGGCTCCAGGTGGTGCGTGTGTGGACCCGGCGGGGGTGGGTGGTGCTCGCTTCCGATGCGAGCCATTATTACGCGAATATGGAAGAGGGACGGGTGTTCCCGATCGTCTATCATGTGGGCGACGTGCTCGACGGTTATCGTCGCTTGCGCGAGCTCGCGCCCTCGCCGGCGCACATCATTCCGGGCCATGATCCCAAGGTCATGATCCGTTACCGTGCTCCGAAGCGTGAGCTTCAGGGTATCGTCGTCCGATTGGATGAGGAGCCGCAGGAGAAGTCCGGGCTGGAGCCCTGACCCGCGCGCTTACTCGCCATTCGCAAGGCGGGCTTTGCCTTCCTCGGCGAGGTGCGCCTCGATATCCGCATATTGCTTCGCGCCCTCCTCCGGGGTGATCTCCTTTTTATCGACGCGCGTTGCGATCTCCATGCGCGCATTCAAGGCACGCCGGAAAAGATCCGGGTTCTCGTTGAGCGGTGCGGCAATCATCGCGGCGTCGTTCAGGCATTTCGCCCGCGCCACATAGCTCACCAGAGGTTGCGCGCGACAGGCGGCCTGGGCCTCGTCCGAGCGCGCCCTCAGATCGACGAGAGGGCCTGGGCCGGGCCGTGCCGCGACGCAAGCCGTCAGCACTAGGCAAAGCGTCAAGAGGAGAACACCTCTGACACCGCGCTGGGTGTGATTTCGAGCAACCATCATCATGCCTCGCGCTCTCTTGATCCGCCGTTCGTGGCGCGAGCGGAGCGATAACCCATCCCGCGAAATTCAGGAACTCTTCGCCGCCTCGGCGGCACGCGTCGTCTCCGTTGGTGTCGAGGCTTCCGCGCCGCGATGAGGCGACATGCCGCGAACCAGCTGCACGCTTGATCTCTCCGCGACGGCGCGTGGAGTCAAGGCCAGGACGTCCTTGCGTATGCTGGCGAGCAGGTTTTGAGCGGGATCATCCTCGTCGCCCGAGATTTTCCTCAGCTCTTCGCTGACGACATCGATCTTGGCGCAAAGCTCGACGCCGTTGCGGGCCGCGATCTCCGACATCGCCTGTCCGACCGACTGAAGCTCCTGAAGCAACTCGTCACGTAACGGCTTCTGATCCTCCGAGTTGATGAGAGGAGAACCCAACATTCCACGCAAAGCCGCCCAACGCAGGCCAAGTGCGGCGATGGTATTCGCGCTGTCATTGCCGGAATTCGACTGAAAATTCGCCATGAGATGAAGCTCCGCGATGCCCCCGAATCAGCAAAATGCAATTGAATAAGAGTTGCACGCCCAATGTGGCGAAAGCGCGAGCTTGATCCTTGCGAGCAGGGCGAGACTCATCGAGCTTGATGATTGCGCGCTCCCCAGCTGATGCGGTCGCGCAAGAGGGCGTTGCGTTTTAGATGAGATCAGTTGCGTCAGGTTTATCTGTTTGTTTTTCAGCATGCTCTTTATCGTAAAAGTAGAGACGCTTTTGCGGATTACGCGCTAGGGAACCAATGACACATCAGGCGGGTTCGCCTTTCGGGGAGAGCGCAGAGGGCAGGGTGTTGAATCTATATCTTTGATCTACATCATGTTTTGAGCCAGGAACCGAGAGCCGAACTCAGGATCTTGGCTGGGAGCACGAAGCCCTCATGGAATCGGGAACTGCGCGGAAGGATGCACGCGGCGGCTTCGCCGAGCGGCGGAATTCGCAAGGCGCTCCGACGCCCGCCGGCGAGGCCCGTCCCGGCCGCCCTGCGGAAGGCGGCGACGAAAACGGTGATTCGGACGAGCCTGTCGAAAGCCGAGATCGCGACCGGCCTGCTCCACAACAGCGAGGCACCGAGAGACCTAAGCCTGAGGAAAAAGGCGGCATCAAAAACCTCATTCGCAGGCACAAGCTGGCTGCGAGCCTCGTCGCTCTTCTCGTGATTGCCGGCGTCATGGCAGGCATCCTCTGGTGGCTCGAGGCCCGCCACTATGAAACCACCGACGACGCCTTTATCGATGGACACCCAGTCGCGGTGAGCTCGCAAGTCACCGGCGCGCTTGTAGCGGTGCCGGTGACGGACAATGAGCTCGTCCAACCCGGCGCAGTTCTCGCCCGTATCGATGATCGTGATTATCGCGCGGCTGTGGACCAGGCCGAGGCCCAGGTCGAGTCGGGGCAGGCCGCTATCGCCAACACGGACGCGCAACTCGAGGAGCAACAGGCGCGGATTGACGAGACGGCCAAGCAAGCCGCGCAAGCGGAAGCCGCGCTTGCCTTCTCGAAGCAGGAAAATACGCGCTATCAGGATCTCGTGACCAAAGGTGCCGGCACCGTGCAACAGGCGCAGCAGGCCGCGAGCGATCTGCACCAAAAGCAGGCCGCCTACGATGCGGCGCAAGCTGCGCACGCCGAGGCTGAAAAGCAGATCAACGTCTTGCGGGCGCAACGAAGAAGCGGTGACGCCCAGCTCAAGCAAGCTCAGGCACAGCTCGAGCAGGCGAACGCCAATTTCTCGCGGACCACGCTCACCGCCTCTGTTGCGGGCCGGGTCACCAAGCTTACGGCGGCAACGGGAGATTATGCCGTGCCCGGTCAGACCTTGATGATGCTGGTGCCGCTCGAACTTTGGGTGACGGCGAATTACAAGGAGACGCAGCTCGCCCTGATGCACCCCGGGCAGAAGACCCGAATCGAAGTGGATGCCTATGGCCGCAGCTTCCCGGGCCATGTCGACAGCATCCAGGCTGGAAGCGGCACCGCCTTCAGCCTGCTGCCGGCGGAGAACGCCACCGGCAACTATGTGAAGGTCGTGCAGCGGGTGCCGGTGAAGATCGTCTTCGACAAGCCGCCGGAAGTGGAGCTCGGCCCCGGCATGTCGGCGGTGCCGTCGGTCAAGGTGAGATGAACCCCAATGATCCGGACGCCGGCTGGACGAAAGACCGCTCGGCCGCCGGATCGCGAAATCCCTGGCTCATCGCGGCCATCTTGTCCATCGCGACCTTTATGGAGGTGCTCGACACCTCGATCGCCAACGTGGCGCTGCGTCACATCGCGGGTGCGCTCTCCGCGAGCATCGATGAGAGCACCTGGATCATCACCAGCTATCTCGTCTCCAACGCCATCATCCTTCCAGTGAGCGGCTGGCTCTCCGGCGTCATCGGCCGCAAGCGCTTTTACATGCTCTCGGTCGCGCTCTTCAGCGCGAGCTCGCTCGCCTGCGGCCTCTCGCCCAATCTCGCTTGGCTGATCACCGCGCGCGTCTTCCAAGGGATCGGCGGAGGTGGGCTCGCGCCAAGCGAGCAATCGATGCTCGCCGACACGTTTCCGCCATCCAAGCGGGCCCAGGCTTTCGCCCTTTATGGAGTCACCGTGATCTTGGCTCCGGCATTGGGCCCAACGATCGGCGGCGCGATCACCGACAATATTTCCTGGCATTGGATCTTTTTCATCAATGTGCCGATGGGTCTCCTCTCACTCATCCTTGTCAGCCTCTTCGTCGATGAGCCGGAAATCCTGCGGCGCGAACGCAAAGAGCAATTGCGGACTGGGCTCAAAGTCGACTGGGTCGGCTTCCTCCTCGTGGCGCTTTGGCTCGGTTGCCTCGAAATCGTGCTCGACAAGGGGCAGGAGGATGATTGGTTCAACTCGAGCTTCATCATCTGCACAGCCGCGGTCTCAGGCCTCGCCTTTCTGCTCTTTATTCCCTGGGAGCTCACGCGCAAGGGGCCGATCGTCGATATTCGCCTCATCGCGCACCGGCAGTTCGGTACATCCTGGTTCGTGATGCTGAGCGTCGGCATGATCCTGTTCAGCTCGACGCAGTTCATGCCGCAGCTTTTGCAGGAGAACTTCGGTTACACGGCGACGCTCGCGGGACTTGCGCTGATGCCGGGTGGTTTCGTGGCGCTCGTGACGATGGCAATCGCGGGCCGCATCAGCGGCTTCGTGCAGCCGCGCTATCTGATGGCCGGAGCAATGATCACGATCGCGGTGGCGATGTATCACTTCACCTCGCTCACACCGGACGTGAACTTCGGCTGGTTCGCGCTTGCGCGCGTCTTTCAGATGATGGCGATCCCGGTGTTGTTCCTGACCATCACCAGCTATTCCTATGTCGGGCTTCCGCCGGAGAAATCGAGCCAAGCCTCTGCCCTGATCAACGTGGCGCGCAATCTCGGCGGCAGCATCGGCGTCTCGATGGCGCAAACCCTCTTGGCGCGTCGCGAGCAATTCCACCAGGCGAGACTTTCCGAGCATATCTCGGCATCTTCCGTCGCGTATCGACAGACGCTTCACGAGGCCGGCAATTATTTCGCGGCGCATGGCGCGACGGGTCCTGATGCGCAATCGCGAGCTATTGCCTGGGTTGGGGAGACGCTGATGAATCAGGCGGCATATCTCTCCTATATCGACGTTTTTGCAGCGCTCGCGGCGCTGGCCGCGCTGCTCGTTCCGGTGGCTTTCCTCTTGAAGCGGGTCGACCTCGCGAAAAGGGGAGCGCCCGCCTAGAACGCGCTGCGTTTAGATGAGAACAGTAGCGTCAGGTTATCTTTCTGTTTTTCCGCATGATTTTATCGCAAAAGTGGGACCACCTTGGCGGATCATGCTCTAGCTCGCCTGCAGCCGTTGCCATCAAGGCAAATTCGAATCATCCCATTCGACGGACGCCACGCCGTGAAGGCTCGAGACCTGCTCGAGAAGCTCGCGCGGCCTGTCGTGCTCACGCGATACCGTATAGTGCAGTCGCAACCTGCATCTCGACTTCATCGGCTCGGCCTGTTCCAAGATCGTGCGCACGTCGATGGTGAAGCCCGCCCCTTGCACCAGAGTCTCGATTGCGGCTTCGTCCGGGCCTTCCCCGCTTGTCTCGATGGTGAGCGTCCCATGACGCGACCGCAGCATGAGAGGCTCGGCCCATTTGAGCGCCCAAAGCGTGATGAAACCGATGACGGTCGCGGCCGCGCCAAGCCCGTTTTGTCCGCCGCCGAAACACAAGCCGATCACCGTGACGAGCCATAGGGTGGCCGCGGTGGTCACGCCTTGAACGAGGCCATCCTGGCGCAAAATGGCGCCGCCCCCGATGAATCCCACCCCCGTCAGGATGCCGAGCGGGAGGCGCATCAGATCAAGCGTGAGCGTGTGACCCTCCTGGTTTTGCGTGGTTACCAGAAGAATGTTCGCCTGAATCATCGCCACTGCGGCCGCGACGCAGACGAGCAAGGTCGTGCGCAAGCCCGCCGGGTGCTCATGCGCGCTCCGGTTGAATCCGATGAGGAAGCCCGCGGCGACAGCGAGCGCAAGTCGCAAGGCAATGTCGCCGGTCGTGAGGGTTTGCGGCATCGCACCTCCGAAGAAGGGAAATAGATTAATCGGCTTTGTGGTTCCCGCGCACGGAAACCATGCTGTCGCGCGCGCTGGATTTCACGCCCGTTTCAGGTCTCGGAACATGCGCGGATGCACTGCATTGAGAAAGTCATCATCTGCGAGATGGAGATGCGCGATGGTCAAGGAAAAGCGCAAATGGTCAGGTGAGGTGACGGCGCACAGCGATGCGCTCGATCTCGAAAGGGACGTGTTCAAATCAAGCGATCCCAAAAAGATCGCGGCGTCTTTGAAGCGCTCGGCGCGTGCCAGCAAACGAAGGAAGGCCGACCCGTTTCGATCGGCCATGTCGATGTTGACCTTCTATATCAATCGGGCGGGGAAAAATCTCCCGGCCGGGCGTAAGAAGACGCTGGAAGCCGCGAAGGATGAGCTGCGCTCTCAATTCAAACGGCCAAGCTCCCAGCGTCCGCGGCAAAAGTAGCGTGAATTCGCTCACGTCTTCAGGCCGGCGTCTTTCCGCATTTCGCGTCGAGCAAAACGTAAAGGTCGACCCCGCCCAGGGTTTGCGACTTCGGCGTGATCGCGCCTCCATCAAGGTTCAGATTCTTGGCATTTCCGACATCGAAGGTGACTGGCCTCGTCGCGAACCAGGTGCCATCGCTCTTTTTGGTAAAGGCGTCACAAGGCAGTGTGTTCGGCGGCAACGGGACGTCCTCCGCACGCACGCTCGAGCCCCACACCAAGGGGGCTGCGACCATTCCCGCCAAGATCAGAAGACATCCCTCCGTAAATCTGCGCATTTTTCGCTCCCTCTCATTTTTGCCAGCTCGTCGGTTCTCAGGAGTGCTTTTGCGCGACCGACGGAACCTGAATGGAGAACGCGCCTGAATGTTGACGGGTTCCTCTAGGGCCGGACAACCGGAAGGAAAGCCGCAAGGTTTCAAAGAGATGGCAATCGCGCTTGGCAAAAAAGGCTGCATCGGAAAGCGTGGCCTATTTGTTGTGTTTTGATGCAGTTCGCCCTCTTTCGCGCCGGCGCCCCTCTTGTCTCATCCTCGTGCAAAGTAAGCTGGTAAGATGGATCACAAAGTTTTGAACCTGGCCGCTTGGCTGCTTGATCAAAGGTGAAGGGTCCGAGAAATGAGCCATCCCATCGAGGACTACGCCATGATCGGCGACTGCCGCACGGCCGCGCTCGTGGCGCGTGAAGGCGCGATCGAATGGCTGTGCCTGCCCCGCTTCGATTCCCCGGCTTGCTTTGCCAAGATCCTTGGCGAGGAGGAGCACGGATTCTGGCGCATCGCGGCACGGGATGCGGGCGCGGAAATCACGCGGGCATATCGCGGCGACAGCCTCATTCTCGAGACGGAGCACAGGACCCCAAAGGGCGCGGTGCGCGTCATCGATCTCATGCCGACCGGAACCAAGGGGCCGCAAGTGGTGCGTCTGGTCGAGGGCCTGGCTGGTGAAGTCGACATGCGCATGGAACTTGCCATCCGCTTCGAATATGGCCGCACGGTGCCCTGGGTCACACGAACCGGTTGGCATGACATTCGCGCCGTCGCTGGCCCGAACACTCTGATCCTGCGCGCCGATGTCGAGACGCATGGCGAGGATCAACGCACCGTCGCCGATTTCAGCGTGAAGGAGGGCGAATGTCTTGCCTTCGCGCTCGCCTGGGGGCGTTCGCACGAAATCGATCCGACACCAGTCGATCCAAGAATTGCGCTCGGCGACACGGAGCGCTTTTGGGCCGGCTGGGCGGAGAAATGTCGCTATGACGGACCGTCCCCTCGCGCCGTGCGCCGCTCGCTCGCGACGCTGAAGGCGCTAACGCATCTTCCGACCGGGGGAATTGTCGCTGCGCCCACCACGTCCCTTCCCGAGAAGCTCGGCGGTGTTCGAAACTGGGACTATCGCTTCTGCTGGCTTCGCGATTCCACCTTCTGCCTCGTTGCCCTTATGGACGCCGGCTACGTCGAGGAAGCGCTCGCCTGGCGCGACTGGCTCGCGCGCGCCGTCGCGGGCAACCCCGCGCAAACTCAGATTCTTTACGGGATCGGGGGTGAACGCCTCATTCCCGAGATCGAGCTCGAATGGCTTCCCGGTTACGAAAAATCTGCTCCCGTTCGCATCGGCAATGCGGCTTCCGATCAGTTGCAGCTCGATGTCTTCGGCGAGGTGGCCGACGCGATGTATCAGGCGAAGCTGCGCGATCTCCCGCCGATCGAAGGAGGGTGGGAACATACGGTTTCCCTGATGAGCCACCTCGCCGAGATCTGGAAAGACCCGGATGAGGGCATTTGGGAGGTGCGCGGCCCTCGCCAGCATTTCGTGCATTCGAAGGTGATGGCTTGGCTCGCCTTCGACCGCACCATCAGGCGCGGCGAGGCCCGAAACCGCAAAGCTCCCTATGCCGAATGGCGAAAGATACGCGAGACCATTCACGCACAAGTGTGCGAGAAAGGCTTCGACAAGGAGCTCGGCAGCTTCGTTCAGGCATATGGATCGAAGACGCTCGATGCGAGTCTCCTGCGCATCCCGGTTGTCGGTTTCCTTCCGGCGGAAGATGAACGAGTGCGCGGCACCGTGGCCGCGATCGAGCGGCAGCTCATGGCGGATGGGCTGGTGCTCCGCTACCGCACCGAGGACACTGAGGACGGACTGCCGGTGGGCGAGGGCGCGTTCCTGCCTTGCAGCTTCTGGTATGCGGACAACCTCCTGCTTCTCGGCCGGGTGGAGGAGGCAAAGGTGCTCTTCGAGCGCCTGATCGGGCTTTGCAACGATGTGGGCTTATTGGCGGAGGAGTATGATCCGCGGGCGCGGCGCATGCTCGGCAACTTCCCGCAGGCCTTCAGCCATGTCGCCCTCGTCAACACCGCCTTGCGCCTCACGCAAGCGATGCGCGAGGGAGCCCCGCAAGGGAGAAAGCAACCTGTCCCCGCGTGAGCGTCGGCCGACACGCGGCGGGAACATTTGGTCACGCCCTGGGTTGAGGTGGGCCAGTCCTAGCCCCTCCAGATGGATTGGCAGAAGCCACTAGCGCTCCGGCTCTCCTCGGCGGACTTGCTCGGGGCGCCTTTTTTATAAAGTGCGGTCCGCAAGCCGTGCGGCCGCATGAAACCGTTTCCACAATTCGATGCCCTACGACGGGCGATCCGCGAACGTCATGGTAACCTTCGCCTGACCCGAATTGCTCAGCACCCGCAAGGACACGTGGCCGGCAATTCGCCGAAGTGCGACATCCACTTCGGCGCCCACGAAGCCGGCTTTTCGCAGCACGATCTGGTCCACGAAGATGGGCAAGGTTGGATTACGAAAACGGATCTCCTTGGCTCCCGGATCGAACTCGAGGCCGAGCGAAGCCTGGATCATGAGGAAGAGCGCGCCGCTCGCCCAAGCCTGAGGCGTGCAGGCGACCGGATAGAGCGTAGGTCCCGCGCCGCGCCGCCGCCGAAAGCCGCAATACAGCTCAGGCAACCGGCGCAAATCCATGTAAGTCGCAGCGGCGAAATTCGCCTCGAAGACGCGCTGCGCGTGGCTCATCAAGCCGTAGCGAGCGAGTCCCCAAGCGATGAGCGAATTGTCATGCGGCCAGACGGAGCCGTTGTGATAGGACATCGGGTTGTAGCGCGCCTCGCCTTTGGCCACGGTCCGCACACCCCAGCCTGAGAAGAAGGCGGGCGAAACCATTGCTTCCCCGACCTTTCGGGCCCGGTCCGGCCGTGCAATGCCGGTCCATAGGAGGTGACCGGCGTTCGAGGCGCGCACCTGCAGCGGCACCTTCTCGCCGTCGAGGCCAAGCACGTAGAGATCGAGTTCATCGGACCAGAAATAGGCATCGAAGCGTTCGGCCAAGGCGTCGGCGGAGCGCTCGAGCTCATGGGCCAGATCCGGCTCGCCGAGCCGGCGCGCACAAGCGGCGGCGGCCCGCTTTGCCGCGTAGGCGTAGCCCTGTACTTCGGCGAGTGCGATCGGCCCTTGAGCCAAGCGCCCATCGGCGTGGAAGATGGCATCGAAGGAATCTTTCCAGCCTTGGTGCTGAAGGCCCGTCTTCAGGCTGTGAATGCCCTTCTTCCCATATTCCAGGAAACCGTCCCCATCCGGATCGCCGTCAGTGTCCATCCAGCGCAGGGCGCGCTTGATGGCGGGCCAGAGCCGCCGCAAAGTGGCGACATCGCCCGTCCTTTCCGTGTAATGGCCCGCGAGGATGATGAAGAGCGGCGTCGAATCGACCGAGCCGTAGTAAAGGCCAAAGGGCACCTCCTTCAGTGCCGCCATCTCGCCCCCGCGCATCTCGTGCAGGATTTTGCCCGGTTGCGCGTCGGAGACCTCATCGGTCGTGGTTGCCTGGTAGTCTGCAAGGCGCAGCAACACACCCCTGGCAAGCGAAGGGTCGAGCCAAAGCATTTGCAACGCGGTGATAATCCCGTCGCGGCCGAACGTGGTGGAGAACCAGGGCGTGCCGGCGTAGGGATAGGGACCTTCCCCGGTCCGGGTGGTCAGCATGTGCAGATCGGCCATGGCGCGCCGCAAGGCTTCGTTCAGAACCTCGTTCGATGTCTCGATGGTGGTCGCTCCGCCGCTCCTCCGCTCGCGATTTGCCGCCCGCAGCCCTTTAAAGAAGCCCTTCCGCTTGGGCACCTGAGCACCATGGCACTCCACGGTGAAGAACAACGAGCACGATTCTCCGGTGGCGAGGCTCAACTCGTAGGTTGCCGTGCTCGTCGAGCGACGCGTGGGCGCAGGCTCGAAGGTGAGTTCGGAGCGTCGCGTCGCCCCGTCCAACCCACGATAGACGAGCGAGACGCCGTTGCCGTCGCGCAGCTCGTCATGCGCCTGACCACGCTTGGCGCGCAGCTGGCCGCGGACTTCGAAAATATCGGCGAAATCATTGCCGAACAGCAAGGTCAGGGTGAATGAGACCCGGTCGTCACCATGGTTCGAGACCGCGATTCTCTGATGGGCAACGCCACGCCAAAGATAGACCGTGCGCACCACATGAATGGTGTCGCGCTGAAGCACGATGTGACCGCCTTCAAAAATATCCGCATTCGTGAGATCGACCGAAAGCGTCACATTGTCGTCGCGTATGCTCGAGCCGAGGAGCAAGGGTTGCGTGCCTCCCAGCAGAAGCTCGAGGCGGGAAAGAAAGCGCGTGTCGTGGTTGAACAACCCGTCCGGCCCGCCCGCCGATGCGCCCATATCACCGTGACTATCGAAGACCGCGAAGGTGTCGGCGTGCTTGAGGGTCCGCCTCGGCCGCGCCGACGGGCTCGTGGAGGGGATATAGAACGGGGCTTCCGCCAGAGCGTCGATGGCGGGAAGGGCGACTTCGTTTTGAGTACGCGGCGCCTCAGCCCGCATGGCGCTCGCTGGCGCTCTTGCGTTGCAGTGGGATGACGTTCGCTCGTTGCGAGCCCTCGTTCATGGCCGCGTAGCCCGGAATCTTCGAGAGAAGTGATTTATACACGGCAAGATAGTCCTCAGCCATTCGGGTAGCGGAGAAGCGCTCCTCGAAGCGTCTGCGCACCGCGCGACGATCGAGTGCGATCACATCGCGAAGGGCCCAGCTCGCCTCCTCGAGGCCCGAGACGATTCGCCCGGTAACATGATCGTCGACGATCTCCGGGACCGAGCCGAAACGGAAACCGAGGACAGGCGTGCCACAAGCCATGGCTTCGATCATAACAAGGCCAAAGGGTTCTGGCCAGTCGATTGGGAACAGCAAGGCGCGCGCATTGCCGAGAAACTGCGTCTTGCCCCGTTCGTCGATCTCGCCGATGAATTCGACACCGGGCTGGTTGAGCAAGGGTGCGACCACCTCACGGAAATAGGCTTCATCGACTCTGTCGATCTTGGCCGCCATCTTGAGGGGCAAGCCGAGTGAGCGCGCAATCGCTATCGCACGATCAGGGCCTTTCTCGGGCGAGATACGGCCAAGGAACGCAACATAGCCGCCGCGAGGATCATAGTTCGGCGTGTGCAAGTCGGTCGGCAAGCCGTGATAAACGGTGCCGACGAAATTCGTGTCCGGAATCGGATCGCGCTGCGCGTTTGAGATCGAGACGAAAGGCATGTTCGGGAAGGCGCGATAAAGCGGCGCGAGATCAGGCAGGTCCTGTCGACCGTGCAAGGTTGATACGGTTCGTTCCGCGATATGGCTGAACAGGGGCAATTGAAAAGCGTCGATATGAAAGTGGAGCACGTCGAAGGAAGAGGCGCGCCGGCGTATCTCCTCGAGCATGATCATGTAGTGAGGCACATAATCCCGCACGCGTGGGTTGAGCCTGATAGCCATATGGCCGCAAGGTACGAGCTTGGCCGTGGTGATCGAATCTCCGCTCGCAAATAGCGTGACGTCGTGTCCTTGTCGGACGAGTTCCTCGCAAAGGTAGGAGACGACACGTTCGGTTCCGCCGTAGAGCTTGGGGGGAACGCTTTCCATGAGGGGGGCAATTTGCGCGATTTTCATCGGGACCTTTTTGATTTTTGTTGCACCGGTTGCTTACGCGCGACCTCTTCAGTTGGTTCCCGATTATGGGGATTACATGAGCTCCGGGCGGTGTAGTTTCGACACCTGGAAATGCCGGAAGAAAAGGCGGACGTTCCGTCAAGCAAACTCGGCGTGGTCGCGCCATCAGATCAGCGTTTGGTGGGGGTCTCGCGCAAACGCTGCCCGATCGGAATGACGAAGGTCATGGCAAATGCGAGGAGCGCGAGCGTGAGCACGCCCCAATAGGTGAGGTGCAGGGCGCGGGCGAGCACCTCCTGCACGAGCGGGTCGCCGGCTGCGTCCGCCAACCCCGACGGGCGTTCGAGCACGTCATGAACGCGGCCCGCGACCTGGCCCGTCGCGAAGCGCGCGATCCCGGTGTTGAGAATGGCGCCGAGCACCGTCGCACCGAGCGTGTTTCCTAGGCTGCGCGCGAAGATGTTGGAGGCGGTTGCGCTGCCGCGCATTGCCCATTCGACGCTGTCCTGAATGAGGACGATCGAGGTGAGGCTCAAGAGCCCCATGCCGAAGCCCATGACGAAGGAACCGATGGCGGCGAGGGCCGGCGAGCTTTGCGGCGTGAGGAGAAGGAGCAAGACGGCGCCGAGCGGAAACATGAGGCCGCCACCGCGCAAGGTGTTGCGAATGCCGAAGCCGCGGAAAAACTGGCCCGAGAGGCTCACTGCCAAGGGCCAGCCGACGACGAGGGCGGTCAAGGTGAAGCCGGCGACGATCGGCGAGCGTCCAATCACACCCTGCACGTAAAGCGGCAGCACGGTAGTGAGGCCGATCAGCGCCATGCCGGCAAGCAGGGTCGCGATGTTGCAGCTCGCGATGAGGCGCTGGCTCCAGAGGGAGAGCGAGATCATCGGTTCGGCCGCTCGCCTTTCATGGCGCAGGAACAAGGAAGCGCTGACGACGATGACGGCCACAAGGCCGAGAAGCGCGGGGAGCGGTGCTCTCGTCTCGGTCAAGAGCGTGAGCAGCGAGACGATGGCGATCGCGAAAAGCGCCGCGCCGAGATAGTCGATGCTCCTCGATTTGTGCTCGACGGTCTCCTTGAGAAAAAGGGCAAAGCCTGTGATCGCGATAAATCCAATCGGGATGTTGATCCAGAAGATCCATGCCCAGGAGAGGTTGTCCACGATAATGCCGCCGGCGAGCGGGCCGATGATCGCCGAGCTCGCCCAAACGCTCGAGAGCAGGCCCTGCACCTTGCCGCGCTCCTCGAGCTTGTAGAGGTCACCCACGACGGTCGAGGTGATCGGTTGGATCGCTCCAGCCCCAAGCCCTTGCAACAGACGAAACAAGATGAGCGACGGCATCGACCAGGCAAGGCCGCACAACAGCGAACCAAAAAGGAAGAGCAAGATACCGACAATCAGGCTCGGCTTGCGGCCGAAGATGTCGGCAAGCTTGCCATAAATCACTGTCGTCGTGGTTTGTGCCAGAAGGAACGCCGCGAACACCCAGCTGTAATACGCAAAGCCGCCGAGCTCCCCGACAATGCGCGGCATTGCGGTCGCCACGATCGTGGCCTCGATCGCTCCCATGAAGGTCGCGAGCATGAGAGAGGCGACGACGAGCGGCCGTCGCGTGCGGGACGATCCGGGAGCCATGGCTCTCCTCAGGAGCAAGACGCATCGAGTGGGAACCGGCGCATTACCGATTCCTCGTTACCGCTCGCGCGGGACTTCGTGTCACTGCAGCCGGAAATTCACTCCCGCCGAAAAGAGGTGCGGCGCGCCGGGAGGAGGAGCCGGGAAGGGCGAGGCCCGATGAACCATCGCGACGATCTCGGCGTCGATATCCGGGTCGCCGCTCGCACGCGTCAAGGAGACGCTCATGACGCGCCCTGAGCCATCGATGGTGAAGGAGACGGCGGGGCTTCCTTGCGCACCGCGGGCGCGCGCCGCCGGCGGATAGCGTTTGAAGCTCGCGAGATGGCCGATCACGATGCCGCGATAAGCGGAGGCCGCGGCCGCGTTCGCGGAAGCCTCGGCGGCTTTCGCCGCCGCTTGTCGCTGCGCCTCTTGACGCTGCGTGGCCTGACGCTCCGCGGCCTGTCGCTGGGCCTCTTGCCGCTGCGCCTCCTGATGCTTCGCATTTTCGGCCGCGCGCGCTGCGCGTTCACGCGTGGCCCGTTCCGCTTCTTCGCGCTTCTCCCTTTCAAGCCGCTCCGCGCGCTCGCGCTGCGCGAGATCCGCGGCCGGCGACAAGGTCCGCACCGGTTCGGTGGCGCGAACAGGCGCGGGCGGGCTCTCGACGGGCGCCGGCGGTGGGGGCGGAGGAGGCGTCTCACTTTCCTCCAGAGGCGGCGAACTGGCTGGCGGTGGTGTTTGCGCTTCAAGCGGAGGCGGCGCCGCCTCCAAGGGCGGCGGGCTTGCCTCAGTTTCAGGGGGCGGAGCGGCCGGCGCTTCGCTCTGAGGCGCTGGAGGCGTGGCGGTGGCCTGAGTTTCGGTCGGGGTGGACTCAGGGTGTGCGGCTTGTGCCTGATCCGTGCTCGTCACCAGCTCCGGTGAGGGCGCAGGTTGCGGCAAGGCGTCGACGAGCTCGATCGAGATCTCGTCCTCGTCCTGCAAGGCTTGGCCAACCCATGGGGCGTGGAGAAGAAGCGCCGCGATGACGAAGGCATGGGCTGCGAGCGAGCACGCCGCGGCAAGAAGACCGCCTTTGCTTCGCTGCGAGGAGAAAGGTCGCGGATGCGGGAGTGGCAAAACCGAGCCGAGATCACGAAACTCGCTTTGCAACGCGGAAGCGCTCGCGGGGCTCGCCGAGGGGAGCGGTTCCGACGACGGGAGGTCGGCTTCGCCCCAGGGCTCCAGCTCCTGCCCGTCTCGTGGGGCACGATCGGCGGCGGTGAGTTCAGACTCGCTCATATGCGCAACAGAATTCTCAAATCTATCTCCAACGCGACGCTCCGGCCCTCAAGATTGTCTCATCGCGCCAGCAATGCGGATGAGGTCGCCTGTCCGGCGACACATCAGCTTTTCTTTGATCCGGCTGCATGAATTCGCGGCGGTCTTATAGGAGATGCCCAAGCCTTCAGCCACGCCAGTAAGGCTCTTGCCTTCCCCCAGAAGGCGCATGATCTCAACTTCGCGATTGGTCAGACGCTGCAAGGGATCCTCATTCGCGGAACGCGCTGCCGCGAGCTCCTCCTCGATGTCTCGTTCAACGAAGCGAAAGCCATCCGAGACACGCCGAATGGCTGTCAGCAGCTCGTCGGCCGGAGCGCTTTTGCTCACATATCCGCGCGCGCCCATATTGAGCGCACGTGCGGCGTAGATCGGCTCCGTGTGCATGCTGAATACAAGGATTGCTGCGGCGTCATTCTCGAGAACAAACCGCCTAATGAGCTCGAGCCCGCTGATACCCTCGAGATTGAGGTCGAGAATGACGAGATCGGGGCGCGCTTGCCGGAAGACAGGCATGGCCTCGCGTCCCGAGCTTGCCTCGAGGATAACGGCGTCGTCCATGGCGCTGGAGACGAGGCGCCGAACACCTTCGCGCACGACCACGTGGTCGTCGACGAGAAGGATTTTCATACGGAGAATTCCGGCGACAACATCTCGGGCTCCGTTTCTCCGTTTGTCTTCTTCTCGGGAAATCGCGCCGATACGACGACGCCGCCCTGTTCGCGAACGCGAATTGAGAGCGTTCCGCCGAGCGCCTTGATCCGCTCCTCCATGCCCGAGAGCCCGAAGCCAGGCTTTTGCTGTGCAGGTTGGAATCCCGCTCCGTCGTCGCAAATGGTGACCCGCACGTCATCGCCGTCGTGGTCGAGCTTGATCTCGACGCGCCGAGGCCGGCCATGGCGTACGGCGTTGCTGAGGCTTTCCTGGATGATCCGGTAGACGGCTTCATCGAGCGGACGAGGGATGGCTTGCTTTGGCAGGTGGATGGAAAAGGCAATATCCGGTTGCCGCGCCCGCCAGAACATCACGAGATTCTCGACGGCCTGATCCAAGCCGACATCGAGGAGGACGCCGGCACGCAAGCGCCCGAGCATTGCCTTGATATGCTTCTGCATATGCTCGGTCGCCTCCCGAATGGCCTCCGAACGGGCCACGATCTCCTCGCGCCTTCCATTTTCGGCAAAGCGCTTGATCATCGTGGCATCGACGCCGACTGCGAACAGGAATGGCCCGACCTCGTCATGCAGGTCGCGCGCGAGGTCTGCCCTCTCTTCGTCCTGAACCGCGGCCAATTGCTCTTGGAGCTTGAGGTTTCTCGCTTCCATCCCGGAGAGGCGATCCAGCATGCGATTGAAGCCTTGACACAGGCGCGACAATTCGAGAGGGCCGCTCTCAGCGACGCGCTCGGTGTAGTCACCGCTTCCGACCTTGGTGAATGCCGCCGAAAGTCGATGCAGCGGTCGAAGCGCATACCCGATGGCCACGAAGATCAAGGACAATGCGAGGCCGCAGAAAATGCCGAGAATCGCAAGGATGAGCCGAACATCCTCCCATGCTTCCCCGATCTCATTACGCGGATCCGTCGCGAGCTCGATCGTGCCCTTATCCTGCAGAGAAGGAGGCATCGAGAGCCGAACAATATTCGGCTGACCGGCCAGCAGGCGATAAAGCCAGTCGGGGACCGATTCCGGAGTGGGCGCAAGCTCGGAGGAAGCCAAGCGTCGACCCGCGTCATCGAGCCAAAAAACATGTAAGTGACGATCGCCGTCGAAATCGGCGACAAGCTGCCGGAGCTCCCGGTTCGGATCAGGTTTGAGGCCCGCATCGGCGATGGCGTTGCGGGCCATGCGCTGGCCGACCGCCATCGCAGCATGCATCTCGGCGCGCACCTTGCTTCGCGCGTAGCCGTAAGTGAGCAGGCCGCCAAGCAGCAGGCTGATCAGCAAGACGAGCGTGGTCAGCCAGATGAGTTGAAGTCGCAAGGACAACGCTGAACACCTCTTTGCGACGCTACCAAAGGCTCGAACATAGGCTGAACCAGGAGCAAGGCAAAGCGCTCTCCGAGCCGTGCCATGACGATTAAGCGCTGGTCGCCATGCGCGACTGCATTTCGGGAATTTTTCCCATGGCGGGAGCCCACCTGCTGTCATAGTGACATGAGGGCGCGGATGACGCCGCCTGCGCGTGCCCACGCCAAACGCAGGCACATCGAAGTGTATCGGGGAGCGGATTCAACCGTCGTTCGTAGGTGAGTGCGTTGGATATCGCATCGGCTCCCATGGCAAGGAGGGAGAAGGTCGCGTTTGGAGGACGTCAATGAGGCGGCTATTGGCCGGTGTCGCGCTGTCAGCGCTCCTTCCTTGCATCAGCTATGCGCAAGATGTGCCGCGCGCGCCGCCCCAGGGCACGGGCGTGGTCACTCTTCCCGAGATCGAGGTCGTGGCGACGGCTCCGACGGGCACAGGTGTCGCGTCCGACAAGGTGCCTGCCGCGGTGCGCTCCGTCTCGGGCGCCGAGATTTCCCAAACGAATGGATCGACGGTCGCCAACGCGCTCGATCAACGGCTGTCGAGCATCTCGGTGGACAGCGTCACCGGCAATGAATTCCAGCCGGACGTGAATTATCGCGGCTTTGATGCATCGCCCGTCAGCGGCACTCCCGAAGGCCTTGCGGTGTATCAGAACGGGGTTCGCATCAATGAGGCCTTCGGGGACACGGTGAATTGGGATCTCATCGCGACCAACGCCATCGACCAGACGCAGCTCATATCGAACAACCCGGCTTTCGGCCTCAACGCGTTGGGCGGCGCCATTGTGCTCTCCATGAAAAACGGATTCACCTATCAGGGAGGTGAGGCCAATCTGCAGATCGGCAGCTACGGACGCCGGCTTGCATCCTTTCAATTTGGCAAACAGGTCGGCAATTTCTCTCTCTATGTCGCGAGCGAGGGTATCAATGACGCGGGCTGGCGGGACTATTCGCGCTCGCAGCTTCGTCGATTCTACGGCGATCTCGGTTACAAGGCGGAAGCCGCGGAGGTCCATCTCAGCATCAGCGGGGGCTCCTCGCATTTGGGCAATCTCGGCCCGACGCCCGCCGAGCTTCTCGCGATCCGCGACGCTGCCGTCTATACAGGCCCGCAGAACACGCACAACGATGCCTGGATGGCGAATCTCAACGGCAAGTTTGATGTGACCGATACGCTGAAGATCGAGGGGAACGCCTATGTGCGTTCCTTTCGCCAGCAGCACAATGACGGCAACCCATCACAGGCGCAGCCTTGCGACCCGACGGTCAATCCGGGACTATTATGCTTCGGCAATGCCGAGACGCTGCTCACCGATATCAACGGCAAGCTTGTGCCCGACACATTGATTGGCGGCGTTTCGGGAGAGCTCGACCGCACGCACACCGCCTCGCTCGGCGAAGGGGCTTCCTTGCAGGCGACCAGCACCCAAAGCGTTGCAGGCTTCAACAACCGCCTCATCTTCGGCGCGAGCGTCGACCACGCGGTCACGAGCTTTCTGGCAAGCGGAGAGCTCGGCGCCATCCAGCCGGATCTCACGGTTGCTGGGCTCGGGCCCATCGTTGACGTGCCCGCGGGCGATGACGCGCCGGTCAGCCTGCGTGACACCAATGCCTATTACGGCGCCTATGCGCTCGATGCCTTCGATGTGACGGATCGTCTTACCGTGACGGCCGGCGGACGCTACAACCTTGCCCGGATCACCCTGCATGATCGGCTTGGCACGGCGCTCAACGGCGACAATACCTATGTGCGTTTCAATCCGGTCATCGGCGCGACCTTCAAGCTGACGCCGGACATCACGGTCTATGGCGGCTACTCGGAAGCGAACCGCGCCCCGACGCCGCTCGAGCTCGGCTGCGCCGATCCTGCCCATCCCTGTCTCATCGACAACTTTGTCGTGTCGGACCCGCATTTGCGACAGGTCGTCTCGCGCAGTTTCGAGGCCGGCTTGCGCGGCAAGTTCACGCTGGCCTCTCTCCCCGGAAGCTTCGCCTGGAGCGCCGGCGTCTTTCGCGCAACCAACGCTCACGACATCTTGAACGTGCCGAGCGACATCACCGGCCTCGGGTTTTTCGAGAATATCGGCCGCACGCGCCGGCAAGGCGCGGAGCTCGCGCTGAGATATACCGATGAGCGGTGGTCCGGTTACGCGCGCTATAGCTTTCTCGATGCCACCTTTCGCAGCAACATCACACTCGCCTCACCGAACAATCCTTTCGCCGACGCCAATGGCGACATCTTCGTGCATCCGGGCGACCGCATCCCCTCCCTGCCGCGCCACAAGCTCAATATCGGCGCGGATTACCGCGTCACCGACAAGCTCACCATCGGCGGCGATGTGATCGCGGCAAGCGGGCAATTCCTGAGCGGCGATCAAGTGAACCTTCTCGGCAAGGTTCCAGGTTACGCAATCGCCAATTTTCACGCTTCTTATCAGGTCACGCCGAACGCGCAGGTCTATGCCCTCCTCGGCAATGCCTTCGATACGCGCTACAAGACGTTCGGCATCCTCGGAAATCCCGCCGCCGTTCCCTTTCTCAACCTGAGCAATCCGCGTTTCTTCACGCTCGGGCCGCCGCTCAGCGTGCAAATGGGCGTGAAGGCGACGTTTTGATTCGATAAGGGCCTGATCCGACGTCTTGAGCGGACCACCTATTCTATTCCCATTCGAGCTCTTGATAGGCGGCGGTGGCGTTTCTCGCATTGTACTCGTCGAAGAGCTTCCACTGATCAGCCTCGGACGTTGCGGCGCTCATCGCGGCGCTTGCGAGCGGCGTGCCCTTCGCAATCTCGGCACGCACGTCCTGCGCCAGCCGCTCGAGATAGCGCCTCTCCGGGCCCAGGGCTTCGGGCCAATCAACCGATCGAGGTCCATGGCCCGGAACGGCGCGTTTGGCGGGCATCGAGCCGAGCTCCTCCATCAGGCCAAGCCATCCCTTGAGGCGCCCGTCGAGCACTGGCACATGCTCGACGAAGAGAAGATCACCCGCAAAAAGCGTCGCCGTCTCCTCGTCGAACACGGTGAGATCCGTATCCGTATGCGCGGCCGGCCAGGCTCGCAAGACAAGGCGTCGCGAGCCGAGATCGAGCGCCATCTCCTTTTCGACGAGAAGCGTCGGCGGAACCGACTTCACCTCGTTGATGAGCTCATCCCCCATCGAGCGGCGAAAGGCCGAGCGGTAGAAGTCCATGCGGGCCGCCATCGCGGCCGGCAGGCCGGCGTGGCCGACGAAATCCGTTCCGGCGGCAACGAAGGCCGCGTTGCCGAACACGTGATCTGGATGATCATGCGTGTTGATGACATAGCGGATCGGTTTATCCGTCACCGCGCGAATGGCAGCACGCAATCGTCGTCCCTCCGCGACGCTGCCGCCCGTGTCGATCACCGCGACTGAAGCACCCCCGACGATGAAGCCGATATTGGCGATAGCGCCTGCATTCTCGCGCGTCATCAAGGACACGATTGCGTGATGAACATAGATGCCGGGCGCGATCTCTTGCATCGGGAGAGGCGCCTCGGCGCCTTGCCCGAGAGCCAGCGATGCGACCTCGAGCGCGACACCCGCCGCGACCAAACCCGCAAGAAATCTACGCATGAATACCCTGATGACGAGGAGCGCGGCCGCGTCTTGCGGTGCCTCTGCTCCGCAGTGCTGCGCTAAGTTTGCATGGCAGGGTTGTCACGCCAGCGGATCGATCCTGCGCGATGAAAGCGGGATTGGATGCACAAATATGTTGCACCTCTCTTAGAACAGGCATAGCCTCATCGCGTCTCCGGCTTCAAGGACGATTGTGTTAGGGAGAGCTCTCGTTCTCGAAGACTAGGCGAGGTGAACAGCCTTGCCCCGTTATGCCTCGCTGAGGTCGTGACACGCTGCCGGAGAAACAAGTTCCCAACTGTGGCTGTCGCCGGCGGCGGCATCGCGTCCGTCGTGGCGCGAGGAAGCTCGAGCCTCGGAAACGGGAGAAACAAATGCGAAAATATTGGCTCTCAGGCCTGTTAGGGGCCTGCGCGATCATCGCGACGCCCGCGATGATCACATCGTCCGCGGTGGCGGATGAAGATCTCACGAAACTAGCCCAGAACCCGAAGGACTGGGTAATGTCGACCGGCGACTACGCCAACCACCGCTATTCGGCGTTGAAGCAAATCAACAAGGATAATGTCGGGAAGCTTCAGGTCGCCTGGACGTTCTCGACCGGCGTCCTGCGCGGGCACGAAGGGGCGCCTCTCGTGCTAGGCGATGTCATGTATGTGCACGCGCCGTTTCCCAACACGGTCTACGCGCTCGATCTCAACAATGATGGGAAGATCCTCTGGTCATACGAGCCCAAGCAAGATCCGAACGTCATTCCGGTGATGTGCTGCGACACGGTCAATCGCGGGCTCGCCTATGCGGATGGCAAGATCTTCCTGCACCAAGCCGACACGACCCTCG
This sequence comes from Hyphomicrobiales bacterium, assembly GCA_019246665.1. Lineage (GTDB taxonomy): Bacteria > Pseudomonadota > Alphaproteobacteria > Rhizobiales > Beijerinckiaceae > GAS188. The sequence goes on from JAFAQA010000240.1 coordinate 34,280, forward strand.
TCGCGCTCGACGCCAAATCCGGAAAGGTCGTCTGGTCCGTCAAGGATGGCGATGCGAGCAAGGGCGAGACCGGCACGGATGCGCCATTCATCTTCAAGGACAAGGTGTTCATCGGTGTGTCCGGCGGCGAGTTTGGCGTTCGCGGCTGGGTCAGCGCCTATAATCTCAGTGATGGCAAGCTCGCTTGGCGCGCCTATTCGGAAGGCCCTGATTCCGACATCAAGGTCGATCCGCAAAAGACGACGGAGCTCGGCAAGCCGATCGGCGCCGATTCCAGCCTCAAGACCTGGGAAGGCGATCAGTGGAAGATCGGCGGCGGAGATACCTGGGGTTGGTTCTCCTACGACCCGCAGCTGAATCTCATGTATTACGGGTCAGGAAATCCCTCGACCTGGAATCCGAAGCAGAGACCGGGCGACAACAAGTGGTCGATGACCATTTGGGCGCGTGACGTCGACACCGGCGTGGCGAAATGGGTTTATCAAATGACGCCCCATGACGAATGGGACTATGACGGCGTCAACGAGATGATCCTTGCCGATCAGAATATCGGCGGCCAGAGCCGCAAGACCCTGGTCCATTTCGATCGTAACGGCTTCGGCTACACGCTTGATCGCGTGACCGGCGAATTGCTGGTCGCGGAGAAATACGACCCGGACGTGAACTGGGCGACCAAGGTCGACATGGACAAGAACTCCAAGACCTATGGACGGCCCCTCGTCGTCTCGAAATATTCGACCGACCAGAACGGCCCGGACGTGAACACGAAGGGCGTTTGCCCGGCGGCGCTCGGCAGCAAGGACGAGCAGCCGGCAGCGTACTCGCCCGAAACCGGCATGTTCTACGTGCCAACGAACCACGTCTGCATGGATTACGAGCCGTTCAAGGTGAGCTACACGGCGGGTCAGCCGTTTGTGGGCGCGACCTTGTCGATGTATCCGCCTCCGGGCCAGACCAACATGGGCAACTTCATCGCCTGGGACGCGAAGACCGGCAAGATCGCCTGGTCGGATAAGGAGCAGTTCTCCGTTTGGTCGGGTGCGCTCGCGACCGCCGGCGGCGTTGTCTTCTATGGCACGCTCGAAGGCTATCTGAAGGCCGTCGATGCCAATACGGGAAAGGAACTCTACAAGTTCAAGACACCGTCAGGCATCATCGGCAATGTCATGACCTATGAGCACGGCAACAAGCAGTATGTCGCTGTCCTCTCGGGTGTGGGTGGATGGGCCGGTATCGGCCTCGCCGCCGGACTGACCGACCCGACCGCCGGCCTCGGCGCCGTGGGCGGCTACGCTGGTCTCAAGCAGTACACTGCGCTTGGTGGCCAGCTCACGGTGTTCGCACTCCCGCAATAAGGGATCGCGTCTGAAATTTGCTCAATGGACCGGCGCGCCGCTCATCGTGGCGCGCCGGTTTTTTTTCACTTCTTCCCTTTCCCGCCTTGAACCATGGGCGCCTCGCGCAATCGAGGCGTCGTGTCCCTCGCTCCATGAAGGATCAGACCGTTGCCTCAAAGCCTATGTCGCCGTTCGATCAGCACCATTGCTTGCCTCGCTGCGTCAGTCTTGTCCCTTACCATCTGGTCTGGCATCGCGACGGCGGATGGTTCCGGCGATCCGAAATCGGTCTCGAGAGACGAGAACGGCAAATATGTGGACGCCCAGGGAAACCCGACCTTTCACGTTTCGGATGACGGGACTTGGGACTGGTATACGTATTCGGGTTACCGCCGATACCATTCCGATTGTCATGTCTGTCACGGGCCGGACGGAGAGGGCTCGAGCTACGCGCCCGCGTTGAAGGATTCGCTGCAGAAGCTCAGCTATTCCGATTTCGCGAGCACGGTGGCGGGCGGGCGCGTCAATGTGACCTCTTCACAAAACAATGTCATGCCGTCTTTCGGCAATAACCCGAACGTCATGTGCTACCTCGATGACATCTACGTCTATCTGCGCGCGCGTTCCGATGGGGCGCTCGGGCGCGTTCGACCCGAAAAGAAGGAGGACAAAACGAAGGCTTACGCGAAAGCCGAGGATAGCTGCATGGGTGCGAAATAATGCGGCGCGGGTCGCGGCTTGCGCTACGCCTTCTCGCGCTTATCGCCGCTTTCGCCGCCGCGCGGAGCGAGGCGCAGACCAATCAGGTTCAGCCGCCCGGCAACCAGAATTCGCTCGAGCTCGTCGATCCGAAGACGCTGCGCGTTTGCGCCGACCCTCGCAGCATGCCCTTCTCGACCCAGGCCGGCGAGGGCTTCGAGAACAAGATCGCTGAGCTCTTCGCGCATAAGCTCGGCAAGGATCTCGCCTATGAGTGGTATCCGCAGGCGACGGGCTTCGTGCGAATGACGCTCATGCAGCGCCGCTGTGATGTGGTGATGGGCTATCCGCTCGGAGACGATCTCGTCCAGCCAACGAACCCTTATTACCGCTCCGCCTATGCGCTGATCTTCAAGCCGGGGACAGGACTCGACGGCATCGAGGATCTTGAGGACGCGCGCTTGAAGGACAAACGTATCGGCGTGGTCGCCGGCACGCCGCCTTCGAACAACATGGCGGCGGCAGGGCTGATGGCGCGTGCCACGCCGTACCCGCTTGTCGTCGACACCCGTGTTGATTCCTCGCCCGAGGCGATGATTCACGACCTCGAATCAGGCGTGATTGATGCGGGCGTGTTGTGGGGGCCGATCGCAGGCTACTATGCCAAGCAAGCCAAGAGCCCCTTGTCGCTGGTTCTCCTCACGAAAGAGAAGAGCGGGCCGCCCATGGCCTATCGCATCGTCATGGGTGTGCGACGCAGCGATCAGGATTGGAAGCGCGAGCTCAATTCGCTGATCAGCGCGAATCAAAAGGAGATCGATCATATCCTTTTGTCCTACGGCGTGCCGCTGCTCGACGAGAAGGACAATCAGATCAAGGAATGAGGCTTCTCTTCGGGCTTCTGCGCGAAGCACCGCGCATCGCGTTGCCGGCCTTGATCGGAGTTGGGCTTGCGAGCTTCGGCTCGCGCCCAGTTTTCGCCGATCCGCCACCCGAGCCCCAAGGGTATCGCCTTCTCGATTACAAATCCCCCGTGCCCGCGACGCTCAACGGTGCTCGCGTGCTGACTACCGCCCAGGCCTTCGCGCTCTGGAGCAAGGGTAGCGCGACCTTCATCGATGTCCTGCCGCAAGCGCCCCGGCCTGCCGGTCTGCCGCCGCAAACGATCTGGCGCGACAAGCCGCGCCAGGACATACCGGGAAGCCTTTGGCTTCCGGACACCGGCTATGGCGAGCTTCATCCTTCGGTGCAGGCCTATTTCGCGAATGGGCTTCGTCGCGCATCGCAAGGTGATCGAACCCATTCCCTCGTCTTCTACTGCCTCGCGGAGTGCTGGCAATCCTGGAATGCCGCGAAGCGCGCGCTTTCGCTCGGCTACAGCACCGTGCTCTGGTATCCGGACGGAACGACGGGTTGGGAAGCCGAAGGCCACCCTCTCGAAACCCGCACGGCCGAGCCTCGGCCCGGCGAAGTGAAGAGTGAAGAGTGAATCACGACTCACCACTCACTACTCACCACTTGTTCAATCAAGCTTCGCCTCGACCATCCTCGCAATGGCGAACAAGCGCTGTTCGATGAGCACCGGCACCTCGCATGCATAGGTGATCGAGCGGCTCCGATCCTCGAAGATGCGTGTATCCCAATCGAGCTTGTCGCCGAGCTCCTTGAGCTTATTGGGGTCGTTGTCCGTCTTGCCGCGCAGCTCGAGAAAATCATGGTTCTCGGCGCGGATCTGATCGGCGGATGACGCTTGCCGGTGCGCCACGCGCGCGAGGCCGCTGAGCACCTCATCTCGCTGCTTGTTGAGCTGCTCGAAAACGCCGGCAAAGACCAGGACGAGACGGGCGCGTTTCTCGGCGCCCGCCTTGTCGGTGAACTTGTCGATGAGTTTTTGTGCCTCATCGAGGGAGGTGCGGCGCGCCGCGAGCTGCTCGACAAGATCGGCAACCTCTTGATCGGTGTTCCATGAGCCGAGCCCTTCGAGCGACGGGCCCGACCATATGGCCGCGGCCGAGATCGTCGGCACCTTGATCTGCTGGCAAGGCCAGTCGGGGTCCCGTCTTGTGGCCGCCGCGGCGGGGAGCGTGAGGCTCGCGAGCGCGAGGCCAGCTGCGAGCACGAAGTTTGCGGCGGCTCTCGGCGTTGAATCTTCGGCGCGTTTTTCCATGGCCTATTCCGGCGAGATCGCGACCCCCCAGGGAAAGCTTCCAACCTGGATGCTTTTGATCACCTTGAGGTTTGCGACATCGATGACCGAGATATCGTTCGACACTCCATTCGTCGAAATCAGATATTTCTGATCGGGCGTGAAGGCGAGTTGCCAAACGCGTTGTCCGACCAGAAGGTACTTCTCGACCTCATGCGTCTGCGCATTCACCACGGCCACGCGATTCGCCGGGCCAAGCGCCACGAAGGCGATCTTCCCGTCCTTGGTGAAACGGATGCCGACCGGTTGGATCGCTTCCGAACGAAGCCCCGGCACCGAAAAGGTAATCTTGCTCGTGACGTCGTGCTTCACCGGGTCGATGACGCTCACCGTGCCGCCGACCTCCGCCGACACCCAAACTTCCGAGCCGTCACTCTTCCATTCCGCATAGCGAGGCCGTGAATCGACAAGCACGTTGGCGACGACCTCGCGCTTATCCGTGTCGATGAAATGCGCCATGTTCGTCGTCTCGGAGGTGTTGACGACGACCTTCCCATCCGGGCTCACCCCCATGCCTTCGGGCTCGACGCCGACCGGGATTTGCGCGAGGGCCTTGCGCTCCTTCAGGTCGATGATGGTGACGAGCGCGTCATTCTCGTTCGAGAGATAGAGAAGATCACCCGTCTTGCTGAGCGCCAGGAGCTCGGGATCGGGCCCGGATGGGAGATCCCCGACCACCTCTTGTGACTTCGTCTCGATGATCTGCACGATGTCGTCGTCGCCCGCGCAGACATAGAGGAATTTGCCATCGGGGCTGATGACGATGCCGCGTGGGCGCTGCCCAACCGAAATGGTCTTAACGGTTTGCATCTTGTCGAGATCGACGACGCTCACCGTATTGTCGCGCTCGTTCGTGACGTACGCGGTGTAGGCAAGTGAAGGCGATGCCCCGCCAAGCGCCAACGCCGACGAGGCCAAGAGTAGAAGAGACCGTCGGCGAATGCCCCTTCTCCGGATCAGTTCAGCTTGCATTTCGTCTCCGGGCGATCATAGCCGAGCGTGTCGAGCTCAGAGGTTTGATGCAGATAGCCCTCCTGAGGCGATACGGAAACGACGGTGCGTCCATCGCTGAGCAGGATGGGCTGGCGCAACTGCAGGTTCCAATCGCGCAGCGTCAGCTTTTGGCCCTTGAAGGCAGCGACCTCGAAGCTCGGGCTCTTGATGTAGGTGATGATCTTTGCCGGATCGGCGGATTGCGTACGCGTCGCGCCTTCGCCGATCATGCGGACGGCGGTCCAGGCTTGCATGTCGATCGCCTTCATGCGTCGTTGCGCAAGCTTGATGAAGCGGTTCTGCATCTGCACCGCACCCCAGCTGTCATGCGCAGGGTCCCAGCTCGTCGGCACGAGCCCGGCCGAGCCCGCGACCGGGCGCGCATCCCAAGTGCGATAGGGGAGGTATCCGGCAAAGACATTGCTTTCATCGGCGGCGACCAGCACGTCGTAGGCAGGCGCGTTTTGGGTGAAGACGGGCATCTGCCTCTGCGTCTGAACGATGCCGCTGTCGGTGCGCCTTGCGCCACCCGTGTCCTTGAACACGCGCTCCTCGACGATCGTGGCGCCGAAGCGCTTCGCGGCGCGCTTCAGCGCATCCGCGTAAAGCGCGTCTTGCGGATGCGAGCCGGTGACGAGCAGCCAGCGCTGCCAGCGTTTCCACGAAAGATATTGCGCGAGCGCATCCGCCAACATCGAGCGCGTCGGCGCAGTGTGGATGACATTGGCCCGGCAATTCTCTTCCCGTAGCGAGTCATCGATCGAGCCTGCATCGAAAATCGTCGCGCCGGACGCACGCGCCGCGTCGGCCGCGGCGAGCAGCACCGTCGGCGGGAGATCGACGATGATGAGCATGATGCCCTTGTCGATGAGCGATTTGGTTGCGGCCGCCGCGTCATCCGTCGGCTTCACGCGCAAATCCTCTATCGAGAAATGCTGATTGGTGAAGCGTCCGGTTCCATTATTGTCCTCGACGCCAAGCCGAGCTCCGGCGATTCCGTCATCATCATTCGGCTCGTCGAGAAGCGAGATGGGTTGCTGCTTCGATTCCACAAGGCGCAGATAGCCGATGCGGATCTCGGCGGGATCCGCAGCTCGGCCAGGAAGCCCGCCGGCGAACGGCAAGAGGAGAAGAAGGATCAGCGCGAGCCTTCTCAGGCGCGGCATCAGGCGACAAGATGACGTCATCGAAACAGCGCTCACATACATAACATCAACGCCGCGCCATCCCGCTGCCCGTCAGCGACGCCAAGCTCGATGCTCAAGACCATCTTGGCCTTTTTCATGGCACCAGGTTTCGTGAGAGGCAAGGGATGGCGGAGCCCTCCCTATTGCCGGCTCACGCATCTTCGTCGATTAGAGCATGATCCGCAAAAGTGGCCCCACTTTTGCGATAAGACCATACGGAAAAACAAGAAAATAACTTGACGCTACTGATCTCATCTAAACGCAACGCGTTCTAGGGTGCAGTGCGGGCACGCTCGAGGTTGAGCGCCCTTTCGAGATTGCGCGCTTGCGCGAGCGCGGCTTTCTCCGGCAGGAGCGCGGCACCGAGATCAGCTCCGTCGAGATCGGCATTCCTCAGCGTCGCACGGGTGAGGTCCGCCCCACTCAGATCAGCACCCGCGAGATTGCAATCAGTGAGGTCGGCATTCTTCAGATTGGCGAAACTGAGATCGGCGCGAGCGAGATTCGCGCCACTCAAGACAGCGCCTTGAAGATTGGCCGATTTCAGCACGCCGCGCATGAGGCCCATGGACTGATTGCGCATATCGGCGCTCGCATCGACGCCGGCAAGCTTCGCGCCCGCGAGGCTTGCCCCCGACAAATCTCCGGCCAGGCGAGCTCCTCTGAGATCGGCACCGTCGAGCTTCGCGCGCTGCAGCTGCGCCGCGAACAACGAGGCGCCGACAAGGTCAGCGCCTGTGAGATCGGCT
>JAFAQA010000255.1 GCA_019246665.1 Hyphomicrobiales bacterium
GAAGATCGTGCCGCTCATCGCCAAGGTCGAGGCACCCGATGATGCCACGGTCGTGATCGGCCTCACCCAGCCGCTAGCCGCGGCGCTCGATCTCTTTGACAAGGAGAACTTCCCCTTGATGCCGAAGCACATCTATGAGGGCACGGACATTCCCACGAACCCGGCCAACCGCAAGCCTGTAGGTCTCGGGCCCTTCATGTTCGAGTCCTGGGAACAAGGGCGTTCGCTCAGCTTCGTTCGCAACCCCTACTATTGGGACCAGCCGAAGCCCTATCTCGACAAGGTCCTCGTCGCGCTGATTCCCAACGCGCAGCAATTGCTCAATGCGTTGATCCAGGGCGAGGTCGACTGGGTACAGCTCGATTTCTCGCAGATCCAGCGTGCGCAGGAAGCCGCCAAGAACGGCAAGGTCAAGGTGATCAAGATCGAGATCAACGCACCCGAGCGCTCCTCGCTCGATTTCAACATGCGTCGTCAGCCGATGAGCGACGACAAGGTGCGGCAAGCGCTCTTCCTCGCGACCGATCGCAACCGCATCAATGCGGATGCTTATCGCGGTCTTGCTTTCCCGGCGACGAGCGCCATCCCCGAGCAATTCAAGGACCTGAATGACCCTTCGGTCGATTACGACAAGCTCTATCCCTTCGACCCGCAAAAGGCTGCCGCTCTCCTCGATGAGGCGGGATACAAAATGCAGGACGGCAAGCGCTTCTCCGTCGAGCTCACCTACATTGCGACATCGCCCTTCGATGCGATCGCCAAAAGCCTCGCGGCGCAATGGAAGGAGGTCGGCGTGGATGTGAGACTCGCAGGGCTCGACTCGCAGATCTGGCTCGACAAGGTCTACCGAAAGAATGATTTCGACATTTCGCTGATCTCGCTCACCGGAAGATCGGACCCGACCTTGGGCGTCGACCGCAGCTTCATCTGCAATGATGCGCATGTCCCCTACACCAACCCGACGGGCTATTGTAATCGCGAGCTCGACCGGATTGCCGCCGAGGCCGGCGCATCGCCGACGCCGCAGAGGCGCGCGCTCTACAAGCAATATGAGGAGATCGTGGCTCGCGATCTCAACGAGATCACGCTGACCAACGCACCGACCTACAACGCCGTCGCGACGAAATTCAAGAACCTCGACGCGCAATTCGACATTGCCTTCAACGAGCATCCGAACTGGGCTGAGGCGTGGCTGCCCGAGGACGCGCGATAAAGGGTGATCGATTTGGAACGCGACGTTACCCCTCTCGTCCGGCCGCGAACCGTGGCGGTGCTCGGCGCTTCGGCCAATCGCCGCACACAAGGAAACGGGGTCATCCAGAACCTGCAGAAGTCAGGCTTTCGCGGTCGGATCATTCCGATCCACCCGACGGCCGAGGCAGTGGACGGCCTCCCCGCAGCCCCCGCCATCGAGCTGCTTCCTGAGGACACCGATCTTGCGGTTGTCGCCATCCCGGCGCCTGGCGTTACCGCCTCGCTTTCAGAGCTGCACCGTGCGGGCGTGCGTTCCGCGATGGTCTTCACCAACGGCTTCTCGCTCGCGGAGGAGGACGCGTTTCGCCATTTCGCTTTGAAGAGCCCGATGATGATCCATGGCCCGAATTGCATGGGGCTGATCAACATCTCGGACCAGCTCCCCCTCTACCCTTCGACGATCACCGAGAAGGTTCGCAAGGGCAAGGTGGCGCTGATCGCGCAATCCGGCTCGGCCGCCATCTCCTTGATGAATTCGACATCAGTCGGCTTCTCGAAAGTCGTCACGATGGGAAGCGAGTTCCAGCTGACCGCGCCCGATTACATGCGCTGGTTTGCGAGAGATGACGAGACTTCGGTCATCGGCATCGTCCTCGAGCAAATCAAGGACCCGAATGACTTCGCCAGAGCGGTTGAAACCATCCATGCCGCCGGCAAGGCCGTGATCGTGCTGAAAGTCGGCACCTCGGACGTGGGTGCCTTGGCGGTTCAAGCTCATACCGGGGCGCTGATCAGCCGAAACGATGCCTATGAATGTTACTTCGCTCGCTGCGGGGTTCCGACGGTCTCAGACTACGACGAGATGATTGCGACGCTCGAATGCTTCGCCTCCCGGCCGGCAACGAGCGCCGGCAGCCGGCTCGGGATCGTCGGCATTTCCGGAGGCGAGACGGCACTCGCCTGCGATCTCGCGGCGCAACTGAACATCCCGATCGCGGCCTGGAGCGAGGATACCGCGGCCCGCATCAAGGCGGCGCAACCTGGATCGACCGGACGCAATCCGCTCGATCTCGGCGCGACGGTGCACCATACGGTGGAGCAGGATGCCGAGGCGATCGACGCGATCATCGAGGACGAGGGAGTCGACACCGTCGTGTTCGTCCAGGACGCGCAAGCGAGCCTCACCCCGACGATGCTGGGGAATTACCTGCCACGCATCCAGGCTTATGGACGGCATGGGCAGAAGACGATGAAGCCGGTCGTGCTCGTGTCGCCGACGGCGGAGAACACGCATCACCGCATTTTCGAGGAATTGTCGCCCTATGGGGTACCGGTATTGCGCGGTTTGCGGAACGGCCTCGTCGCGCTGCGCAATCTCGGAATCCGGGGAAGAGCGCTGCGAGGCGCGAAGCATGGTCCAGCAACTCGCGGCGTTCGCCGGCGAAAGCGCACGGCCACTTGGATCGCGAGCGAGCTTGCCGGCCGCTCCGGCCCGCTTCCCGCGGAACTCTCGGCCCGCATTTTGACGGAGTACGGCATTCCTCTCGTGCGTTCGGCTCTCGTGCGTACCAAGAAAGAAGCGATCGAGAAAGCCTCTGGGATCGGTTACCCTTTGGTGGTCAAGGTCGTATCGCCCGATGTTCCACATCGTTCCGACATCGGCGGCGTTGAGCTCGGCATCGAAAATCCAAAGATGCTGCGCCAATCCCTTGAGCGCATTTCACGGCGCGTTCGCGAGGCGCGGCCCGACGCACGCATCGATGGGTTCGAACTACAGCCGGCGCTGACGGGAAGAATTGAGGCCATGGCAGGCTTCATCTCCGCGCCGCCATTCGGCGCGCTCGTCCTCGTCGGCAGTGGCGGGACTCTCGTCGAACTCGAGGATGATCGCGCCGTAGGATTGAGCCCTCTTTCACTCACCGACGCGAAGTCCATGGTCCGCCGCACAAGGCTCGGCGCCCTCCTCGGCGGCTACCGCAATCTCATCGCAAAGACGGACCTCGCCGCTCTCGCGAAGTTGCTGTCGAACCTGTCGCGACTCGCTCTCGATCTGCACGAACATCTCGCGGAATGCGATCTCAACCCTCTGCTCATTCGCGAAGGCAGCGGTGAGGTCACGGTGGTCGACGCGCTCCTCATTGCGGGAATGCGTTCAACCTCATCATGACGAGCGCCAGCTCCAAAACGGCGCGGTGCTAGACGATGTCGGGGCCTCCCTCTAATTTGTGAAATGCGCTCTCGCGTTCACCTGATTGACTGGGACTTAGAATCAGTGACGACGATTTTCCATGCGGCTTGATCCTGTCGACATCGCGATCGTGGGCGCGGGTTTCGGCGGCGCCGCCTTTGCCTGGCGCTTGTCGCAGCAAAGGCCGGATCTGCGCATCCTCTGCGTCGAAAGAGGCGGCTTCCCGGACCGATCGGCGTTGCCGGCGCTGCGCTCCGACTGGCAGCGGGCCGTTTTGAATGAATGGGCGACATCCCCTAACCTGCGGCTGAAATCCGGAAGGAAATCAGCGTCTGCCGATTATCCGATCGACGACACGCAATCCGACTTCAAGCCGCTCATGTGGAACGGCGTCGGCGGCTCGACCATCGCCTGGGCCGCGCATTTTCCAAGGCTGCATCCATCGGATTTCCGCACCCGGAGCCTCGATGGCGTCGGGGATGACTGGCCTTTCTCCTACGCCGATCTCGAACCTTATTATGACCTCAACGATGCCGAATGCGGGGTGTCGGGGCTTGCCGGCGACCCCGCCTATCCGCCAAAGCCCGAACGTGCCATGCCGCCCGTCGCGCTCGGGCGAATGGGCATGGCGGCGGCACGTGGGTTCGACGCGCTGGGCTGGCATTGGTGGCCGGTCGATGCCGCGATCAACTCGCGCTCCGACGCGGGCAGAGCGGGATGCAACCATTGCGGCCCTTGCCTCATCGGCTGCGCAACTGGCGCGAAGTCCTCGACCGATCTCACCTATTGGCCGAGGGCGCTCGGCAATGGTGTCGAGATTCGCACGCATTGCGTAGTGCATGAGGTCGAGATCGAGGGAGGACAGGCGCGCGGCATCCGCTATCACGACGAAAGCGGCCAAGACATCCTCCAGCCTGCGCAGATCGTCGTTATCGCCGGCAATGGCATCGGCACGCCACGCCTTCTTCTGGCGTCCGGCGTCGACAGCCCGGCGCTAGGAAAGAACCTCATGTTTCACGGCGCGGCTTATGCGCGAGGAGTGTTCCGCGAGGAGCTTGACGGCCCTGTGGGCCCCGTCGGCTGCGCGCTCTACAGCCATGAGTTCTACGAGACGGACGAGGCTCGCGGTTTCAAGCGGGGCGTGCACCTTCAAGTCACACGCGAGAACGCCCTTCTCTTGCAAGCAACGCGGCTCGATAAACCTTGGGGCGAGGATGCACAGCGTTGGCTACGCGACGAATTCCGCCATTCGGTGGCAGTGCTCGTCTGCAACGAGGACTTGCCGGAAGAGCACAACCGGGTGACGCTCACGGACCGAATCGAAGCCGACGGCCTGCCGGGCGTGAAGCTCGAGTACCGGGTCTCCGAGCATACGCGTCGGGCCCTCGATTTCGGGCTTGACCGGGCGGAGGAGATGTTGCGCGCCGCCGGCGCCCATCGAACCGTTCGAATTCCCGTCGCGCCTTTGACCGGATGGCACCTCCTCGGCACGGCGCGCATGGGAAACGACCCTACGACCTCGGTCACCGATGCGAGCGGGCGCGTGCATGGAGTGGCCGACCTGATCATTGCGGATGGAAGCGTGTTTCCGACGGTCGGCGCGGTCAATCCGGGCTCGACGATCGGCGCCGTGGCGCTGAAGTTTGCCGACGATCTCGCGCGTGCGCTCGGATGATGAGCGCGTTCCTCGACGCGGTGGTGGACACCCTCCTGCCGGGAGAGCATCAAGCCTCTTCCGGAGCTTCTCCCTTGCCAAGCGGAACGCAGGCGGGCGTGGTCCTCGAGGCAAAGAGTGCCGAACAAGACACTATTCTTCAGATGATCGCGCAGCGCGCGGGGGGCGAGGAGGCTTTCGCGCGAGCGCCTCTCTCGGCGCGCACCGACGTGCTTGCGAGCATCGAGAAGGAGAGCTTCGACGCCTTTCGGACTTTCGTCTCCAACCTTCTCCAGGATTATTATGAGGCGCCGAGCGTCCTCGCGGCCATGGGATGGCGCGAAGGCGCGGCCCAACCGCTCGGCCACATCGTGCCCGAAGCTGATGAAGCAACACTCGAGCGCCTCGAGAAGGTTCGTGCCCGAGGTCCGCTTTGGCGGCTCGCCCCTTGATTTTGTCGCCCTTTGGCAAATCATGATCTCCAGCAAAAGTGCCTTGCTCACTTCTTTTCGCGCGCCAGAAGAGAGGCGATATGAGCCGAACTTATGTTCACGGCTATCGTGAACGCGAACATGAACGCCTGCACGACCAGGCGGGGACGCTGGTCGAGATCCTGCACGGCGACACAAATTATGCGCCAGGAAGCCAGGTCCTCGAGGCAGGGTGTGGGGTCGGCGCTCAGACGATGACGCTCGCGAGGCGAAGCCCAGGAGCGTTTTTTACCTCGGTCGATATTTCCCCGGATTCGCTTGCCGCGGCAAAAGCGGCGAGCGAGGCGGCGGGCCTCCTCAACGTGCGCTTCGAGCAGGCTGATGTCTTCAACTTGCCCTTCGCGGAGGAATCCTTCGACCACATCTTCATTTGTTTTCTCCTCGAACATCTTCCGAGCCCTGTCGCCGCGTTGGCCATGCTTATCCGATTGCTGAAGACGGGCGGGACCGTGACCGCCATCGAAGGGGATCATGGTTCGACCTATTTCCATCCCGACAGCGACCCGGCCCATCAAGCAATCAAATGCCAGATCGAGCTGCAGCGGCTGGGAGGAGGCAATGCTCTCATCGGTCGGCAGCTTTATCCGCTGATGGTCGAAGCGGGTCTTCACCCAGTGCGGGTCTCTCCCCGAACGGTCTATGTGGATGGTAGCCGACCCGACCTGATCGATGGCTTCACGAGGAAGACCTTCACAGCCATGATTCAAGGGGTGCGTGAACCGGCAATCAAGGCCGGGTTGATCGAGCCTGAAGCTTTCGACGCCGGGATTCGCGGCCTTGAACGGACGGCCGAGCCGGACGGTGTATTTTGCTACACTTTCTTCAAGGGCGTCGGGACAAAGGCCAACGCCCCCGCCTCCGCTCATGGCTGAAGCGCCGAAAACTGCTGCTACTCGCCAGCGGTCTTGTCTTGCCTCACCACTTGTGCACAACAGGCCGCGGATGAGATCCCTCATTCTTGGAATGTCGACAATCACCAACGAGGACAGTCATGACGATGCGGCGGCTTGGACAGACGGAGATCATGGTGTCGCCGCTGTGCTTCGGGGGTAATGTTTTCGGATGGACGGCCGATGAGTCCGCCTCCTTCGCCTTGCTCGATGCTTTTTTGGCGGAGGGCTTCAATTTCATCGACACCGCTGATTGCTATTCGATCTGGGTCCCGGGGCATAAGGGAGGGGAATCGGAGACGATCATCGGCCGCTGGATAAAGGCGCGCGGCAATCGCAAGAAGGTCGTGATTGCGACCAAGGTCGGGTGGGACATGGGGGCGGGCAAGAAAGGTTTGACCAAGGCCTACATCCGGGAAGGCGTGGAGGCTTCGCTCCGTCGCTTGCAGACGGACTGCATCGACCTTTACCAATCCCATGTCGATGACACAGAGACGCCCCAAGAGGAGACGCTCTCCTGCTACGCCGAGCTCATCAAGGCCGGGAAGGTCCGCGCCATCGGTGCTTCGAATTTCGGCGCGACTCGTCTCGCAGAGGCGCTGGAGCTCGCCGAGAAGAAAGGCCTTCCGCGTTACGAGACCTTGCAGCCGCTCTACAACCTCTACGATCGCGAGGTTTTCGAGAAGGAGCTCGAACCTATCTGCCTCGCCAAAGGCGTCAGCGTCATCAACTATTATTCGCTCGCTGCGGGGTTTCTCACGGGCAAATATCGAAGCAAGGCGGATGTGGAGGGTCGGGCCCGCGGCCAACGCGTCGGCAACACCTATCTCAACGAGCGTGGCCTTGCGATTCTTTCCGCGCTCGACGCGGTCGCGTCCGAGCTGAAGGCGACGCCGGCACAGGTGGCGCTCGCTTGGCTCATGGCGCGCCCAAGCGTCACCTCGCCGATTGCCAGCGCGACGAGCGTGGCGCAGTTCGGCGAGCTCGCCAAGGCGACGCGCCTCAAGCTGAACGCGGCCGCGATCGAGCGCCTCGATCAGGCCAGCGCATGGAAAGCGAAAGACGCGGCTTGAGCTAGCTGCCGCCACCTGCCGGAGCGCAGCAGCTCGCGGCGGCTCCGCCCGCTCGAGCTTCCTGGATGGGAGGACAAGGCACGTCTCCATAAGAGCAGAATACGCAGCAATC
>JAFAQA010000495.1 GCA_019246665.1 Hyphomicrobiales bacterium
GAGCGCCCTGCCCTTCCGGAACGAGGCCCATCGCCTCATATTCGATGAGCTCGGCGATGGTGAAGCAATCATGCGTCTCCACGAAGGAGAGGTCGTCAAGAGTGAGCCTGCCCTTTTCGAGAGCGCGACCCCATGCCGTCGCGCAACCTTCGAACTTCAGAATGTCGCGCTTCGACATCGGCAGGAAATCCTGTGCATGGGCGCGTGCCCGGAAGGCGACCGCCCGTCGCATCGACAAGGCCGTCTCGAGATCGGCGAGGACGAGCGCCGCGGCACCATCCGAGACGAGGGAGCAATCGGTTCGCTTCAAGGGGCCGGCGACGAAGGGGTTCTTCTCACTCTCCTTGCGGCAGAACTCGTAGCCGAGATCCTTGCGCATCTGCGCATAGGGATTGTCGACACCGTTCTTGTGGTTCTTCGCCGCGATGAGCGCGAGCGCATCGGATTGATCGCCGTGTCGCTGGAAATAGGCGCCGGCGATCTTGCCGAAGACCCCCGCGAAGCCCGCGGGGGTCTGCCCGTCCTCGGGCAAATAGGAAGCCCGCAGCAAATTCTCGCCGATCTGAGCCGCAGGTGTCTTCGTCATCTGCTCGACGCCGACCACGAGCACGATGCGCGCGGCCTTGGCTTCGATGCTGTTCACGGCCTGATGCACGGCGGCGGAGCCGGTGGCGCAGGCGTTCTCGACCCGCGTCGCCGGCTTGAAGCGGAAATTCTCATCCGCCTGCAGCACGAGCGCGGCAGTGAAATCCTGCGGGCTGAACCCCGCGTTGAAATGACCGAGATAGATCTGATCGATATCACGCGCGGTGACGCCCGCATGGTCCAGCGCCTCGCGCGCGACGCGAGTGATCAAGCTCTCGACGGTATCGGCGTCATGCTTGCCGAAAGGCGTGTGTGCCCAACCGACGATGCAAGCGGTCATTGCGGCCTCCCCGCTGTTCCCGACGAAGCCCAAGTTATGAGCTTATGCACATATTGCCCCTGGAGGGCGCAAGCACAACCCGTCGGGAGGCGCGGCAGCGATGCGCACCAAGACGCAGGGGTTCATTCTGCAGGGTTCATTCTGCAGGCGTCACGCGGCGCAAGGTGAGATTGATGCGCCCGCCTTGCGGAAGAAGCGTCGAGGTGGAAGTGAGCACGCGGTCGATGCCGTGATAGGCGAGCCGCGAGGCTCCCCCGAAGACGAAAGCGTCCCCGCTCACGAGCTTGACGGAGCGTGTCGCTTCTCCTCGCTTTGTGCCGCCAAACCGGAAAATCGCAGCGTCGCCGAGCGAGAGCGAGACGACGGGCGCGGCAAGCTCGTTCTCGTCGCGGTCCTGATGCAGGCCAAGGCGAGTGCCCTCGGCATAGTAATTGACGAGACAAGCCTCCGGCGGGAAAGGAACGCCCGAGAGCTCCCGCCAGGCGGACATCAGCAACTCCGGAATGCGCGGCCATGGCGCTCCGGTTTCCGGATGAGTCGCTTGGTAGCGGTATCCGTCAATGTCCGAGACCCAGCCGAGCGGCCCGCAATTCGTCATGCGCACCGAAAACGATTTACCGGATCGCGGCATGCGCGGATGGTAGAGCGGAGCCGTGGCGATTGCGGCGCCGACATCCGCAAGCAGGGCCTCTTGCGCGGCCCGATCGAGGTAACCGGGGTAATAGACGGCCCCCGGGGCGATTTCGATCGATTGTCGCGCCATCAACTCGCCTCCGCAGGGTCGCGCACCGCTTCATTCATACGACGCGAAGCCCGCATGATGAGAGGTAGTGCAGGCATGCCTCGACGCCAAACGCACGCTCAGGCTGGGAGCTTCGTCATCAGCTTTCCCATCACCTCGGTCGCAAAAAGATCGACGGAACGTCGCGAGACCTCAAAGGGAAGATCGCCGAACGCGAAGCGGCAAAGGAGATAGTTGATGCCGGCGGCCTCGATTTCGGCGAGCATGCGCTCGCGCACTTCGTCGGGCGTGCCCACGAAGGCAAAACCGCCGCGAACGAATTCCGTGAAATCCGTTGGCAGAACGACATTCGGCGGCTTTGTGCCGTAGAGATTCCACAGGAGCATGAAGCTCCTGTACCATTTCGAGTAAGCCGATCTGCCGAATTCCATCGCCTCGGCATCGCTCTCCGCCACGATGATGTGCCGGGCCATGCCGATGAAGGGCAGCTCCGCGGGTCTGTGGCCGAGCTTCTCCCACTCCTCGCGATAGCGATCGGTGATGGCACGAGCCCGCTTTGCAGGAGCATTGGTCACGCAGTTCACACGGTTCTCGGCGAACCAGCGCGTGCCCTCGGGGTTCGAGGTGCCGCACCATAAGGGCGGATGGGGCCTTTGCACGGGCATCATCTCGATCGGCACATCCGCGAAGCGGAAATGCTCGCCGTTGAAGCTCAGCGTCCCGCCCTCCAGCGCCTTGAGGATCACGGTGCTCGCCTCGACATAGAGGTCTTGCGCTTTTTCAGGCGCGACACCGTAATAGGCGAGCTCGTGGGGCGAGATGCCCTTGCCGAGGCCGAGCTCGAGGCGTCCGCCGCTCATCTGGTCGAGCATGCAGATCTCTTCGGCGAGCCGCAGCGGATGATAGAGCGAGAGCGTGTGCACGAGCGCCCCGAAGCGCAGGCGCCTCGTCCTTTGCGCGACGGCGGCGAGAAAGACGCTCGGCGAAGGCGCCATGCCGAGCGGCGTCGCATGATGCTCGGCAAGATGATACGCATGAAAGCCGAAGCGATCGTAGGCCTCGATGAGCTTCAGCCGCTCCTCGTATTGACGTCCCAAGGGAACGGCGCCCTGGTCCATATGGTCGAAGACGCCGAATTTCAGGCTCATCAGATTTCTTTCGGTTGAACAGAAACGACAACGGATACTCAGGCCGCGGTCGATTCGAACTTCTTGACCTTGATCCTGCCGGCGCGTCGGCGGGCTTCCCAGAGGTTCCGGGTCATCTGTATCCGAAGCCAAGTATCGGCCGTGCCCCATCCAGCCTTTTCGAGTCGGATCGCCATTTCCGGGGACACGCCACTGTGCCCGTTCAACAGATCGGACAGGGCTTTGCGCGTCACACCAAGGCCTTTGGCGGCAGCCGTAACGGTGAGACCGAGGGGCTCGAGGCAATCCTCCCGGATGATCTCACCGGGGTGAGAGGGGTTGCGCATTCGCATGTCGCTTTCCTTTCCGGTCAATGGTAATCCACCAGCTCGACATTGACGGCGTTCTCTCCGTCGAACTCGAAGACCGACCGCCAGTTTCCCGTGACCCATACGGCCCACTGTCCTTTGCGGTCGCCCTTCGGCGGATGGAGGCGATAATTCGGGAAATTCATGCCCCGTGGCTCGCTGCTGTCATTAAGGGCGGTAAGCATGCGCCGAAGCTTGGGGACGAATTGCGGGTTCAGACCGCTTGCGTCGTCCCGCACGAAAAACGCTCCAACCTTTATGCCGAAACCGCTTGATCATATGTAACGTGAAACTTATCACTTACCAACAAGAGCGGTTTCCCACCTCGACATGCCGACGAGCTGTCACGGTGATGGACCAGCGGGGTCACAGCCGTAGGACTTGCTTCTCGCGCACGAGCGTATCCTCACCGAGTCGGTAGAGGAGTGGCTCGCCGGTTGCGATCTCGAGCGAGAGGACGGATTTCGTGTCGAGATGGTCGAGAACCATGACGAGAGCGCGCAGCGAGTTGCCATGGGCGGAGACCAGCACGCGGCGCCCCGACATCACGCGCGGCAATATATATTCGAGGTAATAAGGGAGGACCCTCGCGGCGGTGTCCTTGAGGCTCTCTCCTCCGGGAGGCGCGACGTCATAGGAGCGGCGCCAGATATGGACCTGCTCCTCGCCCCAGCGTTTCCTCGCATCATCCTTGTTGAGGCCGGAGAGGTCCCCATAGTCGCGCTCGTTGAGCGCGGCGTCCTGGAAGGTTTCGAGCCGCGGCTGGCCGATCTCGTCGAGCATCAAGGTCAAGGTTTTTTGCGCACGCGACAAGGCGGAGGTGAAGGCGACATCGAAGGAGAGGCCGAGCTTGCGCAAGCTCGCGCCGGCGGCCTTCGCCTCGGCGACGCCTTGCTCGGTGAGGCCCGGGTCCTTCCAACCGGTGAACAGGTTCTTGAGGTTCCACTCGCTCTGGCCGTGGCGCACGAGCACGAGAAGTCGGTCCATGAGGCTTCCCTTCGATCCTCCGAGAGCTTGGTTCAGCCCGATAAGCCGAGCACGTCCGCCATGGAATAGAGGCCAGGCTTCTTGCCTCGGCCCCAAAGCGCGGCGCGCACGGCCCCCAAAGCGAAGAGACTACGGTCCTCGGCATGGTGCGACAGCGTGAGGCGCTCGCGCGGACCAGCGAAAACGACGCCGTGATCTCCCGTCACCGAGCCGCCTCGCAAAGCGGCAAAGCCGATATCGCCCTCGCGGCGCGCCCCGGTCTGACCGTGTCGCCCGCTTGCTGAGTGAGCGGCAAGCTCGATGCCGCGCCCTCGCGCTGCCGCCTCTCCGAGAAGGTAAGCCGTGCCGGAAGGCGCATCGACCTTATGACGATGATGCATCTCGACGATCTCGATATCGAATTCGGGACCGAGCGCCGCTGCCGCCTGTTTCACGAGCCCGGCGAGGAGATTGACGCCGAGGCTCATATTGCCGGACTGGACAATGACCGCGTGGCGCCCGGCGGCCCTGATCTTTGCCATTTCGGCTTCGCCCAGGCCCGTGGTGCCGATGACGTGCACGAGGCGCGCTTGGGCGGCGAGCGCCGCGAAAGCAACCGAAGCAGAAGGCGTTGTGAAGTCGAGCACGCCGTCGGCTTGAGCAAAGGCCGTGAGCGCATCCGAGGTGAGCGGGATGTTCAATGCCTCGGCGCCCGCAAGCATGCCCGCGTCCTTGCCAAGATGCGGATGGCTATCATGCTCGATCGCGCCCGTGAGCACGCAACCCTTGCTTTCGCGAATGGCCCGGATGAGGGTCGAACCCATCCGTCCGCCGGCGCCGACCACCACGAGGCGCATATCCGTCATCTGACGCTCTCTTTCGTCGATCCCTTACCGCCTCATAACGAGGGCGCGGCGGAATGGAAAGGCGTGCGCCCGGCTCGCCGATCCCATGACGACGAGGAGCGCGAGACGATCTGTGATAAGAAGGCCGCGCGTCCACCCCTCCCGCGAGTGCGTCCTTGAAGCAAAGCAGCAACAGGGTCCGTGGAATTGCGCTCGTCGCGGCGGCAAGCGTCGTGTGGAGCACGGGCGGGCTCTTCGTGCGCTTCCTCGATCTCGATCTGTGGACGATGCAAGCCTGGCGCGCGCTGTTCAGCGCGCTCTCGCTTTTCGTCGCGGTCCTCATCGACAAGGGCCGCGAGGCGCCGAAGGCATTTCGCGACATGGGATGGCTTGGCGTCCTGGCGGCGCCGATCGCGGCGGTCTCCATGATATGCTTCGTGGCCGCTCTCAAGCTCACGACCGTTGCCAATGTGATGGTGATCTACGCGACGGTTCCTTTCGTCGCCGCGGCCGTCGCCTATTTATGGGTTCGCGAGAGGATCGAGCAGCGAACCTTGATCGCGAGCTTGGTGGCGCTGCTTGGGATCGCCATCATGGCAGGTTCCGCGACAAGGCCTTCGGACCTTTCCGGGAACGCGCTCTCTTTTCTCATGACGCTTTCCTTTGCCGTGCTACTGGTGATGGCGCGGCGCTATCCGTCGATGGCGATGGCCCCTATCAACGCGCTCGGCGCCCTCTTATGCGCACTGTTTTGCTTCCCGTTCGTTCCCGGCGGCCTTCCAAGCTCGAGCGAAATGCTGATCCTCGCGGTCTTCGGCGCGACGACCACCGGCTTCGCCTATCTGCTTTTCCTCAACGGCGGACGCTTAATCCCTTCGAGCGAGGCCGGGCTCGTTGGCCTCCTCGATGTGCCCTTGGCGCCGCTATGGGTGTGGCTCGTGTTCGACGAGGAGCCCAGCTTCTCCGCCTTGATCGGCGGCGCCATCGCGCTCGCCGCGGTGATCTGGTGCCTCTGGGGCCTGCGCGAGCCCGAGCCGGCAAGCGAG
>JAFAQA010000530.1 GCA_019246665.1 Hyphomicrobiales bacterium
GCCTGTTGACCGCCTTAAAGGTGCAGTTGAGCCGTTGCTGCGAGGTGACGATCAACCCGATTCCACCTGAAGTATCACAACTCAAGGTGCCGACCTGTGTTTGGGCTTCGGCCGGAGGCGGGGACACGAGCGCCGCAACGACGGCGAGGGCAAGCGTTCCGAAAAAGCATCTGAACGATGAGGTCATTGCTGGTTCTCCGGTCAAGTGATGCAAGTTGAACGAATGCCGGCACTCGTATCGGCCGGCAAAACCTCCACCTCTTCAAAAGGCCATGGCTCTCGGCCTTGTTCCAGCTATCCTGCCGATTGTTGCGGAGAAAATACGACGGCGAATCGGGGTGTGTTTGGGGGAATCTTCGAATCGGCCCATCATAAGAACCTAAGTCTTTAACCGGACATGTTTTTTCTGAAAAAAATTTCCTTCGCGCCACCTGCTCGAATCGGCGCTCGGAACTTTCGCGGCTTCGTATGGCGCCCCAAATTTCGCGCAACATCAGAGCGAATCACAACTGCCGAAGTTGGCAGCTCTTCCACCCAATTCCCGCGGAATGCCAAAACCTGACTTGCCTGCCTCCAAACAAAAAGGGCGGCCGTGAGAGCCGCCCTTTGTCGCTGAATTTCAGATCCTGATGGAGGAGTCACGCTCCTGTCGAGCCATTTCCCTGCTGGTGACGCGATTGCATGAAGCGGTCGAATTCCTCACGGTCCCGCGCGGTCCGCAATTCGCGCAGGAATTCCGCGAAGGCACGCTCTTCCTCAGCGAGCTTGCGCCGCTCCGCTTCCAGGCGCTCGAGCGTCGAACGCTTGTACTCCTCGAAAGCCTGGTTCGAGCTGCGCGGCTCGGCCCAACTTTGCCAGCCCGAGGGCACGGAGCCGCCCCAGAAGCGGTTTGCCCAACTTGACCAAGAGCTGCTTCCCCAGGGCCCGTTTTGCCATTCAGCCCCTGCAAAACGCGGAAATTGTCCGCCGCAGAGCTTGAATACCAAAATGGCAAGCCCGATCGGCCAGAAGAAGACGAAACCAAGGATCATCGCCACGAGCTCGATCGGCTGAAAGCCGCGAAAACCCCGGTCCGTGGCGGAAGAGCAGCTGAACATCGCAACCTCCTCTCGGATGGCGGTCCGGGGTCCGGCCCCGACATGGAACCATCTGCCGGAAAGACCCGACCACGACTTCCCTGTTTCTGGATCAATCGCGAGAGCAAAAGTCTCATCGACCGATCCGTCTGCGCGCTCTCATCTGGGGTGGCCGCAGGGTTCTTTTCAAGTAGCAGCCCGAGCTACTCCCATGGCATGATGCCGCCCCGCTGGCTTCCCGTTGACTGGCATGATCTTTTCGAAAGACCGGTTTCCGATTTTTTAGGATCATGCTCTCCCCCTCACCTCGACTTTATTGCGAGCCTTCATGTCCCTTCACGACTTGTCCGCCGTTGACCTTCTCGCGGCCTACCGCGACAAAACGCTTTCGCCCGTCGAGGTGGTGCGCGCGATCCTCGATCACATCGCGGCTTGGGAGCCGCACCTGAACGCGACCTACCGCCTCGATCCCGAAGGCGCTTTGGCGGCCGCGACCCGCTCGGAAGCGCGTTGGCGTCATGGCGAGCCGCAAGGTCTGCTCGACGGCGTGCCGATCACCATCAAGGATAACATCGCGACCAAGGGCGTGCCGGTGCCGCTCGGCACCGCGGCCTCGGACCTCACGCCGGCACCAGCCGATGCGCCCCCTGCCGCACGGGTGCGCGAAGAGGGCGCCGTCATCCTCGGCAAGACCACCATGCCCGATTACGGCATGCTGTCTTCAGGGCTCTCGAGCTTCCATCCCTTGACGCGAAACCCGTGGGACCTCGCGAAAAACCCGGGCGGATCCTCGGCAGGCGCAGGCGCGGCGGCCGCCGCCGGCTATGGGCCCTTGCATCTCGGCACGGACATCGGCGGCTCGGTGCGGCTCCCGGCCACCTGGTGCGGCATCTTCACCTTGAAGCCGAGCCTCGGGCTCGTCCCCATCGATCCGCCCTATATCGGACGTGTCGCCGGGCCGATGACGCGAACCGTCGTGGATTCAGCTCTTCTGATGAGCGTCGTCTCCAAACCCGATGCGCGCGATCATATGAGCCTTCCCTATCGGAAATTGGCCTTCGATGCTCCGGCGCGCACGCCGAAAGGTTTGCGCATCGGCCTCCTGCTCGAGGCGAGCTGCGGCTTGCCGGTCGAGCCGCAGGTGCGAACGGCCGTCGAGGCTGCAGCAAAGGCCTTCGCCGATGCGGGCGCGAAGATCGAGGTGATGCGCCCCTTCTTCACGCGCGAGATGCTCGACGGCCTCGATCATTTCTGGCGCATGCGCGCTTACCTCGACATATCCGCCTTGCCGGAAGCGCGACGCGCCAAGGCGCTCCCCTTCATTGTCGATTGGGCGATGTCAGCGAAACAGTTCAGCGGCACGAAGGTGTTCAAGGATTTCAGCCAGATCATGGTGACGCGCCAAGCGGCCATTGCGGCGTGCGAGCCCTTTGATTACGTGCTGTCGCCAGTGTCGCCGGTCGCGCCTTTCGCGGCCGAGCTCCCATGCCCCACGAACGATCGCGTGCGCCCGCTCGACCACATCGCCTTCACCGTACCCTACAACATGTCCGAGCAGCCCGCCGCCTCGATCAATTGCGGCTATACCGAAGGCGGCTTGCCGATAGGTTTGCAGATCGCAGGGAAACGCTTCGACGATGTCGGCGTGCTGCAGGTCGCCCGCTGGTTCGAGGAGGCACGGGGGCCGCAAAAGCCGTGGCCCAAACCGCCGGCGAATTGAAGGCCCGAACGCAAAGCCGAAAAAGGCGCTACACCTCGAAGAACACGGTTTCTTGCGGGCCGCCGAGCCGCAGCGTGAAGTGCCAGCGCCCGCGTTCCTTCGGATCTGGTTTTGCCATCAGCGTCTCGCGCCGTTGCGTCTCCTCGACGAGGGAGAGCACGGGATCGTGTTCATTGGCGGGCTCGCCTTCGAAATAGAGGCGCGTCACCAGACGCTTCAGAACGCCACGCGCGAAGACCGAGACCTCGATATGCGGCGCCTGCCAGCTATTGCCGAGGCCGCGAACCGGGCCGGGCTTGATGGTGTTCACGGTGAAGCAGCCTTGCGCATCGGAAGTAACGCGCCCAAAGCCCTGGAAGGACGGGTCGAGCTCGCCGGGCTGGGTGTCCTCGGGATGGTTGTATCTTCCAGCGGCGTTTGCTTGCCAGAGCTCGATCATCGCATCGTTGATCGGCTGTTCCTCGGCGTCGAGGATGCACCCGATGATCGTGATGGGCTCGCCCTTGGTTTCGGGCCTTGCCATCGCACCCCCATCCTTCCACGGCAGGACCGCGTGAAAGAAAGGCCCGACCGTTGCCCAGCCGCTCTCAATGGGCATGATCATCGGCCTCGAAAGGCGTGGCGTCGCGGCCGCGCAGCACGATGTCGAAGCGATAGCCAAGACCGAAGCCTGGCATGGTGAGCTCGTAATCGAATTTGGCGAGCAATTGCTTGCGGCCAGCCTCGCTCGGCACGCTCATATAGATCGGATCATAGCGAAGCATCGGGTCATCCTCGAAATACATTTGGCAGATGAGCCGCGTCACGAAGCTCGAACCGAAGACGGAGAAATGGATATGCGCCGGGCGCCAGGCGTTCTCATGGTTCTGCCAAGGGTAATATCCGGGCTTGATGGTGATGAAGCGGTAGCGGCCCGCCTCATCCGTCAGGGTGCGACCGCCGCCCGTGAAATTCGGGTCAAGCGGAGCGTCACGCGAATCGCGCGGATGAAAATAACGGCCGGCCGAATTCGCCTGCCAGATCTCGATGAGCGTGCCCGCGACCGGCCGCCCGTTCTCGTCGAGGACACGCCCGGCGACGATCATGCGATCGCCGATCGGGCGCTCCTTGTGCTGGGAAGTGAGATCCGCGTCGTTCGATTGCAGCCGATCCTGGCCGAAAATCGGCCCCGTTACCTCGGAGAGCGTGTGGGGCAAGGCGATGAGCGGCTTTCGCGGCGAGCGCAGCACGGTGCTTCGGTAATCCGGCCAAAGGCCCGGAGGCTGCGTTCCCGGCGTCTCGCGACGGTAGGGGATCGGATCCATGAAGTTCTCCTGTGCGGCCGGGCCTCGCTCATATACCGGCGGGGCTAAACTGCAAAAGCATCTGCCAGGAGGCCGGTGCCGAGCGCCTACGTAGCGGTCGTCACTATGGCGTCGAGTCAAACGAGCCTTTAGTCTGAGGTGGGGTCTTCGTTGCTTCGGCGTGTGAGCCATGCTCCCCAAAAGAGGCTTGAGAAGAACTGGGTTGGCGGTGCAAAGTCCGTTTGCTCAAGCAGGGCCGCCACGGCCTCATCCGAAGCCGGAGGATCGGCACCCTGTAGGATCTTGGAAAGCTTGGCTTCGACCTCAGCAGGTGCCGCGCCCTTCATCCGCCAGCGTTCGCCCCAGGCCGCGAGAAGAAGCGGCTGGCTGGCATAGGCATAGCGGTTGCCGGCAAGGATCAGTGGAGCGCCGGGCTTCAAGCGTTTCGCGAGGGATCGCAAGATGGCTCGCTTGGCATCGACGCCCGGCAGATGATGAAGCACGCCGATCAAGGTTGCCGCATCAAAACGCTTGCTGGCCGGAAGGTCATCGACAAAACCGAGATGCACCTCGGTTCGATCGAGAAAACCGCGTTCTTTGAGCCGCGCGATGGCTAGCTCCATCATCGGCGGAGACGGATCGACGGCGGTAAAGCGCCATCCGGGCTCGAGCGTCCCGGCCGTGACGATTTCCTGCGCACCACCGCCTGCCCCCGCTACCAGAATTTCCGCGGTGGTGCCGGTTCCCAGCGCGACGGCAAGCATAGCCGCTGCAAGCTCGTGGCAAGCCTCATAACCCGCAAGCGCAATACGGCTTTGCGTCTCATATTCGCTCGCGCGCGAGAGATCGAACTTCTGAGCGGCATCGGTCGTCGTGGCGGGCATAATCGCTCTCTTCAAATTGGCGATGCCTCATGCTGGACATGGAATTTGGGCATCCTCTGGCGCGGGCGTCTCCATGGGCAGAGATTCGCCGCAACTTCCACCGTTAACCTTTATACTAAGCAGCGCCACCTGCGCGAGAAGGCGCAACGCTATTTAGGGCAGTCTCCGGAATCGCGGAAACCGGTTTCTTAACGACATTCTGCTCAATTCAAGATCGATCGCGGATCGAATGATCGAGGCGCAGCAGGTTCCTGCGTCATGGCCTAGGAATGGCATGAAGACCGAATGAAAATGCGCGATGACTCGCCTTTCCCCAGCCGATCCTCGAGACGAACCCTGCCGTCCTTTCGCCCAATGTTTTGCGTTGCGATGAACTGGCTGGCGCGCAAATGGCCAGCCTCGATAAAAAGTTCGGCTCGCAAAACGCGGCTCGTGCGAATGCGATGAAAAGCCTCATCTTCGTCGTCACCGAGGACTGGTTCTTCGCATCGCATTTCCTGCCGATGCTACGGGCCGCGCGCGCGGCGGGCTTCGCGCCGGCGGTGATCTGCCGCGTGCGCGAGCATCGCGCCGCTATCGAAGCCGAAGGCGCACGTGTCATCCCGTTCGAGACCGATCGCGGTCGCCGCGAGCTCGGCCAAGCCTTTTCGACGATCACGGGCCTTGCGCGAATCCTGCGCGCCGAGCGGCCGGCGATCGTGCATCTCATCGCCTTGTGGCCGATCGTGCTCGGTGGGATCGCGGCGAAGCTCGCCGGGATCAGGCGCCGCGTTCATGCCGTGACGGGGCTCGGCTTCCTGGGCGCCTCGAATTCGCCGGCGGCGCGCAGCTTGCGCCTCGCGACGCGGCTTTTGCTTCGTGGGCCGCTCGATGGCAAAAAAACGCGCTTCCTCCTCGAAAATACGGATGATGCGCGGCTTCTCGGATTCAAGGGGACTGAAGACGAGCGCGTGGTCATCGTCGGGGGCGCCGGCGTCGATCCTGATCATTATGCGCCGGCCCCGATGCCGACGATGCCACCCCTCAAGCTTGCCGTCGTGGCGCGCATGGTGTGGTCTAAGGGGATCGACGTCGCTGTCGAGGCGACACGGCGCGCTCGGGCCGAAGGCGCGGCCGTCGAGCTCTCGCTCTACGGCGAGCCGGACGCGACCAATCCGAAGGCCTTTTCGCGCGAGACACTCGAGAGCTGGAGCCGCGAGCCCGGAATAACCTGGCACGGACGCACGAACGATGCTGCCACCGTGTGGCGCACGCATCATGTCTGCTGCCTTCCTTCACGTGGCGGCGAGGGGCTGCCGCGCACCTTGCTCGAGGGCGCGAGCTGCGGCCGCGTGATCCTCACGAGCGACGTCCCCGGCTGCCGCGCGCTCGTGCGCGACGGTGTCGAGGGCCTATTGGTGCCGCCAGGTGATGCGGAAGCCCTGGCGCGCGCCATGGTGGCGCTCGCGGCTGATCGGGAGCGCGTGGAGCGCCTCGGCGCGGCGGCGCGTCAGCGTGTGCTCGGCGGCTTCACCGAGCGCCACGTGATCGACAAGGTGGCGGCGCTCTATCGCGAGCTCGCGGCGGATTGAGCCGACCGTTCGAGCGAAACGAGTTTACTCCACACCATAAGCTTCGCGCACGCGCTCGATCGCGGCGAGCTTTCCCTCGAACTCGCTCCAGTCGTCGCGCTCGGCGATCGCGCCCCAGAGCGCCTCGATCTCATCGTAAAGCAGCGTCACAGGCCGGTCGCCCGAGAAATAAGCGTCGGCGGCCGGCGGGGCGGGTGCGGGCTCGTATTCGCCGAGCGCT
>JAFAQA010000537.1 GCA_019246665.1 Hyphomicrobiales bacterium
GATCGGGCCGAGCTTTTCTTCCGTTTGCGTGACGACACGCTCCACGGTCCCCGCCTCCGTCATGTCGGCCTTGAGGGAGAGCGCACGCCGCCCGAGCGCCTCGATCTCGGCGACGACGGAGCGGGCCTCATCGGCGGCGGTGTAGTACGTGAGCGCCACATCGGCGCCGGCGCGCGCGAGCGCAACCGACGAAGCGCGCCCAATGCCGGACGCGCCCCCGGTGACCAGGGCAACTCGATTGGAAAGTTCGTTCATCTCAAGCGGCTGCCTTCAGGCGGGAATGAGCGAAATCCCAATAGAGCTCGCGCGCGCGGCGGAAGAGCGGGCCCGGTTGCAGATCGCGGCTGTCGATTTTCACGACCGGCTGCACCTTGCCGAAATTGCCCGAAGTGAAGATCTCATCCGCCTGCTCGAAGTCGCGATAGACGAGCGTCGTTTCGAGAACCGTCACGCCCGCTTGGCGCAAGAGCTTGATCACGCGCTGGCGGGTGATGCCGTTGAGAAAGGTGCCGTTTGCCGCGGGCGTCATCACCACACCATCCTTGGCCATGAAGATGTTCGAGGTCGCGGTCTCGGCGATATTGCCGAGAAGGTCAGGGACGAGCGCATTGGTGAAACCGCGGCTCTTGGCCTCGAGGAGCGCACGCGCATTGTTCGGGTAAAGCGCGCCGGTCTTCACATCGGTCGGCATCGATTCGAGCGTCGGCCGGCGGAACGGCGAAAGCGTGATCGCGGCGCCGACCGGCTGTGGCAGAGGCGCTTCGAAGAGATGCAGGCAAAAAGCGGTCGAATCCGGATCCGGCGCCACCTGCGAAAAGCCGGAGCCTTCGGCCCAATACATCGGCTTCACGTAAAGCTCGGCCTTCGGCCCGAACTTCTTCGCACCTTCGCGCGCAAGCTCGACAATTGCCTCCGACGTCATGATGGGCTTGAGGAAGAGCCGCTGCGCCGATTGATTGAGCCTCTCGCAATGGCGATCTATGTCCGGCAGGACGCCTTCGAAAGCCCGAGCCCCGTCGAAGACCGAGGAGGCGAGCCAAAAGGCATGGTGGTGCGGCCCCATCAAGTTGATTGGGCCGTCATGCCATTCGCCCTTGTAAAAGATGCGCATGTTCGGCTCAGGCATGGCGTTTCTCCATTATTTCCGCGTGGCGGGTGCCAAAGTGGTTTTGTCCCAATAACCCCCATAGGGGGCGCATTGGCAAGCCCGGCGACACGCAAGGCTGCCTTGTCGCGCAAGGTGACGGGCTTCTAGCGCGGCGCTCGGTTGACCCGGCCCATGCGAGCGGTTCCCGGCGGGAAAAAGCCTCCACCGGCGCTGTTTACATCTGGCTTCGCCAGCCTATAAATTGTGGCCAAGATGTGATCGATACGGTGCGATTCGCCGCTCATGAACGCGGGCAGGCGGCGAACCCAAAGCAACGATCTGACGGGGAGCGAGAATGAAATACGTGCTTTTGCTGATCCCTTGCGTGCTCGCCTTGTGCACGCCTCTCTACAACAGCATCGAGCCACGGCTCGCCGGGTTCCCTCTCTTCTACTGGTCCCTTCTTCTCCTCGTCTTGGTTTCGGCGCTCTTCATTCTCGCGGCCTATAAGGGAGAGGCGCGGTGATCGAGAACCTGAATTGGCCAGCCACGCTCGTCTTCATCTTCTTTTTCGCCGTCGTCACGGTGATGGGCTTCATGGCGTCGCGCTGGAAGGCGGGCCCTCTCGATGTCCTCCATGAATGGGGGCTCGGTGGACGGCGCTTCGGCGCCTGGATCACCTGGTTCTTGCTCGGTGGGGACCTTTACACCGCCTATACGGTGATCGCGGTGCCGGCCCTCATTTACGCGATCGGCGCCTACGGCTTCTTTGCCGTGCCCTACACCATCCTCATTTACCCGCTGCTTTTCGTCGCTTTCCCCCGCCTCTGGGCGGTTGCGCACCGGCACGAATATATCACGGCTGGAGACTTCATTCTTGGTCGCTATGGCGACAAATGGCTCGCGCTTGCGGTGTGCGCCACCGGCATTGTCGCCACCATGCCGTATATTGCCTTGCAGCTCGTCGGCATGGAGCGCGTGATCCAGGCGCTCGGTTTCCATGGGCAAGGCATCTTATCGCATTTACCCCTGACGATCGCCTTCGTGATCTTGGCGCTTTACACCTATTCGAGCGGCTTGCGCGCGCCGGCGATGATCGCCTTCGTCAAGGACACGATGATCTATATCTTCGTGATCGCAGCTGTCGTCTACATTCCAACCCAGCTCGGCGGCTATGGCGCGATCTTCGATGCGGCCGGAGCCGCGCTTGACAAGAAGGTCGCGGCCTCGGGCGGGAAGGTCGCGGCGGGCCTCATTCTGAAGCCCGCTCAAGTGATGCCTTTCATCACGCTCGCGGTCGGCTCGGCGATGGCCCTGTTCCTATACCCGCATTCGCTCACCGGCATCCTCGCAGCCTCGAGCGGCAATGCGATAAGGCGCAATGCCATCGCGCTTCCCGCCTACTCCATGGTGCTCGGTCTCATCGCGATCATGGGCTACATGGCGCACGCCGCCGGCATCCAGGTGGCGAACCCTCAAGATGCCGTGCCCCAGCTCTTCTTGAAGATGTTCCCTTCCTGGTTCGCCGGCTTCACCTTCGCTGCCATTGCCATCGGCGCGCTCGTTCCCGCGGCCGTGATGTCCATCGGCGCAGCGAACACCTTTACGCGCAACTTCTGGAAGATCTTCATCGACCCGAATCTCTCGCCTTCGCGGGAAGCGGGGCTTGCCAAGCTCGTGTCGCTCATCGTCAAGCTTGGCGCGCTGTTGATCCTGTTTGTCATGCCGACGCAGTTCGCGATCGATTTGCAGCTGCTTGGAGGCGTGTGGATGATCCA
>JAFAQA010000203.1 GCA_019246665.1 Hyphomicrobiales bacterium
TCCGAGCGGCCTCGCGGACGGGGCGGGAAACACAAAAGAGCCGCTTTGGGAAGAGCTCGACATTTTCGGTGAGCCGGCCGAGATACCTTCGGTGGAAATTTCAACACAAGAATTTCAGCCCATGGGTGCCGACGCGCCGGCCCTCGACCCTCACTTTCATCATCGCGATGATGGGGAGCAAAAAAGCCGTTTCATGGAGCGCGTTCTCGACGTGCTCGGCGCCTCGCCCGCGGCGCTCGACGACATCGTGCGTGGGTGCGGATTGCCGGCGAGCGCGGTGCGCGCGACTCTCCTCGAACTCGAGCTCCAAGGACGCGTCAGTCGAGTCGGCGGCGATCTCGTGCAGCTCTTGCCGTAGGAGAGTGACGGTGAAATCACCGTCACCTCATCCTATGAACGAGGGTAGCAAGCTTACGACGGACGGCCCGAGCCTTGCTCGAATTTTCGGGAGAGGGCACGAGCTTCCGCGTGCGCCATCTGCAGGAAATAGGCGAGAAGCCCGAGGTCGCTTCTGCGCGCCATGGTCGAAAGCTCAGCCGTTATTTGTCCGATGTAATGGGCGATCTCTTGCGGGCTCGCGCCAAAACGGCCAGGCGGTCCGGCGGCTGCGCGGGAACTGGCGGCCGGCGCCTGGGCCGAGTGTGCCAGCTGCTTGCGAGCCGACGAGGAGGCAATCTCTTTGGCGAGCGCTCTCATTAACTATCTCGAACCGGAGTGCAGGGCCAGAACTTGAAAAGTAAATGCCCAAATCGACAAAATAATAATGCGAAGCCATTCGTGTATTTTTCGTTATGAATTGGAAAGCCTGCTCCCAGATTTCGCTGTGAGGCAATGATTTATTGCCGATATTCGGTGAAGCTGCCGGCGTAACTTGCAAACGGGAGCGTGCGTGATGTGCGAGAGATGGGCCTGGCCGGCCGTTTTGGGAAGCGTTCTCACGATCGCCATGGGCGCCCACTGCGCTCGCGCCGATGATTTGTCCTCGCCGCAAGCCATGGTCGTGGCGGCTCGCGATGCGTCGGCGGGGCTTGGTGCATTTCGTTCGTCTCGCCATGTCATGCGTCACGAACGGGTGGTGAGGCGGCATTTTCATGGACCGCGCATCATCGGCATTGACGAAGGAGCTTCTGCGGTTCCTTTCCCGATTCCCGTTCCGCAGGAGACGGACGAAGGTTATCCGCTCGAGCCATCCTTTGGCGGGTTTGGTTACAGGCCGATGCCCCCGCCCGCCGTGATCGTGGCCCCACAAATCATCATCCTGCCGACCGCTAAAGCCGCGGTGCGCAAAATCGAGCGTCACGAGGCAAGGTTTGCCGCCCCAATCCGCCGACGACGTATCGTCGTGGTGCGCGGACATCCGCGAAGGCTGGACGTGATGGCCTGGCGACCCTTCGTCTGGCCACTCGCGTATATCTACGGGCCTTATGCGGTGGGAATCGTCCCGATCGGGTTCTCGCCTTGTGACGATCAGCCCCATACGGCGATCTACAACACCCCATGCGGGGTCCGCCCGTATCAATAAACCCAATAGGCCCGAGCCCTCTTATCAAGTGCTGCGGCGCTGCTCCGGATCGACGGGGTCGCGCTGCATGTCAGGCCCATTGAGGCGGTCGAGGGCTCCTTGCAGGATGTAAGTGGCCGCCAGCTTGTCGACGAGAACGTTTCGTCGCGCGCGCGAGCGATCGGCCTCGATGAGCATACGGGTCACCGCCGCCGTGGATAAGCGCTCGTCCCAGAAGACGAGGGGGAGGGAAATAAGTGGCGCGAGATTGCGAGCGAAAGAGCGAACCGATTGCGCCGCGGGGCCTTCCGAGCCGTCCATGTTGCGCGGCAGGCCAAGGACGATGCCAGCCACGCCGTGATGAGCGATCAGCTTGGAAAGCTCCCGCGCATCCTTTGTGAATTTCGTGCGCATGATCGTCTTGAGCGGGGACGCGATGATCCGCTCGACATCCGACAAGCTTGTCCCGATCGTTTTCGCGCCGATGTCGAGGCCCATCAACCTCGCCTGGCGCGGCAATGTCGACAGCGCCTCGAGCTCAACCAGCGTCCCGGACATGCGAGAGCGTTAGCACAAGCGAAAATCGACGGGAATTACGGGATTGCCGCGACTGGCACGGCCAATTTGGGGTAAGCGGGCGGGGCTCACCATAAGCGGCATGGCCCTTTGCTCCGCGAGCGCGAAAGGGCTAATTTTACAGCTCCCTTCGTCGGAGCCGCTCAAATGAAGATCACATGGTTTGGCCATTCCAATTTTCGTCTCGATTTCGGTGGCAAGATCGTGCTGATCGATCCATTTTTCACCGGCAATCCGACTTTCAAGGGCGATCGCGACGCTGTGACGAAGGGTGCGACCCACATTCTCATTACGCACGGTCACGCCGATCACATCGGGGACACGGTGGCGATTGCCGAGAAGACTGGCGCGATGGTGATCACCAATTACGAGCTCGCGAATTGGCTCGCGGCGAGCGGCGTCAAGAAATATGACCCGATGAACACCGGCGGCACGATCGGTGCTGGTGGGTTCTCAGTCACTTTGACGCGTGCCTATCATTCGGCGGCCGAAAGCGGCAAAGCGCTTCGCGCCTTGCGCGGCGAGGATGTCTCGAGGCTACCCGATGATGGCATTTCCATCCCGCTCGGGCATCCCAACGGAATTGTCGTCCAGGCAAGAAGAGAGCCCACGGTCTACCATATGGGCGATACGGACATCTTCTCGGATATGTCACTGATCGCGGAGCTCTATCGGCCCGTTGTCGCGATGGCTCCGATCGGAGACCGGTTCACTATGGGAGCCAGGAGCGCTGCCTTGGCATTGCATCGATTCGTGCGCCCGCGGATCGCGATTCCCTGCCATTACGGCACGTTCCCAATCCTGGACCAAAGCGCCGATCGCTTTATTGAGTTCATGGCGTCACACGGCGATCATATCGAGGTCAAAGTTCCGCAAGTCGGCGAAGCTTTCGAGGCATGAGCCGAAGCGTTCAGGTTGCGGCGGGCGAGGCGCCCTGTTAATTCGCAGATCCGTTTCCTTACGAGCTATTTTCGCTTCGGAGCCCGTCCGATGTCCGTTGACACCAAGACCGTGAAGCGTGTCGCTCACCTCGCGCGCATCGCACTTCCAGAAGCGGAGGTCGAGCGCATGCAAGGCGAGCTCAATGCCATTCTCGGTTTCGTGGAGCAATTGGCAAAGGTGGATGTCGAGGGCGTCGAGCCGATGACCTCCGTCACGCCCATGCGCCTCAAGCAGCGCACCGATGTGGTGACCGAGGGCGACATGGCGGACGCTGTCCTCGCGAATGCGCCAACGAGCGATGATCATTATTTCGTCGTGCCGAAGGTGGTGGAATAGAGCGCACGGACGCGTTTTGCCTTTTTGGGCTTGCCCATCGCGCGGCTTATCACCTGAAAAAGAACGAGACGGAGCGATTGTGACCGAATTGATCGAGCTTAGCCTGGCGGAGGCCCGTGATGGGTTGGAAGCCAAGCGCTTCTCGGCGTCCGAACTTGCTCGCGCGCATATTTCGGCGGTCGAGCGGGCGCGCCTGCTCAACGCTTATGTGTTGGAGACCCCCGAGAAGGCGCTGGCCCAAGCGTTCGAGAGCGACGCGCGCCTCAAGCGTGGCGAGGGCCGCCCCCTCGAAGGCATTCCGATCGGCGTGAAGGATTTGTTCTGCACGAAAGGTGTGCGCACCACGGCGGGCTCGGCTATCCTCGGCAATTTCACGCCGGACTATGAATCGACCGTCACCAGTCATTTGTGGCGGGACGGCGCCGTGATGCTCGGCAAGCTCAATTGCGATGAGTTCGCAATGGGCTCATCGAATGAAACCTCGGCCTTCGGTCCGGTCGTTTCCCCTTGGCTGCCTCCCAATTGGGACGGAGCGCGAGCGCGCTCGACCATCATCAAGGCGACGGCCGATCGCGATGTGCCCCAAGGACTTTTGGTGCCGGGCGGCTCGTCGGGCGGCTCGGCCACGGCCGTCGCGGCACGCCTCTGCCTTGGGGCCACCGCGACCGATACCGGCGGGTCGATCCGCCAGCCGGCCGCGTTCACCGGCACTGTCGGGATGAAGCCGACCTATGGCCGTTGCTCGCGTTTCGGGACGGTTGCCTTTGCCTCCTCCCTCGATCAGGCGGGGCCGATTGCGCGCACCGTTCGCGATTGCGCCATTCTCCTTGGCTCGATGGCTGGGCCCGATCCTCGCGATTCGACCTGCGCGGAAATTCCCGTTCCCGATTTCGAGGCCGCTGTCTCACGCGGCGTCAAGGCTCTGAAGATCGGCGTCCCGAAGGAATACCGGATGGACGGCATGCCCGAGGAGATCGAGAAGCTTTGGGCCGAGGGTGCGCGTTGGCTCGCGAGCGCGGGCGCGGAACTCGTCGACGTATCGCTGCCGCACACCGCCTACGCGTTGCCGGCCTATTACATCGTTGCGCCCGCGGAAGCCTCATCGAACCTCGCCCGGTATGACGGGGTCCGCTACGGCTTGCGTGTCGAAGGGCGCGACGTCATCGAGATGTACGAAAACACACGCGCGGCCGGATTCGGGCGCGAGGTGAAACGCCGTGTGATGATCGGCGCCTATGTTCTCTCGGCGGGATATTACGATGCGTATTATTTGCGCGCGCAAAAAACGCGGACCTTGATCAAACGTGATTTCGAGGACGTGTTCGCGGCCGGAATCGATGCGGTGCTCACGCCCGCGACGCCGACAGCCGCTTTCGGCATCGGCGAAAAGGCGAGCGCGAGCCCGATCGAGATGTATCTCAACGACGTGTTCACAGTCACTGTGAACATGGCGGGTCTGCCCGGCATCTCGGTGCCGGCGGGGCTCGACGGCAAGGGGTTGCCCCTTGGCTTGCAGTTGATCGGCCGTCCCTTCGACGAGGAAACCTTGTTCGCGGCAGGACAGGTGATCGAGGACGCCGCCGGGCGCATGGCCTTGCCGAAGATATGGTGGGAGTGAATTTTCTGCTGTCCAGGGCTGTGCTTTCGGGCTGCCTCAGCGCGCTGAAATGGATGTTGTGGATAACGGCACTCCTCCTTGCGGCCCTGTTCGTGATCGCTGTCGTGCATCACCGAGGTGAATCACCGCTGCGGCCGATCGGGGTCGGCATTGTCGCTTGCGTTGTCGCAGGCTGGGCCTGCGGGCGTGTCGCGCGAAACGTCGAGGGTGAGAGAGCCGACTGAGCCCGAGAAGCCAAAAGCCTTAACTCTCCTCTCGCGAGCTCTCGGTCGGCATCGGTGCCCGCAAGTGCAGGAGACAATATGCGCTCGGATGTTCTTATCGTTGGGGCCGGCCCGACGGGTCTTGTCCTCGCGCTTTGGCTGGCAAAGCTCGGCGTCAAGGCCCGTCTCATCGATAAGACGGCAGAACCGGGCACAACTTCGCGGGCTCTCGCAGTACAGGCTCGCACGCTCGAGCTCTACCGGCAGCTTGACCTCGCCGATGCGGTTATCGCTCGAGGCCATAAGGTTCCCGCAGTCAATCTTTGGGTACGGGGCGGGAGAACGACGCGCTTGCCTTTCGAGACGGTCGGCGCCGGACTCACACCCTATGCTTTCCTGCAGATTTTTCCGCAGGATGAACATGAGCGTCTGTTGATCGAGCATTTGGCCGCGTTCGGCGTCTCGGTCGAGCGAAACACTGAGCTCATCGGCTTCATCGAACTCGACGGGAGCATCGTGGCACGCCTCCGCGGGCCGGACGGCA
Organism: Hyphomicrobiales bacterium; assembly: GCA_019246665.1. GTDB lineage: Bacteria > Pseudomonadota > Alphaproteobacteria > Rhizobiales > Beijerinckiaceae > GAS188. The sequence continues at coordinate 5,721 of JAFAQA010000203.1, forward strand.
AGGAAGATACCGCGGAGGCAAGCTACATCGCCGGTTGTGACGGGGCGCGCTCGTTCGTGCGCGAGACGATCGGCACAGGCTTTCCCGGAGGCACGTATCGGCAGGTCTTCTACGTTGCGGATATCGAGGCCTCCGGTCCCCCCCTCGACGGCGAGTTGCATGTCGACCTTGATGAAGCCGATTTCCTCGCGGTATTTCCGTTGAAGGGAACGGGACGAGCGCGCCTCATCGGCACTGTGCGCGACGAGCGCGCCGATCACGCCGAAACCCTCACCTTCGAGGATGTGGCCGGCCGCGCCATCGAGAACCTCAAGGTGAATGCCGAGGTGGTGAATTGGTTTTCCACCTATCGCGTCCACCACCGGGTGACGGAGCATTTCCGCAAGGGGCGCGCCTTTTTGCTCGGCGATGCCGCCCATATTCACAGTCCCGCGGGTGGACAGGGAATGAATACCGGCATCGGTGACGCGATCAATCTCGCCTGGAAGCTTGCGGCAGTACTCGACAGCCGTGCGCCGGATGCGCTGCTCGACAGCTATGAAGCCGAACGCATCGGCTTCGCACGGCGCCTGGTCGCGACTACGGATCGCGTGTTCAGCTTCGCGACGGCCGACGGGCGCATTGCCGACATCCTGCGCACCCGTATCGCGCCCGCCCTGATCCCGAAGCTTCTGCGGCTCGAATGGGCGCGCGAATTTCTCTTCCGTACGGTTTCGCAAATCACGCTCAGCTATCGTGGAAGTCCGCTCAGCAGCGGAGCGGCCAGTCACGTTCATGGCGGCGACCGTCTGCCCTGGGTGCCGTTTGATGGCGACGATAATTTCGCGCCGCTCGCGAGCATGAAGTGGCAGGTCCACGTTTATGGCACTGCGAGCGCCGAACTCGCTCGCTGGTGCTCCGAAAACGCGATGCCCCTACACGCTTTCGAATGGCGAGATGAGGTTGAAGCCGCCGGTCTCGCGCAAGATGCGCTTTATCTCATTCGGCCGGATTGTTATGTGGCGCTCGCCGATACCTCCCAATCCCCAGAGGCGCTCGAGCGCTATTTTGCGGAGCGCCGGCTGCGGCTCGCTGGCGCCTGAATGAGCGTACCGGTCTCTCACCTCTCTCGCGCTTGCCGCGAAGAGGTGAGAGCCGGTTACAATTTTTCGAGAAAGGTTTTTTACGAGCGGCTCACGCTTCGCCCTTGAGGTGCTTGTTGCACTGGGACCAGTAACCGCCGCCTTTTTGGATCCACTTCAGGTCCCCATTGCCCCCATTCGCCTTGTTGGCCTGGTATTGCTCGCTGCAAGTGTGGCGGCGCTGCTGCCCGGGCTTCTCGTTCGAAAACTTCGGAGAGATCGCACTCGGGAACACAACATTGCCGGCCGCCGCCGTCGTGGTGGCTGGCGCTGCCGCCGCGGGAGCGGCGGCGGCGGCTGCCCCGTCAGCGGGAGCCGCGGCGGCCTCAGAGCCGCATTCAGCCTTGCGGAAATCATTCCATTTCTGGCCATTGAGCGTGCCGGCTTCCTTTGCCGCCTTGTATTTTACGCTGCACTCCTTGCTGGTCAGCGCCTGTGCCGGGCTCGCCAGAGCGAGCCCGAATGAAAGGGAGCAGACCGCGAGCGCGGCGCCGAGAACATGCTTATTCATCATCGTCATAGTCGTAGTCTCCTGATGTCGTGACTGACGTTGGCATTGGTGCAGGCTGCGCATGAACATATGATGAACAAAAATGAACGGCTCATCCGGAGAGGAGCTCTCCCTTCCCAAGCTCGAAAGCCGCAATTAGCTTCTTCAAGTAAGACAGCGAGGGCAGCATGGCTCAAGGCCCCGCGTCGGCAGGAGCAAGAGATGGCACAAACGAAACCGATCGAGCTTTATTATTGGCCAACCCCCAACGGGTGGAAGATCACGATCATGCTCGAGGAATGCGGGCTCCCTTATGAGGTGAAGCTCGTCAATATCGGCAGGGGTGATCAATTCGACCCGAAGTTTCTCGCCATCTCCCCCAATAACCGGATGCCGGCGATCGTCGATTCGGAAGGGCCCGACGGCGGACCCATTTCGATCTTCGAGTCGGGTGCCATTCTCCTCTATCTGGGACGCAAGACCGGGCAGTTTTATCCGGCAGACGAGCGCGGCCGCGTCGAGGTCGAGCAATGGCTGATGTGGCAGATGGGTGGACTCGGCCCGATGCTCGGTCAAAACAACCATTTCCGCTATTACGCGCCCGAGCAGCTCCCTTATGCAGTGAAGCGCTATGGGGACGAAACTCATCGCCTTTTTGGGGTGATGAACAAGCGCCTCTCAGATCGTGAATTCTTGGCCGGCGCCTATTCCATCGCCGACATGGCTTGCGTGGGTTGGGCGCGCGGCTACGAGCGCCAAGGCATCGATATCGGCGAATTTCCGAACGTGAAGCGGTGGCTCGACACTCTCACGGCTCGCCCTGCGGTCGCACGTGGGTTCAAGATCGCCGAAGAGGCGCGCAATCCACCGGGAGCCATGCAGGATCCGAAAGTGCGCGAGGTGCTGTTCAATCAGCGCGCCCGCGCTTGAGCTTCGCGACGCGAAACAGAGGGGAACGATCTGCCTCGCGAACTCATGATCGCCGTCGCTTTCTGATTTCGGATTCCTGCCAAGCCTCGATCACTTCGTGCGGCTCCAGGTCTGGCTCTCGCATATCAGGCCGCCGAGCACGCATCCTGCGACCTTGACGTGGCGCTCATCGATGATGGTGAGCTTGCCGACATAGGTACGGCCGTTTTCAGCATCGTAGAGCGAACCGGTCCATTCGCCCGCGCCGCTCGGCTTGAGTCCGAGCAGGACCGCGCTGCCGAGCAAGGGGCGCGAACGTTTCGCCGGATCGGGATTGTTGACGTCGACCGTTGGCGCGCCCTCCTTGATCCAGGCGACGTTGCCGCACAGTTCGCCTCCGCATGGCACGATGCGGACGCGCGCATCGCCGTCCTCGATGAGCCATTCTCCGGTCGCTTCAGCCGCCACGGCGATGAACGGGGCAAAAACGATAAGCGCCAAGGCGAAGGCGACCGCGAAAAGGTCGCGAGTGATCAACTGCATGGAGGCGATCCTTGAAAAGAGCAGCGGGCGTTTCGGCTTACCTAAAGCATGATCCGGAAATGGAAGCCACCATGCGAATGATCATGATCGGCGACGGTTTCATTAGCCGCCCGAGTATGGTGCGCTCGGCCGAAAAAGCTGTCGCGCATCGAAGAAAGGTGGCCGCGCGCTGTGCGGACGCGAAGAGCCTATGACGAGGCAATGATGAGCGCCCCCGCACCGAGCACGATCAGCATCATACCGACGAGATCTTGGCGCGTCCCGCGTTGCGCGAACAGGCGCCCTTGCACGAGCTGCGCCAGCAAGACTTCGATGAGCGCAAGCGTTCGCACATTCGCCGCGCTGGTCAGCGCAAAGCCGACGAACCAGAATTGCGAAGCGAACGCGCCGAGAAAGCCCGCGCCGAGCGAGACTCGCCAGACAGAAAAGCTCTTGAAGAGGGCAGGGCGATTGAACACCAGCAAATACACAAGGAGCAACGAGGTCTGCATGCCGAGACCGAGCGCGAGAACGACCGTCGCCCGGAGGTAAAAACTTCCTCCCGGCAAAGCCAGGATGGCGCCGCGAAACCCGATGGCGGCGATGGCGAAACAGCCCCCGCTCAGGACTCCAAGGGCGATTGCCGGGGCCCCGCCGCGGTCGAGGAGACCAGCTGAGTATTTCGAGGGCCGAAGCGACATGATCACCACGCCGGCGGTGGCAACCAGGATCGATTCCCAGGCTGCGACGCTCGGACGATCGCCGAGCACGAGAATGCCGAAAAGAGCGACCAATACCGGCTCGGTTTTGGTCGTCGCCGTCGTCACGGCAAAGGACCTCAACTGCATTGCCGCCAGCATCAGCACGGTAGCCAGGATTTGCGCTGATGCGCCTGCAAGCGCGAACAGCGTGGTTCGCGCGCCGATGCTGGGCAGGGCTTCGCGCGAGACGGCAAGCTGCAGCGCAAGGAAAACCAGCGCGAAGGGCAATCCGTAGAGAAAGCGCACTTGCGCCGCTCCGACGGGACCGAGCGTTGCGGTGAGGGAAGCTTGTGTCGCATTGCGAGCTGTTTGCAGGCAAGATGCAACGAGCGTGACGGGAATCCAGAGATGCACGAACATTGGCGGGAGAAAGTTTGAACGATCCCCGTCTATGGCTCGGTTTCGGGGGGTTGCCTAGCCAAAGCGAGTGGCCGAAGTTACAAGAGGTCGGCTGGAAAAACCGGCACCCGAGTCGCAGCGCGACCGGGCGCCCTCGGGACCGAGGATAATTCGGACAATGTTTCAGCACTTTGCGCTTCTTGGCTCACTGCACCGTCTCGTGTCGATCTGCCTGGGCGTGCGTTCTTTTGCGCATTTCGCGATGCTCGTATGCGCGGGCGCCGCGTTTCTATGGGTTGGCCAGACGCCCGCATATGCGACACCCTTTCTCGTCATCGATCAAGACTCGGGCGCGGTGCTTTCGTCCCAGGACGCAACCGAGCCGTGGTATCCGGCATCGCTCACCAAATTGATGACGGCTTATGTCGTGCTCGACGAAATCCGGGCGGGGCGCCTCTCTCCAGACTCTTTGATCGTCATCAGCGCGAATGCGGCGAGCCAGGCGCCCTCGAAAATGGGCTTTCGTCCGGGCACCGTCCTGACCGTCGACAATGCGTTGAAGATGCTGCTGGTCAAGTCTGCGAACGATATTGCGGTCGCGCTTGCCGAAGGGGTTGGTGGGTCCGTCGAAGGTTTTGCGAATATGATGAACCGCGCGGCGCTGCGCCTCGGAATGGCCGACAGCTATTTCGTGAATCCGAACGGCTTGCCCAATCTCTCGCACCACTCCTCCGCGCAGGATCTCGCTATTCTCGCGCGCGCCTTGCTCACCGAATTCCCCGACAAGCGCGACTATTTTGGCATCGGAGCGATCTCCCTCGATGGACGCGTCTTCCACACCTATAACGGGCTCCTTGGGCGCTATGCCGGGGCTGATGGGATGAAGACGGGATTCATTTGCGCCGGGGGCTTCAATACGGTGGTGAGCGCGCAGCGTGGCGGGCGCAGGCTGATCGCCGTCGTGCTCGGCCAGCCTTCGGCGAGCGTGCGCTCAGTTGTGACCGCCTCCCTTCTCGACAGAGGCTTCGCCTCGTCCTCGGGCTGGGGCCGTGCGGCGACCGTCACGGATCTTCCGCGGGTCGGTGGCGCTCCGCCGGACATGCACGCGCAGATTTGCGGCCGCCATGGCCGGCGTGGGGCCGCCGCCTGGGAGCAAGAGGCGGAAACGGAAGTGACGCCCTGCAGCGCCCAGCCGAGCATCAACAACACCGTCTTTGAAACGCTGCTGCAGCAGCATCCGGGCGCCTGCGGCGACGGTGGCAAGACCGCATCGCCGACAACCCCGATTGCTTTTGACCCCGTGCCCGTTTTCGTCGGACCTTCGGCGCTTTCGGCCAATGCGATCGAGCCGCCAGGCACGCTCGCGGCCTTGGCTGCGAACCCGACGGCGGCAGCCAAGGCGGGGTTGACGCCGGAGGGCGGCCTCCCGGGCTCCGCGGCGGCTTTCGCGCCTTCGGGTGGCTCTGAGGGCGATGCGATTTCCGGAAAGCTCAAGCGTGATGCGTCTCCCGTGCGTCTGCACAGCGATCTCGCGAGCAAGACAGCAGAAAAGCCGACCGCCAAGGGCGCGCGCGCGAGCCGCGTCAAGAAAGGCGCGAAGCTTGCCACAAAGCCAGGGACAACAGGGCACGGGCAGGCGGCCAAGAGGGGCCATGTCGCGGGAACGCCCCACCCGAAAGGCGCGGCGCGCAATGCCAAGAGCAAAGGCCATGCCGCCATGCTGCCGGGGGCGGCGATCAACTGATCTTCCGGCGAGCCTCGGTGCTCCTCGCTTCGGTCCTCGGACGAACTCGCTGGTGACCTGGCCCGGACAAAGGGTTCCCATTTGTCGAAAAGGCCTGACCACAAATCCATGACGTTGCGGATGGATTTTGCGGACGGAAGGGACCACCCGCCGGAACAATGAATTAGGGCCGGTCGCGAGCCGAGAAGCGGCCGGGATAGATTCGAAAGCAGAGACAAGTTTTCATGCAGACCCCGGCGCCCATTGCGATCAACATCCTCACTGGCTTCCTCGGCGCCGGCAAGACGACGCTTCTCAATCGGCTGGTGAAGGAGGCGACGCTCGCCAATGCCGTGGTGCTCATCAATGAATTCGGTGAGATCGCGCTCGACCATCTTCTCGTCGAGGGCGTCGAAGGCGAGATGGTCGCGTTATCCTCCGGTTGTCTGTGTTGCACGATCAGGGGCGAGCTCGTGGGCGCTCTCGAGGATCTCTTGCGGCGCCGCGATAACGGCCGCATCCGCCCCTTCGATCGCCTGCTGATCGAGACGACGGGCCTTGCTGACCCTGCGCCGATTCTCAACACGCTGATGCTGCATCCATATCTCTCGCGTCGCTTCACCATCGATGCCGTGGTCACCGTCGTCGACGCGGTGAACGGGGCTGCGACACTCGATACCCATGAAGAAGCGCGCCGCCAGGTGGCGATGGCCGATAGGCTCGTGCTGACGAAAACCGACATTGCCGAGGCCGCAAGCGTCGCGAGCCTCGACGCGCGGTTGCGGGAGCTCAATCCCACGGCCTCGCTCGTCACACCGGAGCGCGAGAAGCTCGACGGCCACGCCCTGTTGCATGCCGGGCTTTACGCTCCGAACGAGAAAATCCCCGATGTGGCACGCTGGTTGAATGCCGAGATGCTGCTTGCGCGCAAGGACGACGAAGAGGAAGCGAAAGCGCGAGATGGGCATGAGCACCATCACGTTCACAGTCAGGGTCCGCACCCTCATGAGGAGGATCCAAATCGGCACAGTGAGCGCATCAGAGCCTTTTGCCTTGCGAGCGAAAAGCCGGTGAAGGCTGCCGCGCTTGATCTCTTCCTTCAGCTTTTGCGCGCGATCGAGCCCGCGCGCCTGCTTCGCCTCAAAGGCATCGTGGCCCTTGCGGAGCGCCCTGATGAGCCATTGATCGTGCACGGCGTGCAAGAAGTGGTGCATGAGCCCGTGCGGCTCTCGAGATGGCCAGATGCAGACCGGCGCACGCGGCTCGTTCTCATCCTCGAGGGTGGTGAGGAGAGCGAGATCAGGAAGCTTTGGGGAGCCTTTTCGGCGGACACGCCTCACTTGGACGCACCCGACCAGGAAGCCCTTTTGGACAATCCGCTCAAAGCGACGGTGGGAAGGCTTCTTGCATGATACGCAAAGTGGCGCCGCCTCTGCAGCAAGCTCATTCGAAAGGACGAAGAAAGCAGGACTACTGATTTGATTTGATGTAACGCAACGAGCTTTCAGCTGAGGCGCGCGTTGGTGCTCAATTTGAGGAATTTTGCGCTATCCGCGCCGGGTCTGCCATCTTCGCAAGAATATCATCGTCATGCTGGCGCTCACGATTGAAATCGGCGAGCATCTTTCCGTCGAGCTCTCGGCCGCGCGGCAATTTGATCCTCAAGGGATCGACGAAATGGCCGTTGACGATCACCTCATAGTGCAGGTGCGGTCCGGTCGACAGGCCAGTCGAGCCGAGAAACCCGATAATTTGCCCTTGCCGGACCTTCGTGCCCGGCGTGATCCCTTTGGCATAAGCCGACATGTGGTTGTAGGTCGTCACATAGCCGTTCGTGTGCTGGATCTCGACGCGGTTGCCATAGCCTGAATCCCAGCTCGCTTTGAGCACGGTGCCGTTTCCGGCCGAGAAGACCGGGGTGCCGACCTTGTCGGCCCAATCGACGCCGGTGTGCATGCGTCCGTAGCCGAGCACGGGATGGAAGCGGTAGCCGAACGGAGAGGAGAACCGGCCGCCTGTCATCGGCTTGCGCAATAGGAATTTCTTCGCTGATTTTCCAAGGTCGTCGAAGTAGTCGATGAGCCCGTCGTCCCGCGTCTGGAAACGGTAGAATTTGCGCACCTCGTCGCCCGTCGTCAGGGAGGCGTAAAGAATGTCTCCGCGGTCCACGTCGGCGTTGTCGTCATCCTTCACATAGAGAAGATCGAAGCCGTCCCCCTCTTGAGCCTTTCTCTGGAAATCGATGTCGTAGGCGAAAATGCGGACGAGCTCGTCGATGATGGGCCGCGGGATGCTGCTCTTCAACGCGGTCTCATAGAGACTTTCGTATAGCGTGGGACCACCATCATCCCCATCGTCCTCATCATCATCCGAGCCTTGAGCGGATTGCTGCGCGGCCTTCGCCACCTTCGCGGGTGGGAGCACTGCGCGAAATATATGATCATCGTCCACCGCCGCGATGGCGCTGATCCCGTCATCTCCATAAGCGATGACGCGCAGCAACTCATCTTCCTTGTGCGAGGTGCGGCTTCCACCCGCGACGAGGAGACGAAGCTTTTGGCCAACGGAGACGGTGTAATCACGCGTCTTTGGGGCAAATATCGCCTGGATTTGTTTGACCTGTTCCGTCGACGCGCCGTTGTTGCGCAGGATTTGATCAAAAGTGTCGCCGTGCCTTGCGATGATGAGCCGTTCAGTTCCGCCGATCTTCGGCGCGCTTTCGTCGAGCTTCGGGATGACCGCGACGTTCTCCGGCACTACCTTCACATCGAGTGAGGAGAAAGGCCCAAGGCCAGATGGCGCATAGCTCAGCACGCCAGGATCGACATTCGGGCTGGCGACGCTGTGGCTGAGAAGCGAAGCGGGAACCGCGAGGGTATCTCCCGGCGAGAAAGTAGGGGTCGCAAGCTTCGAGGAAAGCTGCGCGCTCGCCTCCTCATCGCTCAAGCTCGCTGGTGAGAAATTCGGGACCTCATCGGTCGACAGCGACCTCTTGATCATCGAGACATCGGCATTCGCATCCGCAGTCTGATCATCAGTTGCGCGTTGGGCATTGCTTGCCGTCGCGACGATCTGCAGCGGGTTAAAAGCAGGTATCTCGTCGGCGACGTTCGGGGCAGCTAGCGAAATGGCCGTGGTAACGCGCGTGAAGATCCGCACCTTGATGATCTCGCGATCTCCGACCCGGATGGTATCGGGAAGCCGCGCCACTTGCTTTGCCGCGCCAACATCCGAGTTGGAGACGATCTTGTCGCCCTTGGCTCCGTGATCGGCGAATTCGCTGCCGTCCGTGCCCGCCCCGGCCCTGATGATCGCGAGCTTGGCCTTGGAGGCGAAATTCGCCTGTCCGTCGAGCGCGATGAGGAGGGACGCGCCGACAAGGGCCATGCCGCTGATGCCGGCGAGCACCGTTCCGGCGAGCCAGCGCAGATTGACCCCGTGGACGCTCGGCGAGGCGGATTCCGTTTCGAGCGCCATGGGCGGATCGTCGCCCACGAGAGATCCGGGAAGGGCGCTCGCGGGGGCGGCCGCATACGTCAAGGGAGACCCAAGGCCGCTACCGAGCAGATGGAGGTTGGGCGGCCTTTCGTTCATCGAGCTCGAGCTTTGTTCTCCGAGGCCTTTTAAAACCGCGCACCCCTTCCATCTCTACGACATTGGGAATGGAGCAGTTTTCGCCTGCATACAATGAGGCGAAATTGTTATAAATGGGGCGAGTTCCGAAAGGGAGTTCCGGGACCCAAATTTCTTCGGCGGGAGGGTTTAGAAAAAAACCGTCGAAAGGACACAAATTTCTTCAGCGGGACTGTTGACAGCTCCAATATCCCCCGCCTATATGCGGCAAGTCGTGACGGCGCTCCATGCGCTTACGGCGTCCTGTCCTCTTTATAACGGTTGGCTTCTCGGCCGGCGTTCGTCGGAGGAAAGGT
>JAFAQA010000230.1 GCA_019246665.1 Hyphomicrobiales bacterium
TTGATGAAATTCCAGCGTTCGAACCAATCGACCTGCATCAACCAGCGCCCCTTGGTGAAGATAGGCGACATCGTCCAGAAGGGCGAGATCATTGCCGACGGTCCTTCGACCGAGCTCGGCGAGCTCGCGCTCGGGCGCAATGTGCTCGTCGCCTTCATGCCTTGGAACGGATACAATTTCGAAGATTCGATCCTTCTTTCCGAGAACATCGCCAAGGAGGACGTGTTCACCTCGATCCATATCGAGGAATTCGAGGTGATGGCTCGCGACACCAAGCTCGGGCCGGAGGAGATCACCCGCGACATTCCGAATGTGTCCGAGGAGGCGCTCAAGAATCTCGATGAAGCCGGCATCGTCTATATCGGTGCCGAGGTTCAGGCGGGCGACATTCTCATCGGCAAGATCACGCCAAAAGGCGAAAGCCCGATGACCCCCGAAGAGAAGCTTTTGCGCGCCATCTTCGGCGAGAAGGCGTCCGACGTCCGTGACACATCGCTTCGCGTACCTCCCGGGGTGCAAGGCACGGTCGTCGAGGTGCGGGTCTTCAATCGCCACGGCGTCGAGAAGGATGAACGCGCGCAAGCGATCGAGCGCGAGGAGATCGAGCGGCTCGCCAAAGACCGCGATGACGAGCAGGCGATCCTTGATCGGAATGTCTATGCGCGTCTCGGTGAGCTCGTGCACAACAAGAAGGCCGTCGCGGGTCCGAAGGGCTTCAAGAAGGATACGAAGCTCGACAAGGAGACGCTTGGTCATTACCCGCGTTCGCAGTGGTGGAGCTTCGCCTTTTCGAACGACACGCTGATGAGCGAGATCGAGGCGATGCGCCGTCAGTATGACGAGTCGAAGAAAGGGCTCGAACAGCGCTTTCTCGACAAGGTCGAGAAGCTGCAGCGCGGCGACGAGATGCCTCCCGGCGTCATGAAGATGGTCAAGGTCTTCGTTGCCGTGAAGCGCAAGATCCAGCCCGGCGACAAGATGGCGGGACGCCATGGCAACAAGGGGGTGGTGTCGAAGATCGTGCCGGTCGAGGATATGCCGTTCCTTGAGGATGGCACGTCGGTCGACATCGTGCTCAATCCGTTGGGCGTGCCGAGCCGTATGAATGTCGGGCAGATTCTCGAGACGCATCTCGGTTGGGCTTGCGCGGGTCTCGGCAGGCAGGTCGAGGCGGCGCTCGAGGCTTATCGGAAGGCGCATGACGCCAAGAAGCTGCGCAAGACCGTAGAGCGGATTTACGGCAAGGCCAGCATGGCGTCTGAGCTCGAGGATGACGATCTCGTCGAGATGGCGGGCAGCCTGTCTCGTGGCGTGCCGATCGCGACACCCGTGTTCGATGGCGCCAAGGAAGGAGACATCGAGGAGATGCTGGAAATGGCTGGCCTCGATAAATCCGGCCAGGTGACGCTGTATGATGGGCGCTCGGGGGAAGCTTTCGACCGCAAGGTGACCGTGGGCTACATTTACATGCTGAAGCTCAACCACCTCGTGGACGACAAGATTCACGCGCGCTCGATCGGCCCCTACAGCCTCGTCACCCAGCAGCCGCTCGGCGGCAAGGCGCAGTTTGGCGGACAGCGCTTCGGCGAGATGGAAGTGTGGGCCCTCGAGGCCTATGGCGCGGCCTACACTTTGCAAGAGATGCTTACCGTCAAATCGGACGATGTGGCAGGTCGCACCAAGGTCTACGAGGCGATCGTGCGCGGGGACGACACTTTCGAAGCCGGTATTCCCGAGAGCTTCAACGTGCTCGTCAAGGAGATGCGTTCACTCGGCCTCAATGTGGAACTCGCCACGAAGCGTGTTCCACCTGCGGCGCCGCCGACGGCGGAGGCCGCCGAGTGAAGCCAGAGATAGCAGCTTCGTAGCTCAATTGAACAAGGCCCCTTTCGCGTCGCGAGAGAGGTGAGACAGTTTTCCCGCCGTCGTCCGGCGCGTCCGGCACGGCCAGATTTGAGGAGATGGCGATGAACCAAGAGGTCATGAGCATCTTCAACCAACCGGCACAGCCGGTGTCGTTCGACCGCATCCGGATCGCGCTGGCGAGCCCGGAGAAGATCAAGTCCTGGTCGTTCGGCGAGATCAAGAAGCCCGAGACCATCAACTATCGCACCTTCAAGCCGGAGCGCGATGGGTTGTTCTGCGCGCGCATCTTCGGCCCGATCAAGGATTACGAGTGCTTGTGCGGCAAGTACAAGCGCATGAAGTACAAAGGAATCATCTGCGAAAAATGCGGCGTCGAGGTCACGCTCTCGCGCGTGCGACGCGAGCGCATGGGCCATATCGAGCTCGCGGCTCCCGTTGCCCACATCTGGTTCTTGAAGTCCTTGCCGTCGCGCATCGGGCTCCTGCTCGACATGACGCTGAAGGACATCGAGCGGGTTCTCTATTTCGAGAACTACATCGTCATCGAGCCTGGGCTGACGCCCCTCAAGCAGTATCAGCTCCTCTCCGAGGACGAGGTGATGCGGGCCCAGGAGGAGTATGGCGAGGATTCCTTCACGGCGCTCATCGGCGCAGAAGCCGTCCGCGAGATCCTGATCGGCCTCGACCTGCCGAAGATCGCGCTCGACCTGCGCCAGGAGATCGCGACGACAACGTCCGAGCTGAAGCCCAAGAAGCTGATGCGCCGGCTCAAGATCATCGAGGCCTTCATTCAATCGGGCAACAAGCCTGAGTGGATGATCCTGACCCAGGTTCCCGTGATTCCGCCGGACCTGCGGCCTTTGGTGCCCCTCGATGGCGGCCGCTTCGCGACCTCGGACCTCAACGATCTCTACCGGCGTGTGATCAACCGCAACAACCGCCTGAAGAGGCTCATCGAGCTTCGCGCTCCCGACATCATCATTCGCAACGAAAAGCGAATGCTGCAGGAGGCGGTCGACGCCCTCTTCGACAATGGGCGACGCGGCCGCGTGATCACGGGAGCCAACAAGCGCCCGCTCAAATCGCTCGCCGACATGCTCAAGGGCAAGCAGGGCCGTTTCCGCCAAAACCTTCTCGGCAAGCGCGTCGATTATTCGGGCCGCTCGGTGATCGTGGTCGGCCCGGAGCTCAAGCTGCATCAATGCGGCTTGCCGAAGAAGATGGCGCTCGAGCTGTTCAAGCCCTTCATCTATTCGCGTCTTGATGCGAAGGGTTTGGCCGCGACCGTGAAGCAGGCGAAGAAGCTCGTCGAGAAGGAGCGGCCCGAGGTGTGGGATATCCTCGACGAGGTAATCCGCGAACATCCGGTCATGCTCAATCGCGCTCCGACCTTGCACCGCCTCGGCATCCAAGCCTTCGAGCCGACGCTCGTCGAGGGCAAGGCCATCCAGCTCCATCCGCTGGTGTGTGCGGCCTTCAACGCCGATTTCGACGGCGATCAGATGGCCGTGCACGTGCCGCTATCTCTCGAGGCTCAGCTCGAGGCCCGCGTTCTCATGATGTCCACCAACAACATTCTGCATCCGGCGAACGGTCAGCCGATCATCGTGCCGTCGCAGGACATCGTGCTCGGGCTTTATTACCTAACCATCATGTCCGACGGTGAGCCGGGCGAGTTCAGATATTACGAGCCCGAGGAGCTGAAGAAGCTGCTCAAGCCGCAGGACTACGCGAAGCACAAGGGCGCCAAGATCCCGAAACAGGGTTTCTATGGCGATCTCGGCCAGCTCGAGCACGCGCTCGAGACGAAGGCCGTGACACTGCACGCCAAGATCAAGTTCCGCTGGGCGGGCGCGGACGAGAAGGGCAAGCGTATATCAAAGGTTTATGACACGACGCCGGGTCGCGTGTTGCTCGGCCAGCTTCTGCCCGAGCATGCGAAGATCTCCTTCGACATCGCCAACCGCCTGATGACGAAGAAGGAGATCTCGAACCTCATCGACATCGTCTATCGTGAATGCGGGCAGAAAGAGACCGTGATCTTTTGCGACAAGATCATGAATCTCGGGTTCACCCAGGCGTTCAAGGCGGGCATCTCGTTCGGCAAGGACGATATGGTCGTGCCTGAGAACAAGTGGAAGGTGGTCGATGAGACGCGCGCGCTCGCCAAGGATTACGAGCAGCAGTTCCAGGACGGGCTCATTACCCAGCGCGAGAAATACAACAAGGTCGTCGATGCCTGGTCCAAATGCTCGGATCGTCTCGCGACCGAGATGATGCAAGGCATCTCGACCGTAAGGAAGGATGATGATGGACGCGACCGGCCGGTGAACTCGATCTACATGATGTCGCATTCCGGCGCGCGTGGCTCGCCCACGCAGATGCGTCAGCTCGCGGCGATGCGCGGCCTCATGGCCAAGCCTTCGGGAGAGATCATCGAGAGCCCGATCATCTCGAACTTCAAGGAAGGCCTCGACGTGCTCGAGTACTTCAACTCGACACATGGCGCGCGCAAAGGCCTTGCCGACACAGCGCTGAAGACGGCAAATTCGGGATATCTCACGCGTCGTCTCGTCGATGTCGCGCAGGATTCGATCATCACCAGCAATGATTGCGGCTCGAAGAACGGCATCATCATGCGGGCCATCGTCGATGCCGGCCAGGTGGTCGCTTCGCTCGCTTCACGCATCCTTGGTCGCGCCGCGGCGCAAAACGTCGTCGCGCCGGATGGGAAGAAGGTGATCGTGAAGGCAGGCGAATTGATCGACGAGAAGCACATCGCCGCGATCACCGCCGCCAATATCCAGGAAGTGAAGATCCGCTCGGTTCTCACTTGCGCGCTGCGCGATGGCGTTTGCGGAAAATGTTACGGGCGCGATCTCGCCCGTGGCACGCCGGTCAATCTCGGCGAAGCGGTGGGCGTCATTGCGGCGCAATCGATCGGCGAGCCGGGCACGCAGCTCACCATGCGCACCTTCCACATCGGCGGCGCGGCCCAGATCTCGGAGCAGTCTTTCATCGAGACGAACTTCGAGGGCAAGGTCACGATCCGCAACCGCAACATCGCGCGCAATTCCGCCGGCGACCTCATCGCCATGGCGCGCAATCTCGCGGTGGTGATCGTCGGGCCTGACGGCACCGAGCGTGCCGTGCACCGCATCCAGTTCGGCGCGAAGCTCAAGGTTGACGAGGGTGATGTCGTCAAACGCGGCCAGCGCATAGCCGAATGGGATCCTTACACCCGACCGATCCTCACGGAAGTGGCGGGCAAGATCGGCTTCGAGGACCTCGTCGAAGGCGGATCCATGACCGAAACGATCGACGAAGCGACTGGCATTGCCAAGCGCGTCGTCATCGATTGGCGCGCCAATACGCGCTCATCCTCGCTTCGGCCCGCGATCGTGATCACCGACAAGAATGGCAAGATCGGCAAGCTCGCACGCGGTGGTGAGGCCCGCTACGTGCTGCCGGCCGAGGCAATTCTTGCCGTCGATCCGGGCAATATGGTCAAGGCTGGCGATGTGCTCGCCCGCATCCCGACGGAGAGCGCCAAGACGCGCGACATCACGGGCGGCTTGCCACGCGTGGCGGAGCTGTTCGAGGCGCGCCGGCCGAAGGAAGCTGCGATCATCGCGGAGAAGGCCGGCACGATCCAGTTTGGGCGCGACTACAAGAACAAGCGCCGGATCAACCTCATCCCACATGACGGGACCGAGACGGTCGAGTATCTCGTGCCGAAGTCGAAGCATGTCTATCATCAGGATGGCGACCTGATCGAGAAGGGCGACTTCATCGTCGACGGCAACCCCGCGCCGCACGACATCCTGGCCATCAAGGGCGTGGAGGAGCTCGCCGCCTACCTCGTGAACGAGATCCAGGAGGTTTATCGGCTCCAGGGCGTGAACATCAACGACAAGCACATCGAGGTGATCGTGCGGCAGATGCTCCAAAAGGTCGAGATCGCCGATGGCGGCGACAGCGATCTTCTCGAGGGCGAGCAGATGGATCGAATCGACCTCGAGGAGCTGAACGACAAGCTCGTGGCCGAAGGCAAGAAGCCCGCCGTCGGCCACCCGGTCCTTCTTGGCATCACCAAGGCGTCCTTGCAGACGCGCTCCTTCATTTCGGCCGCATCCTTCCAGGAGACGACGCGTGTGCTGACCGAAGCCGCGGTCAACGGCAAGGAAGACATGCTCGAAGGCTTGAAGGAGAACGTCATCGTGGGACGTCTCATTCCGGCAGGGACCGGATCGATGATCTCTCGCATCCGCGAGGTTGCCTCACATCGCGACGAGCTCATTTTGGAGCAGCGCAACAAAGCCGCCGAGGCCGCGTCGCTCGAGGGCGAGGGCGGCCAGTCGTTGGAGGCCCTCCCGCCGGCGGAAGGTGTCGGGGCCCGATGAGCCGCAAGCAGCAAGCGTAAAGGAGAAGCCGCCCAACGGGCGGCTTCTCCTTTTTTGGGGCGGCGTTCACAGTCACTCGATGCTGTTCTCCGCCGGGCATGGAAAAAGGGGGTACGTGTTCCCATTTACCTGTTGACCTTTGGCCAAACGGACGTTAGAGCCGGCACAACGTTTTCGGCAGGTCGTGGACCTCGCCTGTTCGAGTGCGCCTCGCGCTCGATGCAAGAGCGTCCAAACACTGCCCGTCTGCGATTGAGACAATCGATAGAGGCATGACCGGGGCGACCTGGTCCTCTGCGTTTGGAAGGCGGACCTGATGCCCTGACCGGCGGATGGTCCGTTTGGCTTTGCGCCTTCGTGGCGCGGTGATGGAAGGCGATCATGCCGACGATTTCGCAGCTGATCCGG
This sequence comes from Hyphomicrobiales bacterium, assembly GCA_019246665.1. Lineage (GTDB taxonomy): Bacteria > Pseudomonadota > Alphaproteobacteria > Rhizobiales > Beijerinckiaceae > GAS188. The sequence continues at coordinate 6,678 of JAFAQA010000230.1, forward strand.
AAGCCCCGGCAGCCGAAGACTTACCGGGACAAAGCTCCCGCACTCGATGCCTGCCCGCAAAAGCGGGGAGTGTGCACGCGCGTCTACACGACGACGCCGAAAAAGCCGAACTCGGCGCTCCGTAAGGTCGCCAAGGTGAGGCTCACGAATGGCTTCGAGGTCATCGGCTACATCCCTGGCGAAGGCCATAACCTGCAAGAGCACTCGGTCGTGATGATCCGTGGCGGGCGCGTCAAGGATTTGCCCGGCGTGCGCTACCACATCTTGCGCGGCGTGCTCGATACGCAAGGCGTGAAGGATCGCAAGCAGCGTCGGTCGAAATATGGAGCGAAGCGGCCGAAATAGTCGATCTCGCGCGAGATCAAATCATCAAGGCGGGCAGGGGGGCCACGCCCGGCCTTGAAGAAAGACGGAAAGACAGAGCGCATGGGTTTCATCTCGGACCTTTCCGAGTGAGGCCATGCCGGACAAGGCGGAAGACGGAGACGATCAGATGTCCCGGCGTCACAGTGCCGAAAAACGCGAATTCGTTCCCGATGCGAAATACGGGGACCTCGTCGTCGCGAAATTCATGAACTCGATCATGTACGAGGGCAAGAAGTCGGTCGCCGAGTCGATCGTCTACGGCGCCTTCGATCAGATCGAGCAGAAAGCAAAAGCTGATCCTTTGGGAGTGTTCAAGCAGGCGCTCGAGAATGTCGCGCCCGCGATCGAGGTCCGCTCGCGGCGCGTCGGCGGTGCGACCTACCAAGTGCCGGTCGAGGTGCGCAATGAGCGCCGCCAGGCGCTTGCCATCCGCTGGCTCATCACCGCGGCGCGCGCCCGCAACGACAAGACCATGATTGAACGCCTCTCGGCGGAGCTGCTCGATGCCTCGAACAACCGGGGCAATGCGGTGAAAAAGCGAGAGGATACCCATCGCATGGCCGAGGCGAACCGCGCCTTTTCGCACTATCGCTGGTGAGATCGTCCCATGCCCCGAACCCACAAAATCGAGGACTACCGTAACTTCGGCATCATGGCGCATATCGATGCCGGCAAGACCACGACCACGGAACGCATTCTCTACTACACCGGCAAGAGCCATAAGATCGGCGAGGTCCATGATGGCGCAGCCACCATGGACTGGATGGAGCAGGAGCAAGAGCGCGGCATCACTATCACCTCCGCCGCGACGACCTGCTTCTGGCGCGAGAAGCGCCTGAACATCATCGACACGCCCGGCCATGTGGATTTCACCATCGAGGTGGAGCGTTCGCTGCGTGTGCTCGACGGCGCGATCTGTGTGCTCGACGGCAACCAGGGTGTCGAGCCTCAGACAGAAACCGTCTGGCGCCAGGCCGACAAATACGACGTGCCGCGCATCGTGTTCGTCAACAAGATGGACAAGATCGGCGCGGACTTTTTCGAATGCGTCGATCAGATCGTCACGCGCGTCGGCGGCAAGCCGATCTGCATTCAATTGCCGATAGGGGCCGAGAACACCTTCAAGGGTGTTGTCGACCTCGTGCGCATGAAGGGGATCATCTGGGAAGAAGAATCTCTCGGCGCGAAGTTCCACGACGTCGAGATCCCGGACGACCTTAAGGAAAAGGCCGCCGAATACCGCACCAAGCTGGTCGAAGCCTGCGTGGAGCTCGATGATGATGCGATGACGGCTTACCTCGACGGCAAGGAACCGGACGCGGAGACGCTCCGCAAGCTCGTCCGCAAGGCGGTGATCGGCCGTAAATTTCACCCGGTGTTTTGCGGTTCTGCCTTCAAGAACAAGGGTGTGCAGCCACTTCTTGACGCGGTGGTCGATTTCCTTCCCTCCCCCGCTGATCGTGGCGCGATCGCCGCCATCGATTTCAAGACCGAGCAGCCGATCGAGCGGCGCCCGTCGGATGACGAGCCCTTCTCGATGCTCGCCTTCAAGATCATGGATGACCCGTTCGTCGGTACCATCACCTTTTGCCGCATCTATTCGGGCAAGGTCGAATCGGGCACGACGGTGCTCAACTCGACAAAGGACAAGCGCGAGCGCGTCGGGCGCATGCTGCTTATGCACGCCAACAATCGCGAGGACATCAAGGAAGCGTTCACGGGCGATATCGTTGCGCTGGCTGGCCTCAAGGACACGCGCACCGGTGACACGCTTTGCGACATGCAGAAGCCGGTGATCCTCGAGAAGATGGAATTTCCCGATCCGGTCATCGAGGTCGCGATCGAGCCGAAATCCAAGGCGGACCAAGAGAAGCTCGGCGTCGCTCTGCAGAAGCTCGTCGCCGAGGATCCGTCTTTCCGCGTCTCCACCGACCAGGAATCCGGACAGACCATCCTCAAGGGGATGGGCGAGTTGCATCTCGATATCAAGGTCGACATCTTGCGCCGAACCTACAAGGTCGATGCGAGCGTCGGCGCGCCGCAGGTTGCCTATCGCGAGAAGATCACGCGCGAAGGTACGATCGACTACACGCACAAGAAGCAGTCGGGTGGCTCGGGCCAGTTCGCGCGCGTGAAGATCAACCTCATTCCGGGCGAGCCCGGATCGGGCTTCGTCTTCGAATCGAGGATCGTCGGCGGCTCGGTCCCGAAGGAATACATCCCTGGCGTCGAGAAGGGTCTCGAGAGTGTTCTGGGTTCCGGCGTGCTTGCCGGCTTCCCGGTGGTCGATCTTCGGGTCGAGCTCGTCGATGGCGCTTATCACGACGTCGATTCCTCGGCGCTCGCCTTCGAGATCGCGGCTCGCGCCGCGTTACGCGAGGGCTTGCGCAAATGTCATTCGGTTCTGCTCGAGCCGATCATGAAGGTCGAGGTCGTGACGCCCGAGGATTATACGGGCTCGGTGATCGGCGATCTCAATTCGCGGCGCGGGCAAATCCAGGGACAGGACATGCGCGGCAACGCCAATGTCATCAACGCCATGGTCCCCCTCGCGAACATGTTCGGCTACGTCAACAACCTGCGCTCGATGAGCCAGGGCCGAGCCACCTTCACGATGCAATTCGATCATTACGAGCAAGTGCCCACGGCGGTGGCAGCCGAAGTCCAGGCGAAGTTCGCCTGAGATCGCCGCGATCCGCCTGGAACAATGTGAAAGCGTGACCTCCGACTAAGCCTGCCGGCGACGCTGGGAACACGGCGTCGCCAACGATCCTTGAATGGAGCAATGAGATGGCCAAAGAGAAATTCAACCGCAACAAGCCGCACTGCAATATCGGCACGATCGGCCATGTCGATCATGGCAAGACCTCGCTGACGGCAGCCATCACCAAGGTGCTCGCCGAATCCGGTGGAGCAACCTTCACGGCCTATGATCAGATCGACAAGGCACCGGAAGAGAAGGCACGCGGCATCACCATCTCGACCGCGCACGTCGAATATGAGACGAAAAAGCGCCACTACGCCCATGTGGATTGCCCCGGCCACGCGGACTATGTGAAAAACATGATCACGGGCGCCGCCCAGATGGACGGTGCGATCCTCGTGGTCTCGGCAGCGGACGGGCCGATGCCTCAAACGCGCGAGCACATCTTGCTCGCCCGCCAGGTCGGTGTGCCCGCTCTCGTCGTCTTCATGAACAAGGTCGACATGGTCGATGATCCCGAGCTCCTCGACCTCGTCGAGCTCGAGGTTCGCGAGCTCCTGTCGAAATACGAATTCCCGGGCGACGATATTCCGATCACGAAGGGCTCCGCGCTTTGCGCGCTCGAGAACACCAAGCCCGAGATCGGCCATGACGCGGTGCTCAAGCTCATGGAGACGGTCGACGAATACATTCCCCAGCCCGAGCGCCCGAAGGATCAGCCCTTCCTGATGCCGGTCGAGGACGTGTTCTCGATCTCCGGCCGCGGCACGGTGGTCACGGGTCGTATCGAGCGCGGCATCATCAAGGTCGGGGAGGAAGTCGAGATCGTCGGCCTGAAGCCGACGCTGAAGTCCACGATCACCGGCGTCGAGATGTTCCGCAAGCTGCTCGATCAGGGCGAAGCAGGCGACAATGTCGGCTGCCTCCTGCGCGGCACGAAGCGCGAGGAAGTGGAGCGCGGCCAGGTGCTCTGCAAGCCGGGCTCGGTGAAGCCGCACACGAAGTTCATGGCCGAGGCCTACATCCTCACCAAGGAAGAGGGGGGGCGCCACACGCCATTCTTCGGCAACTACCGGCCACAATTCTACTTCCGCACCACCGACGTGACCGGGGTCATCAAGCTTCCTGAAGGCACCGAGATGGTGATGCCGGGCGATAACGTATCCATGGAGGTCACGTTGATCGTGCCGATCGCCATGGAGGAGAAGCTGCGCTTCGCCATTCGCGAGGGCGGCCGAACGGTGGGCGCAGGCGTCGTCGCCTCGATCATCGAGTAGAGGCAAGGACAGTCGGGCGGGGTCGCCTCGAGGCGGCCGCCGCCCGGAGTTTTGGCAAGGACGAAAGCCGTCGATTGGATTGAGCGATGAACGGTCAGAACATTCGCATACGCCTCAAGGCGTTCGACCATCGGATTCTCGATGCGTCGACCCGCGAGATCGTGTCGACGGCAAAGCGCACGGGCGCTCAGGTCCGCGGCCCGATTCCGCTGCCGACCAAGCTCGAGCGCTTCACCGTCAATCGCTCGCCTCACATCGACAAGAAATCGCGCGAGCAATTCGAGATCCGCACCCATAAACGCGTGCTCGACATCGTCGATCCGACGCCGCAAACGGTCGATGCGCTGATGCGCCTCGACCTCGCGGCGGGTGTCGACGTCGAGATCAAGCTCTGAGGTACACGACGGCAGCCGCGACTTCTTGCGAAGACGCGAGCCGATGAGGAATAGGTCATGAGGTCAGGCATCATCGCGCAGAAGGTCGGCATGACCCGCGTCTTCACCGACGCGGGTGAGCACGTTCCGGTGACCGTGCTCAGGGTCGACAATTGCCAAGTCGTCGCGCATCGCACCCTCGAGAAGAATGGCTATACGGCCGTCCAGCTCGGCATCGGCAAGGTGAAGGTGAAGAACATCTCGCGCGCCGAGCGCGGGCACTTCGCGCTGGCCAAGGTCGAGCCGAAGCGCAAGGTCGCCGAGTTTCGCGTGGCGCCCGATGCGCTCATTCCTGTTGGCGCCGAGATCACGGCCGACCACTTCGTCCCCGGCCAGTTCGTCGACGTGACGGGAACCACGACAGGCAAGGGTTTTGCCGGTGGCATGAAGCGCTGGAATTTCGGCGGGCTTCGCGCCTCTCACGGCGTGTCGATCTCGCACCGCTCGCTCGGCTCGACGGGTGGCCGGCAGGATCCCGGCAAGACATTCAAGAACAAGAAGATGGCCGGCCATCTCGGCGTCGATCGCGTCACCACGCAAAATCTGCGCGTGGTGCGCACCGATGTCGAGAAAGGGTTGATCCTGGTCGAGGGGGCCGTTCCAGGAGTCAAAGGGGGCTGGATTCGCGTTCGCGACGCGGTGAAGCGCAGCCTCCCGAAGGACGCGCCGCGCCCTGGCGCGTTTCGCGAAATGAAATCGGCCGTTGGGCAAGCCGCTGAGGCGGGAGCCGCTCCGGCGACCGAAGGGGAGGGTGCGTGATGCAGATCTCGATGACCACTCTCCAGGGAAAGCAAGCAGGCGAGGTCGCTCTCGCTGATGAGATTTTCGGCCTCGATCCCCGCGCCGACATTTTGCAGCGCTATGTGCGCTGGCAGCTCGCCAAGCGACGCGCCGGAACTCATGCGGTGAAAAACCGTGCCGAGATCGCGCGCACCACGAAGAAGCTTTACAAGCAGAAGGGCACGGGCAATGCCCGCCACGGCTCGGCGCGCGTTGCCCAGTTCCGCGGCGGCGGTCGCGCTTTCGGTCCCTTGCCGCGTAGCCATGAGCATGGGCTGCCGAAAAAGGTCAGAGTGCTGGCGCTCAAGCACGCGCTCTCGGCCAAGGCGAAGGATGGCGCCATCCTGGTGATCGACAAGGCGAGCATCGAGGGGCCGAAGACGAAGGCGCTGAAGGAGCAATTCGGCAAGCTCGGTCTTGCGAGCGCGCTGATCATCGACGGCGCCGAGATCGAGGCGAATTTCAAGCTCGCCGCTCGCGCCATCCCGAATATCGACGTGCTCCCCGTGCAAGGCCTCAACGTCTACGACATCTTGCGGCGCGAGAAGCTCGTCTTGACGCAAGCCGCGCTGCAGGCCATCGAGGAGCGCTTCAAATGAGCAATGATCCGCGACATTACGACGTGATCGTCGCTCCCGTGGTCACCGAGAAGGCGACGACGGCATCCGACCACGGCAAGGTGGTCTTTCACGTGCGCGGCGACGCGACGAAGCCCGTCATCAAGGCGGCCGTCGAGAAGCTGTTCAACGTCAAGGTCGAGAAGGTGAACACCCTCGTCCACAAGGGCAAGGTGAAGCATTTCCGCGGCCGCAGCGGCCTCCAATCCGACGTGAAGAAAGCCATCGTCACGCTCGCGGCCGGCCAGTCGATCGACGTGACCACCGGTCTCTGAGCGCGAAGGAAACAGAACCATGGCGCTGAAACATTTCAAACCGGTGACGCCGAGCCTTCGCGAGCTCGTGATCGTCGATCGCGCGAGCCTCTACAAAGGCAAGCCCGAGAAGACGCTCACCGAAGGCAAATCTTCATCCGGCGGACGCAACAATCATGGGCGGGTCACCGTCCGTTTTCGTGGAGGCGGGCACAAGCAGCGTTACCGCATCGTCGACTTCAGGCGGCGCGAGCGGCTCGGGCAAACGGCGACGGTCGAGCGTATCGAATATGATCCGAACCGCACGGCGTTCATTGCTCTCCTCTCTTTCGCGGATGGCGCGAAATCCTACATCATCGCGCCGCAGCGGCTCGCCAAAGGCGACAAGGTCGTCGCGGCCGACCAAGCCGACATCAAGCCTGGCAATGCCATGCCGCTGCAGGCGATCCCGGTTGGCACCATCGTGCACAATGTGGAGATGAAGATCGGCAAGGGCGGAGCCATCGCCCGCTCGGCCGGCTCCTATGCACAGATCGTCGGGCGCGATCAGGGTTATGTCATTTTGCGCCTCTCCTCGGGCGAGCAGCGCCTGATCCATGGCGGCTGCTTCGCTTCGATCGGCGCGGTCTCGAATCCGGACAACATGAACACCAATCTCGGCAAGGCCGGCCGTTCGCGCTGGCTTGGCCGCAAGCCACATAATCGCGGCGTCTCGATGAACCCGATCGATCACCCTCATGGCGGCGGTGAAGGCCGCACTTCGGGCGGTCGCCATCCGGTTTCGCCATGGGGCCAACCGACGAAGGGGAAGAAGACGCGCATGAACAAGCGCACCGACGGCATGATCCTGGCGAGCCGCCACACCCGCAAGAAGAAGAGCTGAGGAACGAACCATGGCACG
>JAFAQA010000448.1 GCA_019246665.1 Hyphomicrobiales bacterium
GCCGCCGACCCCGCTGCCTCCCCCGGCGCCCAAGCCGTTCTTCCAGTTCTTCGACGAGGCGCTGGCCAAGGAGATCAGGCGCCACATTCGACGCCCTTATTGGGTCGACACGATCGGACGCTCGAATCTGATCGAGATCCGGGTACAACTCGATGACGCGACTTTGCGGGTCGTCGCGCATCGCAGCCAGGCTTATGCATCGAACAGCGGCATCTTCCTCGCCTGGATGGCAGGAAGCTCGCTCTTCCTTCTCACCATCGCGGTTTTGTTCCTGCGCAATCAGATCAGGCCGATCCTGCGGCTCGCGGATGCGGCCGAAAGCTTCGGCAAGGGCCGCGACATCGAGTTCCGGCCACGCGGCGCGCGTGAGGTGCGCAAGGCGGGCCACGCCTTCATCGAGATGAAGCGTCGTCTCGAGCGAATGATCGATCAGCGCACCACGATGCTCGCCGGCGTCAGTCATGACTTGCGCACGGTATTGACCCGGTTTCGGCTGTCGCTCGAACTGCTCGAGGAGGCGCCGGAGATCGAGGAGATGCGCGGCGATGTGAACGAGATGAGCCGCATGCTGGAGGGCTATCTCGCCTTCGCGCGCGGCGACGCCGGCGAGCAGCCGGAGGCGATCGACGTGCGCGCGCTCCTCGATGCCCTAAAGGCGGATGCCGAGCGTTTGGGCCACAAAACCGCCTTCTCGATCACCGGAGATCCCGTGGCGGTGGTCCGGCCGCGTTCCTTCAAGCGCTGCCTCACCAACCTTGTCCTTAATGCGGTGCGTTACGCCGAGCGCATCGAGATCGACGCCATCCATGATGCGAGAGTGCTCACCATCACGTTCGATGATGATGGGCCGGGCATCCCGCCCGATCGCCGGGAGGACGTGTTCAAGCCGTTCCTTCGGCTCGACAAGGCGCGCACCCTCGATGTGAGTGGCGGAACGGGGCTTGGCCTCACCATCGCGCGCGATATTGCCCGTGCCCATGGGGGAGACATCACCTTGTCGGAAAGCCCCCTCGGCGGGTTACGCGCCACCGTACGGGTCCCCGGCTGATCTGTGAGCCTCAAGGACCGCTCAGTGCGGTCCGCTTAGCGAACTTTAGCCTTCAAAGCTTGATTTCTTCTTCCACACGCCATATGTTCTCTTTATGTTCCATCTTTCGGGGAACAGGAGAGCATCATGGCTGTGGCGGCAAGAAGGGCCCTGCATCCGCTAGATCGGTTGCAAATCACGCGCGGACTTGAAAGCGAAGCGCCGCGGGCGGCGCTCGGGCAGGATTTCGTCGAAAGCGAAAGGCGGCGGGGAAGGGGCACGCTCACCAACCGCTCCGGACGTTACGAGCCTTTGTCTCGCGAGAGCTTCGATGACGGCTGGCGCATAGAAAACGACGACGAAATCGATCCGAAGGAGAGCTTCCGCACCGAAGTGACGATAGAGCGGGCCCGCAGCATCATCAGCCGCAACGATTCTCCCGATCTTTCCTTCGACCGCTCGATCAACCCCTATCGGGGTTGCGAGCATGGCTGCGTTTATTGTTTCGCGCGCCCGACGCACGCTTATATGGGGCTTTCGCCGGGGCTCGATTTCGAGACGAAGCTCTTCGCCAAGCCGAATGCGGCCGAGCTTTTGGAGAAGGAGCTCTCGCATCCTTCCTATAGCCCGCGCGTCATCGCGATCGGCACGAACACAGACCCCTATCAGCCGATCGAGCGCAAGTACCGCATCATGCGCGGTGTGCTTGAGGTGATGTCGCGCTTCAATCATCCGGTCGGCATCGTGACCAAATCAGCGCTCGTGGCGCGCGACATCGATATCCTGGCACCGATGGCCGAGAAGGGCCTCGCCAAAGTGGCGCTCTCGGTCACCACGCTCGATGCGGCATTGGCGCGCGAGATGGAGCCGCGCGCCGCCACGCCTTCGCGTCGCCTTGCCACGATCAAGACGCTCGCGAGCGCGGGGATTCCAGTGAGCGTCCTGGTCGCACCCGTCATTCCTTCGCTGAACGACGGCGAGATCGAAAAAGTGCTTGCCGCGGCACGCGAGGCGGGGGCGCAAGATGCAGGCTATGTGCTGTTGCGCCTGCCGCTCGAACTGCGTCATCTCGTGCGCGAGTGGCTCCTCGAGCATCACCCCGGCAAGCTCGACCGCGTGATGTCGCTCGTGAAAAGCACGCGCGATGGCAAGGATTACGATGCACGTTTTGGCGTACGGCAAACGGGCGAAGGCCCTTATGCCTGGACGATCGGCCGCCGCTTCGAGATCGCGGCGCGAAAGCTCGGCTTCAACCGCGAGAGGACGCGTGTGAGAACCGACCTGTTCAGAGTGCCGGGACGCGAGACGGAGCCTGTGCAGCTCGCTCTTCTGTGAGGTTCAAGGCCGCGCCTCTATCGCGTTCCCGCCGGTAAGCGTCACAAGCAAGGCGTGGATACGCGCAGCGAGTGCGCGCATGACGCATAAACCATGTGAGACGCCTACCAAGCTGAGAGTGGACCCCTCACCTCCCTTTCACGCGCGACTATGCGCTCAACGCCGATTTCAAGACCGGCCCGGCTTTGGAAAAGTCGATTTTGCCGGCATGACGTTCCCGCATCCACGCCATCACCTTGCCCATATCCTTGATGCTCGTAGCGCCCGTCGCCGCGATCGCTTCCTCGATGACCTCGGCGACCTCGCTTTCGCCGAGCTGTTGCGGAAGGAAGGACGAGATCACGGCGATCTCAGCCCGCTCTTGCGCGGCCAATTCGGGGCGTGCGCCTTTCTCGTAAAGCGCCGCGGATTCCTGACGCTGCTTGATCATTTTCTGCAGCAACGTCACGATCTCTTCCTCGGTTGCCTCTTTCCTCCCGGCGCCGCGAGCCTCGATATCGCGATCCTTGACCGCCGCGTTGATGAGCCGGACGGCGGATAGGCGCGGCTTGTCCCCCGCCTTCATCGCCTCCTTCATCATGGCGGTGAATCTGTCTCTCAGCGACATCATGGCCTCCTGATGGAAACGTTTCCGGTTGTGGCTTAGCCCGCCGGCATCACGGGACCGCGATGGTGAAATCGAGGTCGCAGGAGGGTGCGAGATAGGAAGGCTCGCCCGCGAGCGTCAAGGGGTGCAAGGAAGAGGAATGTGCGCTGGACGTGATTTGACGCAAAACGCCGCCGAGCTTAACCACAGCCCCAAGGCTCGCATCCTGAAAGAAGGTCATGCCCGGTTCTACCGCAACTTATCCCTCCGCGGCGCAAGCCCGCCCGACCTCGCCCACGCAAGCGCCTTGGGCCGAGGCGCGCCCGACGGCGATGCTGGTCCTTGCGGATGGAACAGTGATCGAGGGCTTTGGCGTCGGAGGGACGGGCGAGGCCTCTGGTGAAGTGTGCTTCAACACGGCCATGACAGGTTACGAAGAGATTCTGACCGACCCATCCTATGCGGGACAGATCGTCACCTTCACTTTTCCACATATCGGCAATGTCGGGGTGAATGATGAGGACATCGAGACGGTCAACATGGCTTCCTCCTCCGGCGTGCGCGGCGTCGTTCTCGCCCAGGCGATCACCGAGCCGTCGAATTGGCGAGCGCATCGCGGCTTCCACGAATGGCTCGTGACGCGCGGCATCGTGGGCATCAGCGGCATCGATACGCGAGCGCTCACGGCGCTTATCCGCGAGAAGGGGATGACGAATGCGGTTATCGCGCATCACCCGGACGGTGTGTTCGGTGTCGCAACGCTGGTGGCGAAGGCCAAGGCCTTGCCGTCGATGACCGGCCTCGACCTCGTTCCGCTGGTCGCCTCCTATCAACGCCAGGGCTGGGAAGAGACGGAATGGTCTTGGCCGGAAGGACATGGCCGCCAAGGCGAACCTCGTTTCCACGTGCTCGCCATCGATTACGGCGTGAAGCGCAACATCTTGCGCCTCCTCGCGGCGCGCGGCTGCAAGATCACCGTCGTGCCGCCGAGCATGAAAGCGGATGAGCTCCTCGCGCTTCGACCGGACGGGGTTTTCCTCGCGAATGGCCCCGGCGATCCCGCCGCGACCGGCGAATACGCGGTGCCGGTGATCAAGCGGCTCATTGACGAGCGCGTCCCGACCTTCGGCATCTGCCTCGGTCATCAGATCATGGCGCTCGCCATTGGCGGAAAGACCGCGAAGATGAACCAAGGCCACCACGGCGCCAATCATCCGGTGAAGGAGATGGCGACCGGAAAGGTCGAGATCGTCTCGATGAATCACGGTTTCGCCGTTGATGCCGCATCGCTGCCGGACAATGCCGTGCCGACGCATGTCTCGCTTTTCGACGGCTCGAATTGCGGGTTGATGCTCACCGACCGGCCTGCTTTCTCGGTTCAGCACCATCCAGAGGCATCGCCGGGGCCACGCGACAGCCATTACCTCTTCGACCGCTTCGTTGCCTTGATGGAAGCGGAGCGACAGAAGAAGCGCGCGGCGTGAGGCGATCGATGACCGGCAAGAGCAAGGACCGGCTCGAGACGGCGTGCTTCGAGGATGACGGGCGCGTCCCGAACAGCCGCCTGCCGGTGATCATCCATCGCGGTGCCGTCGAGCCCGACGAGGAGGATCCGGCGCGTGCCTTCGAACGGAAATTCGCCGAGAACAATTGGAAGGGGAGCTGGCGCTGGAACATTTTCACCTTCCACCACTACCACTCGACCTCACATGAGGTGCTGGGCATCGCGGTCGGACACGCGACCTTGCGGCTTGGCGGGCGCAAGGGTCGCGATTTCAAGGTCACAGCCGGTGATGTAATCGTGCTGCCGGCGGGCACCGGGCACAAGCGCTTGGCATCGAGCAGGGATTTCCTGGTCGTAGGCGCTTATCCGGAAGGGCGCGACCGCGACCTGATCAAGCCCTACGCGACGAGCGCAGCCGTGCATGACGCGGCGCTATCTCGCATCGCCGGGGTTCCTTTGCCGAAAACGGATCCGGTTCAAGGGAAAGAGGGCGCCGTCCGGCGCTTATGGCGCTGACCATCGCCAGAGCCGCATTCGCGCGCGCGACCGCCCGGGTTGGACCGCCTTCGGCGAGTGGGCAAGCGCTGCGATGACATCATCGAAGAGCTGGCGCGAATTCTGGGAAGACGAGACGCCCATCTACGTCAATGAGCGCCATAAGCTTTTGCATTATCGGCTGATCGCACGCGACATCTTGCGCGTGATCGACGAACTGCAGATGAGCGCAGCACGGGCCGTCACACCCGGAGCCGAAGGGGCTGCCATGAGCTTCCGACCCGTCGTGCTCGATCAGGGCTGCGGCGAAGCGTTGTCAGCTGACGACATCGCGGCAGGTTGCGAGCGGCTCTATCTTTGCGATGCCGCCGCGAGCGTGCGGACGAAGCTCGAGGCCCGCTTCGGGAATGTCGAGAACATCGTCGTCATCAATCCGGTCGAGGTCGCCGACATTTCCGAAGCTTCGGTCGATCTCGTCGTCGCGAATTCGCTGGTGCAATATTTGGCGCGGCCGGAACTCGCCGCCATGTTGCGGCTTTGGCGCCATCTGCTCAAGCCGCAAGGCCGGCTCCTCCTGGCCGACGTGCCCGCCCGCCGCGGATCGCCGATGACCGACGCGGCGGCGCTCTTGCGCTTCGGCTGGCGCGGCGGCTTTCTCATCGCGGCGCTCGGCGGGCTTGCCCGAACCGCGTTCTCCGACTACCGCAAGCTCCGCGCCGAGCTGGGCTTTGCGAGCTACGACGAGCCCGAGGTCCTTGCACTCCTCTCGGAGGCTGGATTTTCAGCGCGAAGGCATCATCCCAACCTTGGCCATAACCAGGCCCGCATGGCCTTTTTGGCCGCGCCGGTTTGATGCCTTCAGAAAGGAGCGCCTATTCGCTTGCATCAGGTGCCGTAATCTGCCGTCGCGAAAAGTGAATGATTTTGGCGGGTTCTTCGCTTATAATCGTAAGCAATCCGCAAACTTACGGGCGTAATTCTTGCGCGGAGCGGATTTAATCAAGGCGAGTATGATGGGGCGTAAATATTTCGGCACGGATGGTATTCGCGGCAAGGCGAACGCGATCATCACACCGGAGCTCGCGCTGAGAGTAGGTCAGGCGGCGGGCCTCGTCTTCCAGCGCGGCGAATACAGGCATCGCGTCGTCATCGGCAAGGACACGCGACTTTCCGGCTACATGATCGAGAACGCCATGGTGGCCGGCTTCACCTCGGTTGGGCTCGACGTGCTGCTGCTCGGCCCGATGCCGACGCCGGCCGTTGCCATGCTGACGCGCTCGATGCGCTGCGATCTCGGCGTCATGATCTCGGCCTCCCATAACGGGTTCGAGGACAACGGCATCAAGCTCTTCGGACCGGACGGCTACAAGCTGTCCGACGAGATCGAGACGGAGATCGGCGCGCTCCTCGATCGGGATCTTTCTGCGCGCGTTTCGGGCTCGCGCGATCTCGGTCGCGCCAAGCGGATCGAGAGCGTGCACGCGCGCTATATCGAATTTGCCAAGCGCACCTTGCCGCGCGGCCTGAGCCTCGACGGCATGCGCGTCGTCGTCGATTGCGCCCATGGTGCGGCCTACAAGGTCGCGCCGGAAGCACTTTGGGAGCTCGGCGCCGAGGTCATTTCCATCGGGGTCGATCCGGATGGCTTCAATATCAACAAGGAATGCGGCTCGACGGAGCCGCAGGCCCTGATCGCCAAGGTCAAGGAGGTGCGCGCCGATGTCGGCATCGCGCTCGACGGAGACGCCGACCGGGTGCTGATCGTCGATGAGCGCGGCCATCTCGTCGACGGCGACCAGCTCATGGGTGTGGTGGCGACGCGCTGGCGTGACGACAAGCTTTTGTCGCAGCCGGGGATCGTGGCGACTGTGATGTCCAATCTCGGCCTCGAGCGATATCTCAACGGGATTGGCCTGTTGCTGGCGCGCACCGCAGTGGGAGATCGCTACGTGCTCGAGCATATGCGCCAGCACGGCTATAATCTCGGCGGCGAGCAATCCGGCCACATCATCATGTCGGATTACACGACGACCGGCGACGGGCTCGTGGCGGCGTTGCAACTTCTCGCCGTGGTGAAGCGCACCGAGCGGCCGGTGAGCGAAGTTTGCCATTGCTTCGAGCCTCTGCCGCAAATCCTGAAGAATGTGCGCTACAAGGTGGGCGAGCCGCTCTCGGCGCAGAATGTCGTGACGGCGATCGAGAGCGGCCGAGGCCGCCTCGGCGATCAGGGGCGTCTTGTCATTCGTCCTTCCGGCACTGAGCCCGTGATCCGCGTGATGGGCGAGGGGGATGACCGCGACCTCGTCGAGCGCGTTGTGAACGACATCGTCGAGGCGCTCACACAAGCAGCGTGATATTGGGTCGAGCGGGGGCTGGGCCGAGGGCTGCGCGCATTGCTTTGGACGAAAAGGCAACATGCTTGTCGCTGCGCGCTGACGGTCACACGGCGGCAAACGTGTGGCGATTGTTAACCCTCCATTCAGGTTAACGCTTAGGGTTAATCGCTCCTTAAATATTCATTGAGATCGTCGCCTGCGTCAGCTCGCAGGGGACGAACGCGCGGCCCCTCGCAAGGCGGAAGGGCCGTGTCGGTATGGGTTGGGTGAAGCATCTGACGGCGGCGGGCCTTCTCACCTTCGGGAGCGCCGCGGTCCACGCAGCGGAGCTTCCGCCCTTGCCCGAGGCGCCGGCGCTCCCTCCTGAGGAATCCCTCGGCAATTGGTATATCCGTGCCGACGTCGGCGCCGCCTCCTATTCCACAAGCCGGTGGACGCAAACCCTGAGCGGGCTGACGCCGGGCGATCAGCTCCTCTCGGCGGGTTTCGCCTCGAAATCAATCCGCGATTCTGGCTTCGCTGACGCGGGGTTCGGCTATGAACTCCATTCTTGGATTCGCGCCGACGTGACCGCGGAATATCGGGGTTCTGCCGGAATCCGCGGCGCCTTCCAGGAGAGGCTGTTCAACCCCTTGGCTCCCTCCGCTTTCCTTGCCAACAGTGAATTTCGCGGTTCACTGCAAACCACCATGGTGATGGCGAATGCCTATGCGGATCTCGGAACCTGGTACGGTTTCACACCTTACCTCGGCGCGGGGATTGGCCTTGCGCGACATGATCTTGGTGGCATTTCAAGCACCGGCGTCACCTCCACGGGGACAGCGTTCAACGTGAATAATGTGCCGAATGGTGCATCGATGCCCCTCGCCTTCAGTTCCCTTGCGGGAAGGACGAGGACCAATCTCGCCTGGGCCGTCATGGCCGGGTTTTCCTACAACATCTCGTCCAATCTCAAGCTCGATCTCGGCTACCGCCATCTCGATCTCGGAAATCTCCAATCGGGCGCGATCACTTGCGGCTGCGGCCAGGGCTCACTCGGGATCAAGATCAGAAACCTCGCCTCGAACGAAATCCGACTGGGCTTGCGCTGGGTGTTCGGGGAGGTCGGGTCGGCCGCGTTCGCCGCGCCAGCTGATGAGGTTCCTGACCTGCCCCAAGCGCCGGCCCTTCCAAAGCATTAAGAGAATTGCGTTTCGGCCCTTGCCGCACCATACATGCTTTAGGTCTTCAGCCGTAGCTTAGAAGGCGTTGCGTGCAGATGAGATCAGTAGCGTCAGGTTATCTTTTTGTTTTTTCCGCATGATCTTATCGCAAAGTGGGGCCACTCTTCCGGATCATGCTCCAGCCGCCACGGGTCGTCGAACGCGCGACGAGCCGGGAAAAGCCCGCGATGATATCCGTGATCGAAGCGCCAGGCGTATTTGGAGCGGCCGCGGCTCCACTCGTGCTGTAAAGCCGACGCTGATCACAAAAATCGATGGGTCGAGGTCATCCGGCATTCTCTATTCGTGAATCGGCGTCGATTCGCGTGAAGAGTATTCTTCTATTTTCTTAAGGAAATAGTCTCTCGAATACGCCGAATTAAATGCTCGTTAAGGTTAACAGACAATGATGTCCGGGATGAATTCGCCCGGAGAAGTTTC
>JAFAQA010000172.1 GCA_019246665.1 Hyphomicrobiales bacterium
GGCTGTCCTCGCAGCGCTGCTTCCGCCTGCGGATCGCGCCAAGGCTTGTGAGCGACGCCGCCCAGTGCGAAGCGTCCCTCCCGGATGGTGTCGCCGTCGAGCTCGAGGCCAACCGCGACGGACACAAGCGCAAATGCATAGGAGAGGCGGTCGCGCACCTTCAAATAGGTGTAGTTCTTCGCGAATCCTCGCGGCGGCAGCTCGACCGCGGTGATGAGCTCGCCAACGGCAAGATTTGTGTCGCGCTGTGGCTTGTCTCCCGGCAACCGATGAAATTCCGCAAACGGAATGACGCGCTCGCCGGAGGCGCCGGTAACATGCACCTTCGCTTCCAGCATCGCCAGCGCCACGCACATGTCGGATGGGTGGACTGCGATGCAGGCCTCGCTCGCGCCAAGGATCGCGTGCATCCGATTATGGCCGCCGATGGCCGAGCAGCCGCTGCCCGGCGCTCGTTTGTTGCAGGGCGTTGCCGTATCGTAAAAGTAATGGCAGCGCGTGCGTTGAAGGAGATTGCCGCCGGTCGATGCCATGTTGCGCAACTGCTGCGAGGCGCCAGCCATGACCGCGCTGGCAAGAACCGGGTAACGCTGCTCGACGAACGGATGATAGGCAAGGTCGGTGTTGCGCACCAAGGCGCCGACGCGCAGGCCGCCGCCGGCGATGTCTTCGACCTCCTTGAGCGGCAAGCGATTGATATCGATCACCGTTGTCGGGCGCTCGACATCCATCTTCATCAAATCGATGAGATTCGTGCCACCGGCGACGAATTTCGCGATCGGGTCGCCGGCGATCAGGCGCACCGCGTCCGCAACGTTGCCGGCGCGCGCATATTGAAAGCCGATCATGGTCGGCCCATCGCTTGCTGGATTGCCGCCACGATGTTGGTGTAGGCCCCGCAGCGGCAGAGATTGCCGCTCATCAACTCGCGAATGTCGTCTGCCGTTTTTGCCCTGCCTTCGGCGATCAGTCCCACGGCCGAACAAATCTGCCCCGGCGTGCAATAACCGCACTGGAAGGCATCGTGATCTATGAAAGCCTGTTGCAGCGGATGCAGAGCGCCGTCCTTCGCGAGGCCCTCGATCGTGGTAATCTGCGCACCGTCGTACATGACAGCAAATGTGAGACACGAGTTGATGCGTCTTCCGTCGACCAGCACGGTGCAGGCGCCGCATTGGCCCTGGTCGCAACCTTTTTTCGTTCCAGTAAGATCGAGATGCTCGCGCAGAAGGTCGAGGAGCGTCGTGCGCGGGTCAAGCGCGAGCGCATGATGCGTGCCGTTCACGATCAGGCTCACCGAAGCCGCGTCCGGCATCGTCGCCCGGGTGGACGATCGGCGCGCGCTGGACGCGCTCGCATCAATCTTGGGCTGCCTCGACGGGTTCGAGGAACCGGGACTCGTCCCTGAGTTTTTTGTCATCCTCAACTCCAAGCTGGAAGAACGACAGTGATCCGGTTATCGTGAGGATATTACTTTAGAACTTATTCAACAATTTGATTTCACTCACGCCGCGATATGATCACCTCGTGCGGACTTTGTCATGTACCGATTCATATCGGGACTGTTGCTGTTGCGTCGGGGTTGCCTGCCGTGGATCATCGGCAGCATCGAGATATTCGAGGCCAAGCGGCCCAATCGCGGTTACTTGCGTGACGTATTCGCCGGATTTCGCAAAGTGGAAGTGCCAGGTATTGCCGGGTAGGACGATGACACTGCCGGGCGGATAAGCCTTCACTTTGTCACCATCAAACTTCTCGCCAAGTCCGATATAAAATACCCCCGACATCACCGTGTAGATCCGATCCTCTGGATGCTTGTGCGGCATCAGCTTTGTGCCGCCGGGCGCCTTGACGCGGATGAGGTATGGGCCAGGTTCGGAGGGGTGGCCGACCAGGACAGCAAGGCGAACCGCGGGCGGAAACGCCGGGAACGGTTGCCAATCGATCTCTTCGGGCAAGATCGAACGGAAGACCGCTTGACCAGGCTGATGCCCGCGGACCATATCTGTCTCCTCGAGCTTCTTGTCGCGCCGCGGGCCTCGGACCGCATCTTGCAGGGTGCTTGCCGGGTGGGGCGAAGCGGCGCGCGCATCTCGGTCAAACGACACACGAGAAAGGCTGGACGACTCGGAACGGTGGTTCCCATGGCGGCGATGGTAGTTACGAAACGCGCATCGATCATTAGGCCGCGAAGACGAAATGCGAGTCACTGATACATTGATATGATCTGAACTTTCCAAAGTTTCAATGGCAATAGCGATCCGGTCCCGCCGATCAGGACGCGTGAAATTCGGTTCGGGCACACAATGCTCGGAGGGCTCCGCTCAATGGTGAGGTTGTTGCGCCTCTCCGTTGAGAGGGTGACTGACGATGCAAAGTCTCGCTTGCTTCCCGCCTTGCCTATTTCAGGCGATCCCGGATTTTTGCGAGGCCCGCCCGCGCGCAATTGTCGTCGAGCTTTGCGCCCGGCGCGCCCGCTGCACCAATTGACCCGATGGTTTCGTCCCCGAGCTTGATGACGATCCCGCCGCCGAAGAACATCACATGCGGAAGCTTGGAAAGCGGTGCAATCGAGTCCTCGCCCTTCGCCCTCTCCGCCAGCGCGAGGGTGTCGTTCTTGAAGGAGACGCTGGTATATGCCTTGTCGTGCGCACTATCGAGCGAGTGGATGCCGGCGCCGTCGCCACGCATGGAAACGATGATCGCGCCATCAGCATCGAGCACGACGGCCGTTTCATGATAGCCTTGCTTTCCACATTCGGCGATCGTTTCGGTCGCCGCCTCGACGGCGAGCGCCACTGGAATTCGATGGGTCAGCAACGTGTCCGCGCCGGCGGCTGACGATCCAAGAGTCACACAGGCGAGGGCAATTGCGGCTTGCGTCATGGATTTCATGGTGCTTCTCCTTGCTTCAGGCGGATTGGGGATGGCGCAACGGCATCCGACTCGATGGTCAAGACGTTCTGCATAGGTGTGGGAGCATCTAGCTCCTCGGGCTAATAGCGTCGAGTCACGCTCATCGAACTTCGAAATGCGCTAATCCGCACCATGCGAAGGCGACCGCAACTGGTTCGATCGCACCGTCATCCTGGATCGGCTCAATCCTCGGGCACCGTGTAAACCGCACAAGGTGAGGCGATACCACGTAGCGCGTGATTTCCGAGCGGGACTAGTGGCGTTCCGCTCTCCGCGGCGAAGGCGCCGGAGACGAGGACGACCTTGTCGAGCGGCCGGCACAATCCTTCCAACCGGCTAACCAGATTGACGGCGGGGCCGATCGCGGTGAAATCGAGCCGATCGGCCGCTCCGATGTTCCCCCATAGGATTTCGCCGACATGAAGCGCAACACCGAAGGGCAGCGAAGCTTGGCCCTGTCGCCGCCGCGCTTCATTCAGATGCGCCATTCCGCTGCGCGCGGCAGAGACGGCGCGCAGCGCAGCGTCGCAAGCAGCGCGAGGCGGGCCGCCGGCGACCGGAAAAATGGCCAGCACGCCATCACCGATGAATTTGAGCACCTCGCCGCCGAATGCATGGACAGATCCGGCGATGCGATCGAACCACGCGTCGAGCGCGGAGATAACCGCCGAAGGGGAATTGCTCTCTGACAGCGCGGTAAAGCCGCGCAGATCGGCAAAGAGCAGCGCCGCCTTAATAGTCTCACCGAGGTTTCTGCGCAAAGGACCCGCCAACACCCGCGCCGCGCTACGCCGGCCTAAATACGCTTCGAGAGCCGCTGTGAGCGTGGCGCGTGCCGTGAGGGCGGCGAGCGGCGCTGAGGCGAATCGCGCGGCTTGACGCAACTGACTGGCCTCATCGGGCCTGAAGGGACGCGGACCGACCCAGCTGAACGAAGCTCCGTCCGGGCCCTGACCGACCCGATCTTCACGTACGTCCCCGGCTGCGATGCTCGTTAGCCAGCGCTTCCCGGCATCGCCGGCCTGATCTTGATTGGAGAGTTCGGCGCCGGGAAGTCCGCCCGTGACAAATCCCAAGGCCTCGATTACCTCACCGCTCTCGGCACGCCACAGCCAGGTGCGCTTGGCGATGAGCGGGTGCGGAACCGCCATCGTCAAGGCGCCCCCGGTGAGCGGCACGCCGTCGGCCACCAGGCATTTGCCGAGCTTCGCCAAGAACTGTTCGGCGCTCGGCGCTTCGCCGGCGGCATCGATCAGCCAAGAAATGGTCGATGAGAGCCCAATGTATGGATCATGGGCTTGACGGGGATCAATCGTCATCTGCTATTCCAACGATGTCGCGCTTCAAAGCGTCCTAGCTTTATGCAGCGAACATTTAGAAAACGGGATTCGAATTGTACTTGAGTGCCGATCATTTACTCGGCCACAACGAGGAGACCAAGATGAATGAACCGATCGTGGTCCGGCGCGAAATTCAAATCGCCGCTCCTCCTGCCACTGTCTTCGCCTTCCTCACCGATCCTGAAAAGATTATCAGGTGGATGGGCGCGGAGGCGACGACCGAGGCGCATCCTGACGGAGTTTATCTCGTCAAAGGCGTCAGCGAATGGGGGCGCGTGGCACGCGGTGCGTTTCGCGAGGTCGTGCCTGTTCATCGGCTCGCCTACAGTTTCGGCTGGGATGGGGACGAGGAGGTGCCGCCGGGCTCGAGCCTCGTTGAGATCGATCTGCTCGACCGCGAGGGAGGCACCTTGCTGCGCATGGCCCATAGTGGCCTTCCCAATGCCGCGCAGCGTGCCGGCCACAGCAAAGGCTGGGAACATTACCTCGGCAGGCTCGCAATGGTCGCCAGCGGCGAAAATCCTGGCCCTGATCGTTTCCATCCGCCTGAAGACATGCCTCGATCACAATAGCGGCGGTTCTCGTGAGTTGATTTAAGCTTGAGACGCCCTCGACGCTAGCTGCCCTCCGCCGTGCGTCCGTCTCGGGTCCGCGCGACAGCCGCGAGGCATGCCAGCTCGAACATCAGATTGGCCGCGTTGATGCAAGTAATTCCTGTAGGGTCGAGTGACGGTACGACCTCGCAGATATCCCCGCCAATGATCTTCAGCCCGGAGACCGTACGCAGCATCACTTGCACATCTCGCATCGATACGCCGCCTGGTTCCGGAACGCCGGTGCCAGGCGCTTCCTTCGGATCGAGGCCGTCGATGTCGATCGTGACGTAGGTGGCACCGCCACCTGTGATGCGGCGGATTTCGTCGCAAACCGCATTGCGGCCGAGCGTCTCGTACTCGTCCATGGTGATCATGCGGATGCCGACCTTGGTCGCAAAATCAACATCGTCATCGCCGTAGCGCGTCCCGCGCAGTCCGATTTGAATGACCCGCTTGGGATCGAGCAGCTCCTCTTCGATGGCCCTTCTCACAAAGGTCGCGTGATTGCATTTGGTGCCCATGAACTCGTCGAAGGTATCCGAGTGGGAATCGATCTGCACAAGACCAACAGGGCGGTCCTTTGCGATGGCTCGCAGAATAGGAAGCGGCACCGTATGATCGCCGCCGACGGAGATCGGCGTTGCGCCTATGCTGGCGATGCGCTCGTAAAATGCCTGAATGAGATCTACGCTGCGCTCGACACTCAGCGGATGTGTGGGTGCGTCTCCCACATCGCCGACATTGCAGACGCGATAAGGATTGACTTTGGTCGTAGGGTTGACCTGTCGGATGAGGCGCGATGCCTCCCTCACGCCGGCGGGACCGTGCCGCGCTCCTGAGCGATAGGTTGCGCCGAGATCCAGCGGCACTCCGACGAGCGCGATCTGCAGCGGAGCCGCAATCTCGACCTTGGCGGCGCGCATGAAGGTTGCGATTTCGGAATAGCGCGGGGTCACCGAGGAATCGGTCGGTGCGAAACTGGACGTCGAAGCCATGGGTTTATTGCCTCGCTTCGGTTGGGATCGAAGCCTACTACGGACATCTTCGAGCGCGCTTTGCAAGACCGCCCTCCAGCTGAATTTAAGCCGCACAAACTACGGGCTCGAGGATTGCGAGGCGGTTTCCGATTTACGACGCTCAGGGTTGCCGCGCAGGATCGAGGTCGCGATGGCTGGTGGCTTCTGCGAGGCTCGCCAACGCATCTGCGACTTCGCTGATCACCGGTCCCCAATTGCCGCGGGCCCTTTGTCGGAACAAGCGCGCTGTCGGATACCAGGGGCTATCCTCGCGATCGAGGAGCCAGCGCCAGTCAGAAACGAAGGGGAGCATGATCCAGACGGGCTTTCCCATGGCGCCGGCGAGGTGTGCCACGGCGGTATCGACGGAAATGACAAGGTCGAGGTTGGCAATGGCGCCTGCGGTCTGCGCGAAGTCGGTGAGCTCGGGCGCAAGCTCGACGATGGCGGACGAAGGTTCGGGTAGCGGGGGGCCGATTTGCAAGCTGAAAAACCGAACGCTACTGATCGCGAAGATAGGAGCGAGCGCCGCAAAGGGGAGGGAGCGGTCCTTGTCGAGTGAATGCTTGGGGCTGCCAGCCCAGACGAGCCCAACTTTGAGCTCGGCTCCTTGCCTGATCACCATTTGCAACCGGGAAATCGCCTGGGGCGGTGCTTGAATATAAGGGACTGCCCCCGGGATCGTGTGGACACTCGTCTTCATCAGATAGGGAAGGCTCAGAAGGGTCGCTTGGATATCGGATGCCGGCCGAGTGCCATTCGAGAGCTCGAGCCAAGGCATGCTGTGCGCGATGAGTGAACTCAGGGAGCGTGGGATGAGAAGCGAGAGCCTCGCGCCACGATCGCGCAATAGAGGCAAGTAGCGGCAGAATTGGAGCGTATCGCCGAATCCTTGTTCGGCGTGAATGAGAAGGCGCCTGCCGGCTGGATCATCGCCCTTCCAGGGATTTCGAAGATCAGGGCGCTTTGCGGCATCCTTCGACTGCCAGCGCCACTCATATCGCGTAAACCCTTCAAGAAATCTGCCGCGCCGAAGCTCGCTCAAAGCCAAATTCGTGTGGGCATCCGCGTGATGAGGGTTCAAGGCAAGCGCGCGTTTCCAATCGGCCTCCGCCTGGTCAAACTGGCCCATCTCATGAAACGTGATGCCGCGACTGCTCCAGGCATCCGGGAAATTTGGGTCAAGCCGAACCGCCTCATCCTTCGATGCGAGTGCTTTGGCAAAATCGCCCAGAACATGAAACACGTAGCCGAGATTGAAGTGGGCCAAGACATAGTTCGGCGCGATCTCGATGGCACGACGCAGGTACGAAATCGCCTCTTCGAATTGGCCACGGGCGGCGTAGGTGCTGCCGGCCGATGTAAAGGCTCTCGGGGATGTCGGTTGAAGTGCGAGCGCCTGCCGGTTGGCTTCGAGGGCGTCATCAAGTCCGCCCGCGCGCCGACAAAATTCAGCGAGGCTGTAAAAGAAAAGTGGATCTCCCGGACGAGCCGCGATCGCTCGGCGCACAAGATCGATTGCCTTCTTGTAATCCCCCGCGTCGTGCGCGATGAGGGCTCGTAGGTGAAGGGCAGTGGGATGTTCGGGGCGAGCCCCGAGAATCTTGAGACAAAGCTCGTCCGCTTGCGCCAAGCGGCCGGCCTTTCGACAACGGTCAGCGGCCGCGAGGATTTCCGACAGGGAAACAGCTCGGGTTGTCATCTTCGTGAGCTTGAGGTCTATGCGCGGTGCAGTACGCTCATGGGAGGCTGAACGCTAATTTTTTTGATGGATCCTTAGACCGTGTTGCGTTAGGAAGAGGTTAGTAGCGTCAAATTATCTTTTTGATTTTGCGCAGGACCTTATCGCAAAGGTGGGGCCACTTTTGCGGTCATGCTCTATGTGTGACGATGATTGACACATTCGAATTCAGCAAAGCGGCTCGCTCCTGTTCAGGAGTTCGCTATTGTTCTCTAAAGCGGATAATGAAGAAAGTCTAACTGTGACGGCGGGGTTAGAGTGCGGTGCCACGATCCCTTTTGTGATTCAATCCTGGCCATCAAGCTCAATCCGAGAGGCGCTTGAGAATAGCGTGGAATGCTCCGCGCTGCAGTATCGGCGTCACGTCAGGATACGCGGGAGGGAGGCGATGTCAGGAAGAATATGATCAGGCGGAGGCACATCGGGATTGAGGTGTAGGCCACGCCGGTTGATCCACGCAACCGTTAACCCCAAAGGTTTGGCTCCGACGAGGTCTGTGA
>JAFAQA010000106.1 GCA_019246665.1 Hyphomicrobiales bacterium
TTTTGGCCTGCCGCTGTATGCCACTTCGGTCGGCGACAACGATTGGGATTTCGCGGTTCCGGTCTTACGCTCCGGCGGCGTCGACCCCGCAGCGGTGAAGCTGATTGCGGCTGACGGCAACCGCTCGGCCTATGACCGCATCCGAAAGGGCGGTCAGTATCAACTGGTCACCGTGTCGGAGCCCATTGAGCTGCAGGCCTGGCAGACCATCGACGAGCTCAACCGCGCGTTTCACAACGAGCCGCCGAGCGGCTTCGTGCAGCCCCCCTTCCTCGTAACAAAGGAAAACATCCACTCCGAAGGAGGAGACCAGAATACGTTCATCCCCAGCAACGATTATAAGAAGCACTATCTCGAGATCTGGGGTGTGCATTAGTTGCGGCTCGGCGGGTTGATCCGGCCGGGGCACTTCGAAGCTGGTGGTCCGGCCCCGACAAATGGTTCCCGTTCAGGAAAGGCCTCACCACAAAACCATAACATCGTGGATACATCGGATCGGGACCATCCGTTGGAACCGATCCACTACGTGCTCAAGGGAGCAACCTCACCGGGCTCTAATGGAACGTTAACGCTCAAAAGCGCGTCGGCTGGGATTCTTTGATGACCCTAAGCGATCCACGTCCCGATGACGCAGGAGGAGCGACGGCGCCACTTCTCGTCATGCGCGGCTTGACCAAGCATTTCACCGCAACGCTTGCCCTCGATCGCGTCGATTTCGATGTGCGCCGCGGCGAAGTGCACGCGCTTCTCGGTCAGAACGGCGCGGGCAAGTCGACGCTGATCAAGATCCTCGCGGGCGTCTACTCGGCCGATAGCGGCGACATGGCATTCGCCGGCCGCGACGTTCAACCTGGAACAGATACCTTGCCCATCGCCTTCATCCACCAGGATCTCGGCCTCGTGGACTGGATGACCATCGCGGAGAATGTTGCCATCCAGACAGGCTACCCGCGCTCGCGGTTCGGCCTCGTTTCCTGGCGGCGGGTTCGCGCTGCCGCGGCCGAGGCCCTGACAATCATGGGCAGCGACCTTAACCCGGATGCGCGCATCTCATCGTTGCCGGCTGCCGAGCGCTCGCTAGTCGCCATCGGCCGCGCGCTAGCGATCAAATCCGATATCCTGGTCCTCGACGAACCGACAGCGGCGCTGCCCGAGGCCGATGTCGAGCGGCTGCTGCGAACGCTGCGCCGCCTGCGAGAAAGCGGAATTGGCATCATCTACGTGACCCACCGCCTCGACGAGATCTTTCGCATCGCCGATCGCGTGACGGTGCTTCGTGACGGACGCAACGTCGCGACAGTCGCGGCCGCGAATACTACACCCAGCGATCTCGTCCGCATGATCGTCGGCCGATCAATGAGCGATGCTTTCGTCAGGCCCGCACCCGCCTCCGACCGGGTCGTGCTCGCCGTGCGAGACGCCGTTGCGCAGGGCGTTGGTCCCGTGACCTTTCATGTCGCTGCCGGAGAGACGCTCGGTCTCGTGGGCTTGCGCGGTGCGGGCCATCATACAATCGGGCGTGCGATATTTGGTGAGGTCGCGCTTTCTACGGGGGCGTTGCTGTTGAATGGAGAACCAATTCATCCTGGAGATGCTGCAGGGGCCATGCGCTTGCGGATCGGATTCGTGTCGAGCCGTCGTGCCGAGGAAGGGATCGCGGTCAATCTGGCGCTGCGAGAAAACATCTACATGAATCCAACGGCAAGCGGCAAGAAGGTGCTCGAATTCATGCCCCGCGCCGCGGAGCTCGGTCGCACCGAAGCGGCAATCAAGCGCTTCTCCATCAAGGCTGAAGGCCCTGAGCAGCCTGTCGCTACGCTCTCTGGAGGCAATCAGCAGAAGGTGGTGGTGGCCCGCTGGATGGAGGCCAATGTCGATCTCTTGATTTTGGAGGAACCGACGATTGGCGTGGACATCGGATCGAAAGCCGAGATCTACCATCTGCTCAAGCTCTCGCTCGAAAAAGGAATGGCGGTGCTGCTGATTTCCTCCGATTTCGAGGAGGTCGAGCGCATTTGCCATCGGGCCCTGGTGTTCAGCCGTGGTCGCGTGGCGGCCGAGATCCAGCATCACCAATTGACGGTCGCGGCGCTGACGGCGAGTGCCTCGGGCGGGATGGCCTCTACCCAGCCCGGAGCCTCGCCATGAGCCGCGATACCGCACCCCTGACGCTTGGCGGTGTGGTGACGCGCGCGCTTTCGGTCTGGGGATTGCTCGTGCTTCTCGTGCTTCTGATAATTGTTTTCTCGCTGCTCAAGCCCGATACCTTCCTCACCTATTTCAATATCCGCTCGATCCTCAGCAACAAATCGGTGCAGGCGCTGGCAGCCTTGTCGGTCTTCATACCGATGGTCGCCAACCAGTTTGATCTCTCGGCCGGATTCAATATCGGCATCTCGCAGGTGCTGGCGATCGGGCTGCAAGGGCAAGGCTGGCCATGGTGGGCCGCCGTCTTTGCGGTGCTCCTGATGGGCGCATTGGTCGGGCTCGTGAATGGCACCCTGATCACGCGAGTGAAGATCGATTCCTTCATCGCGACGCTTGGCACCGGAACTGTGCTCTACGGCCTCAATGCCTGGTATACGGGCGGGCAGCAGGTGCTTGCTTCCCTGCCCGATCCATTCCTTGCAATATCCGGCAATCTCTGGATCATCCCAGCGCCCTCTCTTTACGCGCTTGTCGTGAGCTTGCTCTTGTGGATCGTGTTCGAATACCTGCCACTGGGACGCTATCTCTATGTCCTGGGCGCAAGTCCGCGAGCCGCCGAGCTCAACGGCATCTCGGCAAAGAAGTACGTCACTCTCGCCTTTATCGCCGCCGGAACGCTCGCCGCCTTTGCGGGCATCGTGCTGCAATCGCAATTGCAGGTCGGCCAAAGCTCCGTCGGTCAAGAATATCTCCTGCCGGCCTTCACGGCTGCGCTGCTCGGAGCGACCTCGATCCGGCCGGGGCGGGTAAATGTCTGGGGCACGATTTTGGCAGTCGCGGTGCTTGCAGTGACCGTGGCTGGCCTGAACCAGCTCGGCGCGCCGTTCTTCGTTGAGCCGTTGTTCAACGGCTCGATGCTCATTCTTGCCGTCGGGCTCGCGGTGCAGGCAGCTCGGCGGCGACAGCGCCGCGGCACTGAAGCCGACCAGGCCGCTGCCACCGCCAGCGCGAGCAGTGGTGCGCCGGTGACCGAATGAAGCCTCGGAGATCTTCAATGAGCAAAAAGGCCGACACCTCTAGGGGAGCCAGCCCGGTGCTGAGTGACGAATGGTTCAAGTCGCGCTGGGGACCCGAGGACCAGCGCGGCAACGGCAACCTTTTGACTGCGCAGAAAGTGCTCGACGCCGCCAGCCTCATCAAGACGGGGGAAATCGTCAGCCTGGGCATGCCCTACGATTCCCGCATGCCGCTCGCGCCGGGCCGCGCCTATGCATTGCGCATGCCCGGAGGGCCGACCGGCGGCCCTTATGGCGCGAAGAGCAGGACGATCTGGAATGACGAATTCATCGCGACGGAAATCGGCCAGATCGGTACGCAAATGGACGCACTTGGCCACTTGGGATGCATGTGCGGGCTGCGCGGCGATAAGACGAATATGCTCTTTTATAACGGTAACCGCTTGTCAGACATGTGGTCACCCTACGGTCTCAAGAAGCTCGGAATGGAGAATGCGCCGCCTTTTTTCACTCGAGGTGTTCTCTTTGATGTGCAAGGCCTCAAGGGCCGCGTGCTCGACGTTGGAGAGGAAATCCAGCTCGCAGATCTGAAGGCCTGCCTCAAGCGCCAGAAAGTCGCCGAAGCCACGATCGCGCCGGGCGACGCTGTCTTCGTACGCACCGGCCATGGAACACGCTGGTACACGGAGACAAAGACCTTCTACGATGGCGCACCTGGAATCGGGCTTGATTGCGCACGCTGGTTTTCGAGCCTCGAAGTCTGCGTCGTGGGGGCCGATAACTTTGCGGTCGAGGTCGTACCTCCGGTCGATCCGGAAGTGTTCCATCCCTGCCATCAGCATCTTATCATGGAGCATGGCATCCATCTGCATGAGGGCATGACTTTCGAAGGCTTGGTCGAGCGCGAGGCTTGGGTATTCGCTTATGTGTTCGCGCCCTTGCCGATCGTCGGCGCGACCGGCTCGCCAGGCAACCCGATCGCAGTTCTATAGCGCTGCCAGCGCGCTAAATCCCCGCCTCCGGCTGCGGAGAATTTGATGGCTGACGACCTGCGGGCTTTGTTCAATCCGCGCGCCGTGGCATTCGTTGGAGTCTCGCCTGACCCGATGAAATATGCCGGCCGCGCAATGACATTGCTCCGACAGCGAGGCTTTCCGGGGCCGATCTTCGCCGTCAATCCGAAATACCGCGACGTGCTGGGAGTGCCCTGCTGCAAGGACACGCGCGAGCTCCCGGCGGGAGAGATCGACCTTGCATTCATAGCGGTGTCCGCCGATCGGATAGCCGACGTGATCGCGGAATGCGGCCGCAAGGGGATCGGTGCCGCCATCGTGGCGAGTTCCGGATTCCGCGAGACCGGCCCCGAGGGGGCCGTTCGCGAAACCTCCCTTGTTGAAACGGCCCGTGCCGGCGGGGTGCGTCTCTGCGGCCCGAATTGCATCGGCACGGCCAATGTGCTCGACGGCGTCGTAGCCTGCTTCAGCAATGTTTTCGAGCGAGAGGTCCCAAGTGGCAACGTTGGGGTCATTTCCCAGAGCGGCTCATTCGCGACCATCATCACCGATTCGCTGCGACGACGTGGCCTCGGCATCAGTTACCTCGTTTCCTCCGGTAACGAGGCCGATATTACCGCTGGCGAGTACCTCCGGTATCTCGTGGCCGACGGCCGGACCCGCGTGGTCCTCGTCTATATGGAAGGGCTACGCGACCCCGCCTCCTTCCTCGACGCGGCCGCCGATGCGCTCGCTGCTGGCATACCGGTCGCCATCCTGAAGACAGGCCGAACGCTCTCAAGCCGGCGTGCCATCCTGTCCCATACCGGCAGTCTCGCCAGCGACCGCGCCGTAGAAGCCGCGGTATTCGAGCGCTACGGAATCGTGCAGGTGTCCTCGATCGAGGACATGGTCGAGACCGCGATGCTCGGCGCCAGACTTCCCGGCGCCTTCGCTCATGGGAGCCGTATCGGCGTCCTGTGCATCGGATCTGGCGGCTCGACAAGCCTCGCCGCCGATATCCTGGAACGGGAGGGGCTCGACATCCCTGCGCTGCCGACGCGCACCGCAACGAAGCTTCGCGCTGTCCTGCCGCCCTTCGTTACACCGCAGAATCCGCTCGATGTGGCCGGCTATTCTTACGAGGATGAGGCGGAGCTTGCCGGTGTTGCGCTCGATTGCTTCGGGGCCGACGCTACGTTCGACAAATTACTCGCAATCGTTCCGGGCTTGCCGCACATCGAGCGCTGTGTCCGCGCAGTAGAGCGGGTGAGAGCTGCCTCCGAGAAACCTGTTCTGATCGTTTTTGGCGGCGGCTCCTACACAGAGCAGGGCCTCTCGCTTGCCGAGACCTCCTCCTTGCCTTGGTCCGTCGACTTGGAACGTGCCGCTCGCGCGCTCGCAGGTGGGATACGTTTTGCGGCGGCTCGCGTGAGGCTTCCGCTCCCAGAGCGCCTGCCATCTTTGTGTCCCTCTACGGGCGTGAACGAAGTCTTGAGCGAACACGCCTCCCGGCAGCTCCTGCTTCCGTACGGCATCGATGCCCCGCGAGAGCTTCTTTGTCAGACGCTTGCCGAGGCCAGCGCGGCGGCCGCCTCGATCGGCTATCCGGTTGCTCTGAAAGCGCAATCGACCGCACTGCCGCACAAATCCGATGCGGGCGGCGTTATCCTCGGAATCGCTGACGAACCCGCTTTGCAATGTGCCTTTGCAAGCATGCGGGAACGTTTGCGCGAAAACTTGGGTGGTGGAGATATCGAAGGCTATCTCGTGCAGGAGATGGTGACTGGCGGGGTAGAGGTGTTCTTGGGCGTGAAGAACGATCTCGTCTTCGGCCCCGCACTGCTGATCGGCCCCGGCGGCATTTTTGTCGAGACCCAAGACGACATTGCGGTCTGCCCGCTCCCTCTCATCGCGGCCGATGTGGAGCGGCTGATCGCGCGAACGGCTCTCGAGCGGCTATTCGTCGGCGTCCGTGGCCGCAAGCCGGCGCACCGGCCTGCCGTTATCGCGGCGGCCCTCGCGCTCGGCCGTTACGCGCTGGCCGAGAGGGAAACTGTCGTGGAGGTCGACATCAATCCGCTCCTAGTCAATGACAGTCGCGCCCTTGCCTTGGACGCTCTCGTCATTCGCCGAAGCCGATGAAGGACACAGCAGCTATGGAAAAAGCAGTCTTATATCATCGCGACGGCCGGGTTGGGCTCATTACGCTCAATCGTCCGAAATCACTGAACGCGATCAACGATGCTTGGATCCACGATCTTCTCGACGCCTGCCGGCAGGCGCATGAGGATGACGAAGCCCGAGTCATTGTGGTGTGCGGTGCCGGGCGCGCGTTTTGTTCCGGCGCCGATCTCAAGGAGACCCCGCGCGTACAAGAGCACATGGAGTACCGCTCCCAGCGTATCGACCCGATGCAGGCGATTGCTTTGCGATTTAGGCACATGCGTAAACCGGTGATCGGGCAAATTCACGGCTACGCCGTTGGTGGCGGGTGCGAGCTAGCCATGCTGGCCGACATCCGCATCGCCGCAAGTGGAACGAAATTCGGCTTCACCGAGCTGCGCGTCGGCGCGACGGTGACGATGGGCGGCCTCTACAACATCGCTCGCATCGTCGGCCTCGGGCGCGCCCTTGAACTGCTCTACACGACCGAGCTGATCAACGCCGAGGAGGCGTTCCGCATCGGCTTGGTCAATCGCGTCGTCCCTCTGGACCAGCTCCCCGGGGCAGTGCAAGCGCTCGCTGACAAGCTCTCCGACAATTTCCCGTTTGAGACTTCGCTCGTAAGGAATGCACTCTATCGGGCGCTCGACCTCGATTTTGATGCCGCAATCGAGGAGGAGACCACGGCCTCCCTGCTGTCCCAAATGGGAGGTGCGCGCAACGTCGGGATGCGCCGCGCTCTGCAGGACATCAAAAGCAAGCCAGGCCGTTTGGGTTCGTAGAAAAAATCGCGCAAGCTCCGCTTGCTGGCGACATCATCCCCGGCACAGGCGGCGCTCGCAAGCGTCGGTTCGCTGCTCCTCGGAAAGGTAGGCGCGGCGGCTATCGGGTGATCACCTACTATGCGGCAGGTGATGTGCCGGTGTTCATGCTCGCCCTCGTTAACAAGGGGCAGCGAGCCGACATCTCGCAGGCGGAGCGGAATGCATTGAAGGGCGAGCTCGCGGAGCTCGAGGCCGACTATCGCCTCGGCGCGCAGGCGAAGGTGAAGCAGTTGCGAGGAGGACGAAATGACTGATCTTGGGAAGCGTCTCATCAAGGCGGCCAAACAGGCGCGGACGATTGCGCGCGGCGAGGCCGATCCCTCGACCTATCGTGTCCGCAGGTTCGACATGGATGTGTAGGCGATCCGCAAGCGCCTCGGCTTATCGCAGTCCGAATTTGCAGCTCGCTTTCGTATTCCCATAGGAACGTTGCGCGATTGGGAGCAGCATCGTCGCGACCCAGAAGGCCCAGCCCGAACGCTTCTTATTGTAATCGATAAAGATCCGAACGCCGTCGAGCAAGCCTTGGCTGACGCCTAGCCTACCGTCAGCTTATCTTTTTGCAGCTTATCTTTTTGTTTTTTCGCATGATCTTATCGCAAAAGTGGGGCCCTTTTGCGGATCATGCTCTAGATGAACCACGAGTTCGAGCATCGGCGTCAATTGCGAGACAGTGCTCGACTATGATCCTGAGCGCCCGCTCCTTGGGGCTCCCGGTCGCGAAGCAAAAAGCCTAGGCAGCGTCGGCAAGCTCCGCTTCGGTGACGCTCTCGGCGGACCTCAGGCGACCTCGCAAATATCCAGGATGGTCAGCAGATAGATGCGCACCATGTCGAGATAATCGACGATGTCGACACGCTCGTCAGGCATGGTGTTGTAGCGGCCACCCGGGCCGCAAACGATGCCCTCCATACCGGCTTCCCGATAGAGATGCGCGGCGTCCGTGCCGTAAAAGCCAGGCGGAGTGACCGCGCCCATCGGCTGATCGTGGCCGCGCACTTTACGATAGGCGGCGTTGATCGCCTTGACGATCCGGCTATCGCGCGAAACCTCGAAGGATGGCATGGCAGGCCGGCCAAGCTTGTGCTCGGGCGTGATCACGGCCCTGAGGCCGCGAAAGCGTTTCTGCAGATCGTCGAGCACGACGCGAAAATCGTTGAAAGCGCATTCCTCGGTCTGGCCCGGCGCGTAGCGGCCAGACCCCTTGATGCGCACATAATCCGAAACCTGTGGCGGACGCCATTCGTGCAGTTCCTTGCCAAGCGCGCCATGCACCACGCCGACATGCACGCGATTGATGCCTTCATGCTCGGGCGTCGCCGCGCCTGAGAACTTCATCGCGGAAAGCCGTGGGATGAGATCGCAAGCCGCCATGATCGCATCTACCCCCTCCTCGCGTTTCGACATGTGACGAGTGACCCCGTAAAGCTCGATCACGAAGGTGAAAGCGGCTGCGTGCATGGTGAGCGCGGCGAGATCTGTCGGCTCGGAATTCACGAAATAATCGGCGCGCAAGCCCTGCCGGATGAAGGCGAGCGTGCCAACCCCGCCCTGCAATTCGCCAACCACGAAGGTGAGGATCACGTCACCCTTGAGCTTGACTCCGGCCTCGATCAGCGTGCGCAAGGCGCAGAAATAGGCGGCATCGCCCGCCTTCATATTCGAGACGCCGATGCCGTAAATGAACTTGTCATCGACCTTGCCGCCCCAAGGGTCGACGGTCCAGCCCTCCGACACCGGGTTCGTATCGACATGACCGTTGAACAGGAGGCTCTTGCCGCCCCCCTGCCCTCGCCACCGGCCGATGGCGTTGACGCGCTCGCCTTCGACAGGGGTCAGGTCGGCCTCAAGGCCGAGCTTGCGCATCTCCTGCGCCATGAATTCGGCCAGCCTCCGCTCGCCCTCTGTCTCGCTGTAGCTCTTGTGCCGGGCCATGGTGGAGACAAAGTCGAGGCATGCCCTTTCATCGACGCGGGCCAGGAGCTCGTCACGTGTCCAGCGCTTCGTCGCATTCATTGGCTTGTCTCCTCTCCGACGGGAACGGGGCAGGCCGCGATCAATTCGCGAGTGTAGGGATGTGCGTCCGTGGCCGCGATGGTAGTCGCGTCGCGCAGATCGACCAACCGGCCCCGACGCATCACCGCGATACGATGGGCGATTTGGCGCACCAGGTTCAGGTCGTGGGTGATGAAGGCATAGGCGGTCCCGTGTTCGGCGCGCAGTGCGAGCAGAAGCTCGATGACCTGTGCCTGAACCGAGACGTCGAGCGAAGCCGTCACCTCATCGCACACGACGAGCGCGGGCTTGGCTGCAAAAGCGCGGGCGATTGCGACACGCTGCTTCTCACCGCCGGAAAGCTGGTGAGGATAGCGTCTCGCAAAGGCAGCCGGCAGACGGACCTCGTCGAGAAGGCGCGGGATCTCGGTCTTCGCACCGCCGAAGAGCGCGAGCGGTCGGGACAGGATATCGGCGACGCGCTGGCGTGGATTGAGCGAGGCATCGGGGTGCTGAAAGACGATCTGCACGGCGCGACGATAGTCGCTGTCCATCTCGCTCGCCGCAGTGATGCGCCGGCCGCGCATGCGGATCTCGCCCTCGAATGGAGCAAGGCCTGTTATGGCGCGACCAAGCGTCGATTTGCCCGAGCCCGATTCCCCCACGATGCCGAGTATCTCTTTCTCGTGGATATCGAGGTTCACCTCGCTCGCGCCAAGGGTCTCGCGCCGGCTGAAAAGGCGCGGCCTGCCATAGCGCACGCTGATATCGGCCAATTGCACGAGCTTGGCCTGGCGCGGCGCGTCGGCGACAAGGCGCCGGTTCGGACGCGGCACGGCCGCGACGAGGGCGCGTGTATAGGGCTGCTTGGGTGCGGCGAACACGGTCCCAGCGGGCTCGGTCTCCACGACGCGGCCGCGCTCGATCACCGCCACACGGTCACCAATGCGCGAAACGAGCGCGAGGTCATGCGAGATGAAGAGCGCCGCCACCCCGGTCTCGGCACGTAGACGCCCGAACAGGTCGAGGATGCGCGCGCCAGTGATGACATCGAGCGCGGTAGTCGGCTCGTCGAAGATGATGAGGTCGGGCTGGCACGCGAATGCGACGGCGATCGCCACGCGCTGCTTCTCCCCGCCCGAGGCCTCATGCGGATAGCGATTCATCATGGCTTCTGGATGGGCGATATCGACGCGGCGCAGCAGCGCCTCGCCTTCGCGCCACGCGGCCTCGCGCGTCATGCGACGGTGACGGATCAGTGTCTCGGCAATTTCGGTGCCGAGCGTCAGCGTTGGATTGAGCGCGGCCGATGGGTCCTGGAACACCATGGCGATGCGCGCTCCGCGCAGAGTTTGGGCCCTGCGCGCATCAAGCCGTGTCAGCTCCTCGCCCGAGAAGGCGATCGAGCCGTCGCGCTCGCGCGCATTGGCGGGAAGGTCGCGCATGATCGCGTAGGCAAGGGTCGATTTGCCTGAGCCTGATTCGCCGACCAGCCCCAGCACCTCGCCGGCATGAATGGCGAGCGTGACGTTGTCGAGCACGCGCAGCACGCCGGCGCGCGTGGTGTAGTCCAGCGTGTAGCCCCGGATATCGAGGAGCGCGCTCATCTCTCGTCCCTCGGGTTGAGCGCGTCGCGGAGACCGTCTCCCAAAAGGTTGAAGCCGATCGCGGTGAGCGCGATCGCCGCCCCCGGCGCCACGATCATCCAGGGGGCCTGGTGGATGAAGGCTCGGGCCTGAGCCACCATCAGCCCCCATTCCGACGCGGGCGGCTGCGCGCCAAGTCCAAGGAAGCTCAGTGTCGCAAACAGCATCACCGCGAAAGCGACGCGAATGGTGGTCTCGACGACGACGGGCGCGACCACGTTCGGCAGCATTTCGCGCAGCACGATCCAGGCAGCCCCTTCGCCACGAGCGATGGCTGCGCTGACATAATCCTGCCGGCGGACAGTGAGTGCAACCGATCGCGTCACCCGCGCCATGCCGGGCGCGAAGGCGACCGCAATCGCCAGCATGGCGTTAAAACCGCCCTTGCCGAGCGTATTGGCGACGAGCAACGCGAGCAAA
>JAFAQA010000177.1 GCA_019246665.1 Hyphomicrobiales bacterium
GCAAAATCATTCGCGTCCGATGCAGCCCAGTGCCGCTCGAGCGCATCGCGTATCTCCCGATCTCCCATTGCGATCTCCATCTTGCTCTCATGACCTCGATCTCTGGCCTCAATCTCATGATCTCGACCTTCCGGGCCACCTGTCGCCGCGGTGAGCACATACGCTCAGATGCGCGCGAGCGGTCAACATTTGTCCCACACAGGGCGGCAGATAGGATAATCGGAGCTAGACAGCGAGAGTACGGGGCTTGCCCATTCAGCGAAAGCGCTTCACGGCCGATCAAGGTCGCGACCTCGCCTCGACCCTGGTTGGCCGTATTCGCCGACTGCGTCGTTCGGAGCTGCCGGAGGACACGATCGAGCTCGCGCGTTTCCTGATCGGCAAGGTGCTCGTTCGCGAAAACCGTCGCGAAAGAACCAGTGGTCGGATCGTCGAGACCGAGGCGTATCCGGTGGGTGATGCCGCGGGCCGCGCATTCATCGGCATGACCGCTGCCAACCATTCTCTCTTCCTCAAAAAAGGGCACGCCTACGTCTATCTCATCTATGGTTCGTCCTATATGTGCAACGTTGCGGCCGAGCGGCCGGGCATCGGAGCCGGGGTGCTGTTGCGGGCTTTGGAGCCGCTGGAGGGAATGTCCGTCATGCAGCGCCGTCGTGGGACGACACGGATGACGGAGCTGGCCAAAGGACCGGGAAGGCTTGCGAAGGCGATGGCGATCGATCAACGCTGCGACGGCATTGATCTATGTGCGGCGGGACCTCTCTGGCTGGGCGTGGGTGATGAGCCGCGCGCGATGCGTCTCTCGCGCAGTGTTCGCATCGGATTGACGAAGGAAACCGATCGGGTGCTTCGATTCTATGAGCGGGGCAACGCCTATGTCAGCGGCCCGCGCGACTTGCGCCGTTGACGCGCTGCCCGGTGCCGACATGTCGCATCCCATGCCGATCAAGATGAGGGATGAAGCCCGAGATGATCGCTGGATGCGGAGGCTGGCCTTTCCCGTCTCCCTCACACTGCATCTCTTCGTCGCCGCGCTTCTGGTTTTTGGCCTGCCCGAATCGCTCCCGCAGCCGCGGGACGAGGAAGAGATATCGGTCGAGCTCGTGCCGCCGCCTGAACCGCCAAGGAACGGCAAGAGCGAGCCTATCCCAGTCCTTCAGCCCGTCATCCAATTCGGTGAGAAGGATGCCGGCCCCAAGCTGTCGCCGGAGGGCAATAGCGCGGAGGAACCTTCCGGAGCGTCGATGGCGCTGCGCGACCTCGACAAGCCTGACCTTGCGCAGGCACCTTCCGTGACCACGCTCACGCCATCGGGCGAAGCGCCACAGCCCAGGAAACAGGAAACGCCGGCGTCCGCGGCGGATGACGCAGCCGACGCGCAACAAGCCTCGAAGCTTCGGCAGGCGAAGGTTTTGTTCTCGCAACGAGCAAACGGGAAACCGGTAGCAACAATCGCGATGGGACCTGCCCCGCGCGATGTGCGGGTGGCGCGGCTCTGTGCCACGGAGCTGAAAGAGCAGCTGCTCCATGCCTCACCTTCTTATTTTCCGGAGATCGTGCCTTTCGACCGGCTGAAGGAAGGCACGGTCGTCCAAAGCTTGAGCACGGCCTTTCGTTCGAATTGGGAGTGGTACAATCTGGGCTATCGTTGCGAGGTCGACACGGACGCAACGAAAGTCGTGAGCTTCGCCTTCGATATCGGTAAGGCGCTGACCCCGGAGGAATGGAAGCGCCGCGGGCTGCCCTCGCAATAAGACGCGAGCGCGACAGCCGACTTCCGTACCGGCGAGCAGAGTTGA
Organism: Hyphomicrobiales bacterium; assembly: GCA_019246665.1. Lineage (GTDB taxonomy): Bacteria > Pseudomonadota > Alphaproteobacteria > Rhizobiales > Beijerinckiaceae > GAS188. The sequence goes on from JAFAQA010000177.1 coordinate 1,803, forward strand.
GGGAACAGCACCAAGCTCGGGCAGAGGATGACCTACAAGGTGCGCTATCCCTCCACGTACGTCTTCTCGAAGTCGCCGTCGAGAACGTCTTGAATTGCATCGGCCACGGCCTCGAGCGCCGCTGCTCTGACGATGTGATCGTGGGCCCCCTTCTGGCCGTCCAGCTCCATGACGATGCCGCGGTCCCGCTCACGCATCGACTTCTTGGCAATGGCGTCGCGCAGCTGCGCGAGAACCTCTTCGATGTGGTTTCGCATTCGCTCGCTCCCTTCGTTGCGTCGCGCGGCGCTACAGCATGATCGGCAAAAGTGGCCCCAGAGCATGATCCGCAAAAGTGGCCCCACTTTTGCGATAAGATCATGCGGAAAAACAAGATGATAACCTGACGCTACTGATCTCATCTAAACGCAACGCGTTCTAGTTTTGCGACAAGATCATGCGGAAAAACAAAAAGATAACCTGACGCCACCGATCTCATCTAAAGGCAACGCGTTCCAGGCCTCCCGAAAACCCGGAGAACGCCGATGTTCA
>JAFAQA010000208.1 GCA_019246665.1 Hyphomicrobiales bacterium
TTGAAGACCTCGCGCTCGATGACGGTGCCATCATCACCCTCGAATTTCAAAGTGAGGCGTCCCTTTCCGGGCACCTTGATATCGGTCGCACGATATTGGTCGCCATACGCGTGACGGCCGACCACGATCGGCTTCGTCCAACCCGGAACGAGGCGGGGCACGTTCTTGCAGATGATCGGCTCGCGAAAAATGACGCCACCGAGAATGTTGCGGATGGTGCCGTTCGGCGACTTCCACATTTCCTTGAGGTTGAATTCCTTCACCCGCGCCTCGTCGGGCGTGATGGTGGCGCATTTCACGCCCGCTCCGTGACGCTTGATGGCATTCGCCGCGTCAATGGTGACCTGATCATTGGTCGCGTCGCGGTTCTGAATCGAGAGGTCGTAATATTCGAGCGGGATATCGAGATAGGGGTGGATCAGCTTTTCGCGGATGTAATGCCAGATGATCCGCGTCATCTCGTCCCCGTCGAGCTCGACGACCGGGGTGGCGACCTTGATCTTGTTCATCTGGCAAACCTCTTGACGACCTGATTAGGAGAGCGCCGTGCCGATCGGCCGAGCGACGCTCGATCGCCTCGGACACGTCGTTTCGGGCGAAACGGGAATGATCCGCGCTTTCAATCCCTTGGAAGTTCAGCCCCTTTCGACAGAGATGCTCGCTAGGGGCGAAACTCTCGGGGGATCGAAAGGGGCGCTATAGCATCGGCATCGACGAGGGCAAAGCGCACCTTGCGGAATCTATTGAAATCCCGCGGCGAAAGGCCGATGTTCCCTCGATGAAATCCGAGTCTCGGAGAGGGGCGCCTTCAGGAGCAAGCAGTTTTGCGCCGGCCGGGCAGGACCCCAGTGTCGCAAGCCTCGGCGAGAGCGGTGCGTCGGGTAACGAGACGCCTGCCGCTTCGCGACGCTCGGGCGCTGCGGCGAGCACTCCCTTTGCCGCCCGGGATGGCGCATCCGTGGAATGGGTAATCGCGGAGGGGCTCACTGCATATGAAGACGCGGTCATTGAAATGGAGGCGAGGGCGGCTGCGATCGCGGCTGGACAAGCCGCCGAGCGTGTCTGGCTCGTCGAGCATCCCCCGCTCTACACGGCCGGCACCTCGGCGCGCGAGCATGACCTGATCGCGCCTGTCCGTTTTCCTGTCTTCAAGACCGGACGTGGTGGCCAATTCACCTATCACGGCCCAGGGCAAAGGGTGGCTTACGTGATGCTCGACCTCTCGCGCCGGAAGCCTGATCTGCGGGCCTTCGTGCATGCGCTTGAAGCCTGGATCATCGAGACACTCTTCGCCTTCAACATTCGTGGGGAACGCCGCGAGGGCCGTGTCGGTGTCTGGGTGTCGCGGCCCGAGAAGGGCGCTGGCATCGAGGACAAGATCGCGGCAATCGGCATTCGCGTGCGGCGCTGGGTGAGCTTTCACGGCATCTCGATCAATGTCGAGCCGAGGCTTTCCCACTATGACGGAATCGTTCCGTGCGGCGTCAAAGGCCACGGCGTGACGAGCCTTGCCGATCTCGGCTGGCCGGTCACCATGCCCGAGCTCGATGCGGCATTACGCGTCGCATTCGAAGAGGTGTTCGGCGAGACGCGCTTCGCCTGATGGCCCCTGTCCTCGCACTTCCTTGCGAGGCGCATGCAGGGCTTCCTCTTGTCAATCGATCGCGGCGGCCGCCCCCCAAATCTGCCGCAGGCGCGCGTCGCGACCACAGCCATTGCGGTAGAACATATATTGCGCCGAGTTCTTGTCGAAGCTTTCCCGCCGATAATCCTTGACCGGAAAAAATGTCCCCGCTTTGGTGATTTGCGTCACGATCGGTCCCGTCAGCACGCCACCCGCCTCGAGTTGCGCTTTCGCGGCTTTGGCCAGCCGTTTCTGCGCCTCGTCATGGTAGAAGATCGCCGTGCGATATTGCGTGCCGTGATCGCAGAACTGAGCGTTCTCGGTGAGCGGGTCGATATTGTGCCAGAAAATGTCGAGCAGCTTTTCGTAAGTGATCTTGCTCGGGTCAAAGACCACTTCGATAGCATTCGCATGGCCGGTTTCGCCGTCCAGCACCTCCTCGTCCGTCGGGTCGGGTTTCGTGCCGCCCGTGTAACCCGGTGTCGTGCTGATCACCCCTTGAAGCGCGTCATAGGTGGGCTGCAAGCACCATAGACAGCCTCCCGCGAAGGTGGCGACCGCAATGCCCGGCTTGGCGTTTGCGGTCGGCATCGACGTTTCATTCCCATGCACCCACCAGGACAGGAACGAGATGGCCGCGAAAA
>JAFAQA010000224.1 GCA_019246665.1 Hyphomicrobiales bacterium
GCGGCCTCCATCTCTCACGCTCGGTCGAGCGTATCTTTTCGCTCGAGCGCCTGGCGCGGGAGACGAGCGGCGCCGCGGCGGCGATGGTGGTCGAGGCCTTCGCGCAGATCAGGCCGCGTCCATCGCGCCATATCGCAGCGCAACGCCCGCTTCGCGAAGCGGCCTTGTCCGGGGGTGAGCCTGCTCACGCCGAGGCCTACCCACGGCGCGAGCGCAATCGCTAGAGCATGATCCGCCAAAGTGGGGCCACTTTTGCGATAAGATCATGCGGAAAAACAAAAAGATGACCTGACGCTGCTGATCTCATCTAAACGCGACGCGTTCTCGCCTCACGCCCAGATGGCAATCGGCAAGCCGAACTCATCGCGGCCTGGCGGATCGGGAAACGGCCTGGCGACACCGTCGAGAAGTCGCTGAGCGATGATCAGCAAGGCGAGCGCGTCGAGAAGGTCGTCTGTTCCGGCGCCGCGAGGCGGCATCCCTTCGACGACGCCCGCGGGCAACCCCGCCTTTTGCAAGATAAGCCTTCGTTCCCGCAAGCCGTCGAGATGAGCGCGGCCCTTCATCTTCTTCGGATGAAGAAGCGGACGCTCCCCGTTGAGCCGCCAGAAGGCAAGCTCGGGGTGAGCCTCGACGACGCGCTCGCGCCACGCCGGCGCGATGTCCGGCACGGGTGCCCGCAGCAAGAGGTCGATCTCCCTGATCCTGCCGAAGAGCATGAAGGCTTGCTTCGATACCCGGCGCGACGGCTCGGAGGTCGCCGCCGCGAGGGTGCAAGCGGTCGCGTAGTCTTGCGCCTCGACCGCGCCGCGTGACGGAATGGCGAAAACGGAGGAGCGCCGCGCCCCGAGATGCGGCCGCACGAGCCGCTCCGGCCCGCGGCCATTCGCGCCGATCCGCGCCGGAAGACCGATCGGCATGTCGACCGCGACAAAGAGCGGTGGATCGGCGCGGTCGAGGATGATCTCAAAGCGCGGCACGATCGTGATGCCGATCGCTTGGGTTTCATCGAGCGATTGGCGGGCGACGATCCATCCGGCCTGGCATCCATCGACCCCCGCGATCCAGCCGCTCATCGCCAGCCGCTCATCGTCAGCCGCTCGAGCACCTCACGCGCGCCGCTCGATCGTGAAGCGTGCCGCCGCGCGCAAAAGATCGGCCGCGGTGCCGAAGCCCGACAAGGATGCGACGGCGCGATTTGCGAGCGCATCGCGCTCGAGCTTCGCACGCTCGAGGCCGAGCGCCGCGACGAGCGTGGCCTTTCCTCTCGCCGCGTCCTTGCCGGTCGCCTTTCCGAGGGCAGCGGCCGTCCCCTCGATGTCGAGGATATCGTCGGCGATTTGAAAAGCTGCGCCGAGCGCCTCGCCAAAGTCCCGCAAGGATGCGCGCTCGCCCGTCGAAGCGCGGCCGAGAATGGCGCCCGCCTCGACCGCAAAGGCAAGGAGCGCGCCGGTCTTCATCGCTTGCAGACGACGAACTTCCGTTTCGGCAAGCGGCGGCTCGCCGCGTTCGAGACGGCTCTCCGCCAATAGGTCCAGCATTTGGCCGCCCACCATGCCGACCGCGCCCGCCGCGCGACCAAGAGCCGTAATGAGCTCGACGCGGATTGCGGCCTCCGCGTCGATCTCGGATGAGGCCATCACTTCGAAGGCGAGCGTCAGCAGCGCATCCCCCGCAAGGATCGCCGTCGCCTCGTCGAAAGCCTTGTGCACGGTCGGGCGGCCGCGACGCATATCGTCGTCGTCCATCGCGGGCAGATCGTCATGCACGAGCGAATAACAATGCAGGAATTCGAGCGCGCAGCCGGCGATCAGCGGACCTTTGTCGTTGTGTCCAAGAAGCCTCGCCGTCTCGATGACGAGAAAGGGCCGCAACCGCTTTCCCCCGCCGAGCACCGCGTGCCGCATCGCGGCGGCGAGCCGCTCGGGCGCGCCGCTCTCGCCGCGCCGCGCCGCTGCGCCATCAAGACAGGCGGCAAGCGCGTCCTCGACGTCGCGCCCCACGACCGCGAGCCGGGCGGCAAAATCATCACCGGCAAGACTCATGGGTTGGCCTCCCGCATCCCTTCTCGAGCGAGCTCGTCGGCGCGTTCATTCTCGTCGTGGCCGGCATGGCCTTTGAGCCAGCGCCACTCGATGCGATGACGTTTGGCTGCTTCGTCGAGTCGCTTCCAGAGATCGTCGTTCTTCACGGGCTGCCTCGCGGCGGTGCGCCAGCCATTTCGTTTCCAGATCGCGAGCCATTGCGTAATGCCGAGGCGAAGATATTGCGAATCGGTGTGCAACTCGACCGTGCAAGGCCGTTTCAGCGCCTCGAGCGCGACGATCGCCGCCATCAGCTCCATGCGATTATTGGTGGTGTGTGCCTGCCCGCCCTTGATCTCTTTGCGATGGGGGCCCGCGATGAGAATGGCACCATAGCCCCCGGGGCCCGGATTGCCCGAGCAGCCACCGTCGGTGAAGATCACCACCTTTTCAGACTTCGGATCGGCCTCGCGGCTCATGCGGAAAGGCCATATTCGGCGCTCTTCGCCACGCGCGCGTGAAAGCGGAGCTTGCGCAAATATTCGAGTGGATCCTTGGGCTTCACCAAGGCGCCGGGCGGCACGTTCAGCCAATCGACGAGGCGCGTCAGGAGGAAGCGCAAGGCCGCGCCGCGGGCGAGGAGCGGCAAGGCTTCGATCTCCTCCTGCGTGAGCGGCCGCAGCCGACGGTAGCCCAAAAGCAGTGCCTGGCCCTTGGTCAGGTTGAAGGAACCATCGGGCTCGAAACACCAGGCGTTGAGGCACACCGCGAGATCGTAAGCGAGCGCATCGGTGCACGCGAAATAAAAGTCGATCAGGCCCGATACCTCATCGCCGATGAAGAAGACATTATCGGGAAAGAGATCGGCATGGATGTTGCCGTGCGGCAGATCCCTCGGCCAATGCCGTTCGAGCAGCGTGAGCGCCTCCTCGATCTGCTGCGCGAGCCCTTGGCGCACCGTCTCGGCGCGCGGCGCCGCGGCCTCGAAGAGAGGCCGCCAACCCTCGACCGACAAGGCATTCTTGCGCCTACGGGTGAAATCCGCGCCGCCCTTGTGCAGACGAGCCAGCGCCTCGCCGAGCGCGCCGCAATGGGCGACGCTTGGCCGCTTCACCGAGATGCCGTCGAGGAAGGTGACGATTGCGGCCGGCCTCCCCGCGAGACGGCCGAGCGCTTCGCCTTGGCGATCCC
>JAFAQA010000239.1 GCA_019246665.1 Hyphomicrobiales bacterium
AAAGACTCGCCTTCGCCACGCGTCAGATTGCGGTGTTGCGTCGCTAGCGTTCCGGTCCCGATAAAATGTTCCCCCCTCGTCTAACGCAACGCGTTCTAAGCTGACGACCACACGCCTCGTCCTCCAGGTAGGGTCAGGCAGGCGGGGTCCTCGCGAATTCCCATTCCTTTGGGACGCGCCCAATTACGAAGCGAATGCCTGTTTTTTAGGCATTCCCACGCGCGCGGCTTCCCTCCGGCCAAAGGACTCACCCTTTCATGCCTCCCTGATTCGGCATGGAGCGTCGCTTGGCATGTCCCTTGAAAAGGAAGGGCAAGCGGCCCGCCAAGCGCCGAAGGAGGCGAATTCATGAAGATCGTGATGGCCATCATCAAGCCCTTCAAGCTGGAAGAGGTGCGCGATGCGCTGACCGGAATAGGCGTGCATGGGCTCACCGTCACCGAGGTGAAGGGCTATGGGCGCCAGAAGGGGCACACGGAAATCTATCGGGGCGCCGAATACGCCGTGAGCTTCCTGCCCAAGGTGAAGATCGAGGTGGCCGTGGCCGCAAGCCTGGTCAGCAAGGCGGTCGAAGCCATCTCGACCGCGGCCCGCACCGGCCAAATCGGCGACGGCAAGATCTTCGTCTACGAGCTCGAGGAAGCGGTCCGCATCCGCACCGGTGAGCGCGACGAAGAGGCCCTTTGAAATCGCTTCCAAAAATCTCGACCGACAGGACCAGGATCACTCACATGACGCTCAAGATAGTTTCCCGCGCGGGTCTTCTGGCGCTTCTATGCGCATTTCTCTTCGCTGTCGGCGCGACGGTGGTGCTCTCAGGCGAGGTGTTCGCCCAGGCCACCGCTCCGGCCGTGACAGCACCGGCTGCGCCCGCGGCCGCCGCGACTGCGCCCGCTTGCGACACCAAGACATTGAAGGAATGCACGCCGAATTCCGGCGACACCGCCTGGATGCTGACCTCGGTCGCGCTCGTCCTCATGATGACCATACCCGGGCTCGGCCTCTTCTATGGCGGCATGGTGCGCAAGAAGAATGTCGGCGACACGGTGATGACGAGCTTCGCGATCACCTGCCTCGTGACGGTGCTCTTCGCCTGCGTCACCTACAGTCTCGCTTTCACCAGCGGCACGGCGTTCGTCGGGGGCCTCAGCCGCGCCTTCCTGCGCGATATCGTGAGCGACATCTCGAAGAACATCGGCAATCCGAACTCGCTCGCGCCGACGATTCCGGAAACGGTCTACATGTGCTTTCAGATGACCTTCGCGATCATCACCCCGGCACTCATCGCGGGCTCTTTCGCGGAGCGCATGAGATTCTCCGCCATGCTCTGGTTCATCGGGCTTTGGGCGATCTTCGTCTATGCGCCTATCGCGCACTGGGTGTGGGGACCTGACGGCATCTTCAGCGCCGCCAACACGGATGAGAAGGGTGATTTCGTCGGCTGGGTGAAGGTGCTCGATTTCGCGGGTGGCACGGTGGTGCACATCAACGCTGGCGTTGCGGGCTTGATGTGCGCGCTCATGCTCGGCAAGCGCCGCGACACCGCCCCGGCGCACAACATGGTCTTGACCTTCATCGGCGCCGCGCTCCTCTGGGTCGGCTGGTTCGGCTTCAATGCGGGTTCGGCGGTGAGCGCCGGCGTGCAGGCGGGCATGGCGATGACGGTCACGCAAATTGCGACCGCGGTCGCTGGCCTCACTTGGATGTTTGTCGAATGGGCACATCGCGGCAAGCCGACCGTGGTCGGCATCGCCTCAGGCGCGGTCGCGGGCCTCGTCGCGATCACGCCCGCCTCGGGTTTTGTCGGGCCGGGGGGCTCGATGCTGATCGGCGTCGCGGCCGGCATCGCCTGCTATCTCGGCGCGACCTCGCTCAAGCACGCCTTCGGCTATGACGATGCGCTCGATTGCTTCGGCGTCCATGCTGTCGGCGGCATGGTCGGCGCGCTGCTCACCGGTGTCTTCGCCGTCGAGCAATATGGCGGCACGCCCGGTCTCCTCGAGGGTAATCCGCGCCAAGTCCTCAACCAGATCATCGGTATCGCCGTCGTCTTCATTTATGATGCGGTTATCTCGTTGATCATCCTCAAGATCGTCGACATGGCCATCGGGCTGCGGGTCGACGGCGACACCGAGCTCGAGGGGCTCGATCTCGCCTTGCACGGAGAGGCGGTGCAGTGAGGCTTTCGCGGGGTCAGCCGAAATTTAGGTGCGGCCTGATCTCGCAAAAGGATTATGCCCACTCAACGGCATGGCATGCTGGCGTTTCCGTCAAGCCAGTAACCTCGTGGGGCCCGACATCGCGGTGCCCCTTTTCCACCGCTCCAGCGGCTCTCTACGAGGAAGAGGTCCATTTTGGGCCGGTTTCGCGTCGGGAGACGAGGATGAGGCCCTTCCCCAGTCAAGGTTAATTAACCCAGCCGGCTTAGCTTTTGCGCCAGATCGAGCCCTTTTCGGAAGGTGCGTGACCACATTTCCGTAAAGATCATGCTTGATCAAAGAGTTAGAGCCGCCGGCCACGTGAATGAAGCCGTCCGGCTCCGGCGGAACCTTGGGTTTGCGATGCCATGCGCGTGATGCGCCTACTTTCGTCTCCTCTCGACGGTCTGCCAGAGGCGGTGCGCGAATTCATCGGGCGCCGTGCGCTCGAAGCCGTCGGGGCCCTCCTGGTCGCGGCCTCGGGGGGGACGGCGGTCGCGCTTGCGAGCTGGTCGGTTTCGGACCCGAGCATCAACCATGCGGTGAACGGCGCGGTTCGCAATCTCGCCGGATATCCGGGTGCAGTCGTCTCCGACATCATGATGCAGATGATCGGACTTGCGAGCTCGGCCGCCCTGATGCCGCCGCTGCTTTGGGGCTTGCGGCTTTTGTGGCGGCGGAGAATCTCGCCCTTATGGCCGCGCCTGGCCATGTGGATCATCGGCACGCTTGCCGCCGCGGGCTTTGCCAGCGCCTGCCCGACGAGCGCGCGCTGGCCGCTTCCGACCGGGCTTGGCGGCGTCGCGGGTGACGCCATTCTCGGCCTTTTCGCGACTTTCAGCATGGCACATGGGCTTGGCCGCCTGCTCATCGCGGCGGGGCTTGCCATCCTCGCGATCCTCGCGCTCACCGCCTCGATCTCATCGAATGCCGATTCGGCGCGGAACAGGACCTTCGCGGATGACGAGCCGGTGGCGATGCCGCTTCGCGGGCCGGCGCGCTCCAGCCTCGATGAATTCGAGGATGCAGATGCCGAGCCCGGATTGGCCCTGCTCTCGGCCGGTGCCCTCGCCCACGCTTTTCTCAGCGCCAAAGGCGCCTTGGCGAGGCGGTTGCGCGCGCGGGCGCTGGGTGCGTCGGAGCGGGGGATCGGCCTCGTGCAGCGCGAGCCGCGTCTTGGGGTTGCAGCCGCCGATAATGTCGGGCTTCCACACGCACGACGGGAAACCGCCTCGCGCATTCAGATCCACAATCTCCACCCTGCGATGCCTGGACAAGCGTCCGCGGGCCTCGTCGCGAACGAGCGACCCTCTCCGATCGATTCACCGGGCGGCAAGCTCGCGGCCGAGATGTTGGCCCGCAAGGCGAGCCTCATGACTCATGCGCGCAGGCTCGCGCGAGGGATCGCCGGCTCGGGCGCGGCCGCGTCCGGCAGCACAGCATCGGGGAGGATCGAGCCGGAGCTGCGGACGGCCGAGACCGGCCCGCTCACGCCCGTGCGGGGCGACACAGAGCATGAGGAAACCGCCGTGGAGCCGCAGGAGGCCTCGCCGCGCAAGCGCGTCGGGAACCCCGCTGCGCCGCCCAAAGCCGGTCAACGCTTGGCCAAAGAGGCGCAGCCGAAGCTCTTCGACAGCCTCAGCTATCAGCTTCCCCCGCTGATGCTGCTTTCCGAGCCGCGGCGTCAGCTCGGTCCCGTGATGAGCGAAGACGCGCTCGAGCAAAATGCGCGGCTTCTCGAAGGCGTGCTCGAGGATTTCGGCGTGCGCGGCGAGATCATGAATGTGAGGCCGGGCCCGGTCGTGACGCTGTACGAACTCGAGCCGGCGCCAGGCACCAAATCCTCGCGCGTCATCAGCCTCGCCGATGACGTAGCGCGCTCGATGAGCGCGGTCTCGGCGCGCGTCGCGGTGGTCTCCGGCCGCAACGCCATCGGCATCGAGCTCCCGAACCAGCGACGCGAAACCGTCTATCTGCGCGAGCTCCTCGCTTCCTCCGATTTCGAGAGCTCGAAATATCGGCTGCCGCTTTGCCTCGGCAAGACGATCGGCGGCGAACCGGTGATCGCCGAGCTTGCGCGCATGCCGCATCTTTTGATCGCCGGCACCACGGGCTCGGGAAAATCCGTCGCCATCAACACCATGATCCTGTCGCTGCTCTATCGGCTGAAGCCGGAGGAGTGCCGCCTGATCATGGTCGATCCGAAAATGCTCGAGCTTTCCGTCTATGACGGCATTCCGCATCTCCTCACGCCGGTCGGCACCGACCCGAAGAAAGCAGTGGTCGCCCTCAAATGGGCCGTGCGTGAGATGGAGGAACGATACAAGCGCATGTCGAAGCTCGGCGTGCGCAATATCGACGGCTACAATGCGCGTATCCATGAGGCAAAGGCGAAGGGCGAGGTCATCAACCGCACTGTGCAGACAGGCTTCGATCGAGAGACCGGCGAGGCCGTCTACGAGCAGGAGGAGATGGATCTCGAGGCCTTGCCTTTCATCGTCGTCATCGTCGACGAGATGGCCGATCTCATGATGGTCGCCGGCAAGGAGATCGAAGGCGCGGTCCAGCGCCTCGCGCAAATGGCGCGCGCGGCCGGCATCCATGTGATCCTCGCGACGCAACGCCCCTCGGTCGACGTGATCACCGGCACCATCAAGGCCAATTTCCCGACACGCATCTCTTTCCAGGTGACCTCCAAGATCGATAGCCGCACCATTTTGGGGGAGCAGGGCGCGGAGCAGCTTCTCGGCCAAGGCGACATGCTGTTCATGGCGGGTGGCGGACGCATCTCGCGCGTGCACGGCCCCTTCGTCTCGGATGCCGAGGTCGAGAAGGTGGTGGCGCATTTGAAATCGCAAGGCCGGCCCGAATACCTCGCCGATGTGCTCGCCGAGGACGATAATGCCGCGGAAGGCGACGATGACGGCGCTGTCTTCGATCAAGGCGCATTCGGCGCGCCTTCGGGCGACATCTACGATCAAGCGGTCGCCGTTGTGCTGCGCGACAAGAAGGCCTCGACCTCCTACATCCAGCGCCGACTGCAAATCGGTTATAACCGCGCCGCTTCGTTGATGGAGCGCATGGAGAAGGAAGGCATCGTCGGCACCGCGAACCATGCCGGCAAGCGCGAGATCCTCGTCGAGACGGCGGGCGCGCAACGCGACGACATGATGGCGGAAGACGAGGCCGAGGCGTGAGCGCCTAGGACATTCTGCAGGCGGGGATCACCCGGCCGTTCATTTCTGTCTGCTCGCAATACTTATAAATTGATCCCATATTGGGAACATGCTATGTCTACGAACGTGATAGCAAGGAAGGCTCTCCGAGCTTTTTGGAAGCAACACCCACAAGCAGAGATTCCGCTCAGCACGTGGTACCATATTGTCTCCAAGGGGGATTGGGAGTCTCCTGCGGATTTGAAAAAAGCCTTTGGGATCAACGTGGATTTTATCGGTGATAATAAGGTCGTGTTCGACATAGGTGGAAACAAGTACCGCCTTGTTGTCCGCTTCGCCTACAAATTCAAGAGCGCCCTGATCAAATTTGTCGGCACCCATGCTCAGTACGACCGTATAGATGCGGAGACGGTTTGATGATGAACGTGAAGCCTCTTCACAACGAGCAGGACTATGAATGGGCGATCAGCGAGGTCACGCGCTACTTCGAATCCCAACCTCGGCCAGGTACCGAAGAAGGCGACCGGTTCGAGGTGCTCGCGACCCTCATCAAGGAATACGAGGATGAGCACTTTGAAATCCCGAAAGGCGACCCGGTCGACATCCTAAAATTTGCCATCGAGTCCATGGGAAGATCGCAAGCCGATCTCGCCAAGCTGATCGGCCGCAATCGCGCCTCCGAAATACTGAACCGCGTCCGCCCTCTAAACCTCGACATGATCCGCAGCATTAGCGCGGCGTGGCATATCCCGACTGATTTGCTGATTTCTCGGTATGATGTGACGCGCGGTTACGGGTGAGCCTTCCCCGGCCTGAGTAATTTTCGGAGGATTTTCTGCCTCTCTTTTGGGCGGGCCATCTCTCATTTGGCGGTTAATCGACCACGCAGATTGAGCGACCATTGCCGATCAAGTTTTCAGAGCTTGTGCGAAGCGCAGATCCAGTCTCAACTCGCGGCCCCCCGATCAACCTGATCGGCCGCGCCCGAGGCACATGAGCCATGTCCACCACATCTTTCGTCCCGACATCGAGCTTCATGGGCGTGCCGCGCGGCAGCGAAAGGTCGGGTGCGAAGGCTGCCATCATCGGCCTTCCCTTTGATTGCGGCGCCCATCCTTACCGCATCGGAGCGCGGCTTGGCCCTTCCTCCATCCGCGAGCAATCGCTCCTCCTTCGTCCTTTCGACATACGGTCTGATCTTGATCCGCTCGCTGCCCTCGGCGTCGTCGACATGGGTGACGCACCCGTTCGCCCGGGCGAGATCGAGCCTTCCTTCGCGGCGATCGAGAAGGCCATCGGCGATGTCGCCGAGCACGGCGTCGTGCCGGTCTCGCTCGGCGGGGATGGAGCTATTGCACTCCCGGAGATGCGCGCCTTGCATCGGTTTCATCCTGATCTCGTGACCGTTCATATCGATGCGCATACGGACGCCTATCCGATCCCCGGCTACAACACCGCGACGGCATTCGCGCGCGCGGTGGAGGAGCGGCTCGTAGATGCGGCCCACTCCTTCCAGATCGGTATGCGCGGCAGTGTCATGGTGCCGGGCGTGCTCGCTCATGCGCGCGAGCTCGGCTACAACGTGATGACGATGGACGAGCTACTGAGCCGCGGCATCGCGGAGGTGTTCGCCAAAATGCGCAACAAGGTGGGCGAGCGGCCGGTCTATCTCTCTTACGACATGGATTTCTTCGACCCTTCGATCGCGCCCGGCGTCTGCACCCCGACCTGGGGCGGCGCCTCGGCGCGCGAAGGTCTTGCCGCGCTCGAGGCTTGCGGGGGGCTCAACCTCGTAGGCGTCAACGTCAATACCGTAAGCCCGCCGCATGATGTCGGCGGCATGTCGGCCTTGCTCGCCGCGACCGTGACGCTGGGAAGCCTCAACCTCATCGCCCGCAACCATCAGGCGTGATCGACGTTTCAATGCACGAAGAGCTCGCCGCGACGGGTCTTCCATCATCGTGCCGCCGTCCTTTCGCCATCTCCCCGGTTTCTAAGGCTGTAGCAACGGTGCTTGCGCGGAACGGATATGGCCGACGTGAGGTCAAGGCAAAAAGCGAATTCAGGTGAGCCGGCGGCTCTTTCTTGGGGCCGGTGCGTTTCGCCGAGGAGATTTTGATGAGGCGCAAAATCACCGCCGCAGCTTGGGGAGTGGCGCTCCTGGTGCTCGCGAGCGCACCGCTTGCGGCACAGCAGACGCCCCGCCCCTTATCGATCACACCTTCGGCGCGGCCCTCCGCGGCCCGTCCTGCCGTTTCACCCCCGACACCTGGTGGGACCGCGGACGCCGCCACGACCGGGGCGCCGACCATCGATCAGGTGAACGCCTACCTCAACAGCCTGACCCAGCTCACCGGCAGCTTCACCCAGATCGGGCCGGATGGAACGCGCAATGACGGCAAGCTTTATATGCGTCGGCCGGGCAAGCTGCGCTTCGACTACAATCCGCCAAGCCCTCTCGAGATCGTGGCCGATGGCAGATCGGTGATCCTGCGGGACCGGCGCCTCGCGACTCAGGATCTTTATCCGTTGGGCCAGACGCCCCTGAAATTCCTCCTCGCCGATCACATCGATCTGCGTCGAGACGTGGCCCTCAAATCGGCCAAGCTCGAAGGCGATTCCTATGTGGTCGTGATCGAGGATCGATCGACTTTTGGAGGGACCTCACGCGTCGCTTTGTATTTCGACCCGAAAGTCACGAGCTTGCGGCGCTGGGTCGTGACCGATCCGCAGGGCTACGACACGACGGTGATGCTCTCCAATCTCGATACCTCAAGGCGGCCCGACGACAAGGAATTCGTGATCGATTATCAGCGGGTGCTGTAAGTGCGGCGTCTCGCTGCAAGCCGAAGGTGGCAAAGCAAGATCAGCTCGGGGATAAACGGGCGAAGAGGCCGTCGAGCTCACCTGGCGGTTTGAGATCGAATTCCCCTCTCCAGCGCATTGGCAACCTCCGGCGGCGTTCGTCAGAACCGTCTCAGCCGGGCGACCATCGGGGAAGCGGTGAGCGAGCCGCCGGTTACAAAAATTGCGTTTGTTGGCACTTTCGGACGAGCCTATTCTTTTGCCGGCCCAATTTCTCTTTTTCCGGATGAGTGGATGAACAGGCGGGGCTTACTCAAGGGAGCGGCGTCCGCACTGCTGTTGCCGCGCCTGACGGGGGCGGCGCCGGCTCATGCCACGGTGCCTTCCCAAAGGCCGGCCATCGCCCGCGTTCGGCCGGGCGACCCGGATTGGCCCTCACCAGCTCGATGGGAGGAGCTTCGCGGCCGGGTCGACGGCAATCTCATCGAGATCCATTCGCCCTTGCGCGCTTGCGAAGAGGCGCCCGCCGGCGCGGCGTGCGACCAT
>JAFAQA010000257.1 GCA_019246665.1 Hyphomicrobiales bacterium
CTTCCCGCTTTCGCGGGAAGGAGCGGGGGTGAGGAAATGATCGGGATCCCCTCCCTACACCTGCATTGCGTCGAGGAAAGGCGCCTTCGACATCGGCACCGCGCCGTCCTTCGTGATCAGCACCTGCTGCTCGAGCTTCACGCCCTCCTTATGGCCGACCTCGCCAATATAGCTTTCGACCGAGACCACCATGTTCTCCTCGAAGACGCCGTCATAGCCCCAGTTCGCGAAGTCCTGCGCGTAGGCGATGCTCGGCCATTCGTCGACGAGGCCGACGCCGTGCACCATCATCATGTAGCGGTTCGGCACATACTCTTCAGGAACCGGCCAGCATTTCTCGCCGAACTCGCGGAAGGTGAGCCCGGGGCGGACGAGCTCGATGTTGAAGAGCACCTGCTCTTGCGCGAGCTCATAGAGCTTTCGCTGCTCGGGTGTCGGCTTGCGGCCGGGGCAGACGAGCGTGCGCGACACATCGGCGAGATACCCGAAGGGCCCGACCATGTCGGTGTCGAAGCCGACGAGATCGCCGGGCTCGATGACGCGGTTGCCGCTCTCCTGGAACCAGGGGTTGGTGCGCTCGCCGGAAGCGAGCAGCCGGCATTCGATCCACTCCCCGTCATGGGCGATGTTGGTGTCGTGCAGGAGCGCCCAGAGCTGGTTCTCGGTGATGCCCGGCACGAGACTCGCGCGGATGCGCTCGATCGCGATGTCGCAAACATCCATCGCGAGCCGCAGGCAGGCAATCTCTTCCTTGGATTTGACTGTGCGGGCTTTCTCGATCGGCACCTGCGCGTCGATGAGCTCGATGCCTTCGCGCGTGAGCAAGGCCGCGCCCCAAGGCTCGCAGCGGTCGACGGCGAGCCGGCGGTTGCCGCCGCCATGCCGGATGACGAGATCCGCCACTTCCTTCGCCCAGATCTCGGCTTTCTCGGGCACGCGGGAGCCGGCGAGGAAATAGAACCAGGGCGTGGAGTTCCGTGTCTCGTCGACCACGCTCGCGCCCGCGCTCACATGCTTCGTCGCGCCGAACTCGAAAAGCACCACCGGACCTTCGGTTGCGACGAAGGCGTAGCGACCGGGCGAGTGCATGGTCCACACCGCCATGTTCCGCGTTCCGGTCGCATAGCGGATGTTCATCGGGTCGGCGAGCAAGGCGCCGGCGACATCTGCCATGACGAGTTCGGCGCGCAAACGGCCTAGGCGATAGCGATCGAGCGCGCGCCTGTTGATCTCGGCGATCCGCGCCTTGATGTCGAGCCCGAGCGGAGCGCCCGGCCATTCTTGCGAGGGCACAGGCGAGGCTTCGCGCCCCATCTGCTTGATGCGGCTTTGCCTTGGGTCGAAGGACTTGGGACCGAAAGGCGGTTCCTTTTGGGTCATGCGGGCGCTCGCTCGCTCGGCTTGTGCTGCAAGATCGGCGCGATGGCGGCAAGCTCGTCCAGCGGGATGTGGCACAAGATCATATGGCCGGCCTCGCCCTTGCGCTCGGGCGGCGGAACCTCGTCGCAGATCGTGCCGACCTTGCGCGGGCAGCGCGAGGCGAAGCGGCAGCCTTTCGGCACGTTGATCGGGCTCGGGGTCTCGCCCGAAAGACGCACATGGCGCTGCTCCGCGGTGGGGTCGGGCACCGGGACCGCCGAGAGAAGCGCCTCCGTGTAGGGGTGGAAAGGCGGCGCGAAGAGAGACGACACCGGGCCGCTCTCCATCACCTTGCCGAGATACATGACGATCACCTGATCGGCGAGATGGCGCACCAGCGCGAGGTCATGGCTGATGAAGACGATCGTCGTGCCCTTCGTCTTCTGGATCTGCAAAAGCAGATTCACGATCGCCGCCTGCACCGAGACATCGAGCGCCGAGACTGGTTCGTCCGCCACCAGGATGTCGGGCGCGGCCGCGAAGGCGCGCGCGATCGCGACGCGCTGCTTCTGGCCGCCCGAGAGGCGCGCCGGGCGCACGCGCATGAGGCTCGGCGCAAGACGCACCATCTCGAAGAGCTCGGCGACACGCGATTGCGTCTCCTTGCCGCCGCGCGTGACCTTGAATTTCTTGAGCGCGCGCGCGATCGGAAACCCCGCGCTATGGGAGGGGTTCAGCGTCGCGTCAGGGTTCTGGAACACCATCTGCACCGCCGAGAGCTGCTCGCTCGTGCGCTCGCTCGCCGTGGTGTTGGCGAGGTCGGAGCCGAGCACCACGAGCTTGCCGCTCGTCGCGTCCTGAAGCCCCGCGAGAATGCGCGCGAAGGTCGACTTTCCCGAGCCTGATTCCCCGACGATCGCGACGATCTCGCTTTTCTTCGCCGCGAAATTGAGGTCCTCATTGGCGCTGAGCTCGGCGCGGCGCTGCGCGCCGAAGAAGGAGCCGCCGAGGCGATAAATCTTGGAAAGTCCTTTCGCCTCGAGCACGAGCTCGGCGCTCGGCTCGGCCGGCGCGACGATCTCTTGCGCGGCCGGCTCGAACAACGGCGATTCGCGGTGGCGGAAACAGCGCACGCGGTGGTTCGGGCCGATGTCCTCGACAGGAACCGTGTGGTTGCAAAGTCCCGGCGTGAAGCCGACGCAGCGCGGCGAGAACGGGCAGCCGGGAGGCCGGTCGCGCAGCGAGGAGGGCTGGCCCGGGATCGGCATGAACGAGGTCGTGTGCTTGTCGCCATCGAGACGCGGCACGCAAGCCATCAGGCGGCGTGTGTAGGGGTGGCGCGGCTGGGCGAACAAGGCCTCGACCGGCGCCTCCTCCACGAGATCGCCGAGATACATCACGCCGACGCGATCGCACACTTGCGCCACCACACCGACATTGTGGGTGATGTAGATGAGCGAGGTGCCATATGTCTGGCGAAGCTCGTCGACGAGGTCGAGCACGGCGGCTTCGACGGTCACGTCAAGGCCGGTGGTGGGCTCATCGAGAAGGAGGAGACGCGGATTGGCGAGGAGCGCCATGGCAATGACGACGCGTTGCTTCTGGCCGCCGGAAAGCTGGTGGGGGAAGCGCTCCATCACGCTTGCGGCATCGGGCAGATGCACATTGGCGAGCATGCCCTCGGCGAGGCGCTTCGCGTCGGCAAGCGGCACGCCGGGCCGCAGCATCGGCACCTCGACGAGCTGCCGCCCGATCTTCAGCGTCGGGTTGAGGGCGGCGTTCGGGTCTTGATAGACCATGGCGATGCCGCCGCTGCGAACCGCACGCAGCTCAGCCGGTGATGCCTTGGCAATGTCCTTCCCGTCGAAAAGCACGCGTCCCGTCGCGGCCCCGCTCGGTCCGAGGTGACCCATGATGGCCATCAAGAGCGTCGATTTCCCGCACCCCGATTCGCCCACGATGCCGAGACTCTCTCCGGGCGCGACCTCGAAGGAAAGATCGGGAATCGCAGTGACGCTTCCGGAGGAGGAGCGGTACTCGACCTTCAAATTCTCGACGCGAATTAGCGGAGCGGTCATGCGCGCCTCAATCCGTCAAGGACAATTCTCGCACCCCGTCGGCCACGAGGTTGAAGCCGAGCACGAGCGAGACGATCGCGATCGCCGGGAAGAGCGACATATGCGGATGCACGGAGATCAATGTCGTGCCTTCTTTCACCATCGTGCCCCAATCAGGGTCGGGGGGCGGCAGGCCAAGCCCGAGAAAACCCAGAATGCCGATGGTGATGATGGTGTAGCCGACGCGAAGGCAGAAATCGGTGATCAGCGGGCCTCGGCAATTCGGCAGCAGCTCGACCGCCATCACGTAGAGATCGCTCTCCTTGCGCAATTGCGCGGCCGCCACATAGTCGAGATGGCGCTGCTCGAGCGTGAGGCCGCGCACGATGCGCCCGATGCCGGGCCCGGCCGTCAAGATCACGGCCAGCACGATGTTCCAGAAGGAGGGCCCGATTTGCGAGATCAAGATCACGTAGAGGATGATGATCGGGAAGGCGAGGATGATGTCGGAGAGGCGGCTTACGACGAGATCGACCTTGCCGCCGTAATATCCCGCCAAGAGGCCGAGCGGCATGCCGACGAGATAAGCACAGATCGCCGCGAAGGGTGCGACGGTCAGCACCGTGCGCGCGCCGTGGATCAGGCGCGAGAGAATGTCGCGTCCCTTGATGTCGACGCCGAGCCAATGCTTGGCGGAAGGCACGGGGTTTCCGAGCGAGAGGAAATCTTGCCGGTTCGGATCGTCGAGCGGCAAGACGGGCGCAAGCACGGCTAGCACGACCCAGGTGCCGATGAGGGCGAGGCCGACCATGGCGATGGGTGACGTCGGCAGGCGGCGCAGGAGATTCGGCGGCTTCGTGCCGAGGGCGGCGACCGGGGCGCCGGGCGCGGTGGGCGCGGCGAGCGCGGTCAAGGAAGCGGCGACCGCGTCCGGCATGACCTCCGGCGGCGCGGGAAGCTCGGGGCGGCCGAGCGCCGTCACGTCGGAGGGAGCGTCGGTGCTCGCCATCACCCGACCCTGATCTGCGGGTTCAAGAGCGCGTAACCGAGGTCGCTCAAGAGCTGGGTCGTGGTCGCGACGGCAAGCGCCACGAGCGTTGCGGCCTCGATGAGGGCGATATCGCCGAAGAGCGAGGCTTCGAGCAGCATGCGGCCGAACCCCGGATAAGCGAAGACCATCTCGGTGACGACGACGCCCGAGATGAGGAAATTGATCTGCAGGAGAATCACCGTGAAAGGCGCGATCATGGCGTTGCGAACCGCGTGGCGCCAGACCACGGTCTTGAACGAGAGGCCCTTGAGGATCGCAGTGCGGATGTAGGGCTTGCTCATCACCTCCGCGGTCGAGCCGCGCACCATGCGCACGACGTAACCTGAGTCATAGAGCACTAGCACCGCGACGGGCAGCACGAATTGCGAGGCGAGCGACCAACCTCCGCCGCCTGTCGTGAGCGGGCTCGTCCCGGGGAGAAGCCGCAAGGCGACGACGAAGATCGCGACCAGGAACACGCCCGAGGCGAATTCGGGGATCGAGGTCGCGACGATCCCGAAGACCGAGATCGTCCGATCGAGGAAGCTGCCTTCGCGCATGCCGGCGAGCACGCCGAAGATGAGCGACAGCGGCACGATGAGCGCAAACGAGATGCCGGCGAGCAACGCGGTGTTGCCGAGCCGGTTCCAGATCACATCGTTGACCGGCAGCTTGTAGAGCGTCGAATAGCCGAAATTGCCGAAATACCGGTCCCCCCGCGGGTCCTTGAAGTCGAGCTTCAGGGCAGGGTCTTGCAGTGGGTCGGCGATCACCCCGGTCAGCACGCCGAGCCAGCGCACATAGCGCACCGGGAGCGAATCGTTGAGGTGAAGCTTCTGGTAGAGGAGATCGACGCTTTCTTGCGCCGCGAAGGGGCCGAGCGTCTTTCTCGCCACGTTGCCGGGCGAGAATTCCGTCACCGCGAAAACGAGAAAAGAGGCGATCAGCAAGGTCCCGACGAGCCCGAGAAGGCGCTTGCCGATAAAGGTGATCATCACGCGGCCCTGTCGGTTCCGGGCGGCGCAAGTGAATCGATTCCGACGGATGGTTCCCATCCGCCGGCAAAATCGCTCCACAAAATTATAGGATTGTGGTCAGGGCTTTTCCGACAAATGGAAACCATTTGTCGGGGCCGGACCACTAGGCGCTGCCCGTCCTTCCGGTGCCGAAGCGAGGTCAAGACCTCATGTCGCTCATGCCTCGGCAAGCCCGACCTTCCAGCCGAAGAAGTAGTTCGTCGGGTGCATCGAGAAGCCCTTCACGCGCTTGTCCATGAAGGTGAAGGTGTCGCGGAAGAGGGGCTGAACCAGAGGCCCATCATCCTGAAGGATCTTCTCGAGCTTCGCCATGAACTCGCGGCGCTTGTTGACGTCGATCGTGCCTTCGGCCTGCGTCAGGAGATCGTCAAACTCCTTGTTCGAATAGGCCGACTCGTTCCAGGGCGCGCCGGTGCGATAGGCGAGCCCGTAGGTCATGATGGCGAGCGGACGATGGTACCAGATCGTCGAGCCGAACGGCACCTTGGTCCACACATCCCAATAGGAAGCCCCGGGCATCAGGTTGATCTTCACGCGAATGCCGGCATCCTTCCATTGCTCGACTGCCGATTCCACCTGCACTTGGCCCCAAGGCAGATCGGTCGGAACGAAGATCTCGGTGTCGAGGCCATTGGGGAAGCCCGCCGCCGCGAGAAGCTGCTTCGCCTTCGCGAGATCGCGCTTGAATGGCGGCAGCTCCGCATATTCGGGGTGCGCCGGCGAGGTGTGATGGTGCTGGCCCTCGCGGCCGAGACCGTGCAGCGCCACCTGGAGGATCGGGCCTTGGTCGATGGCGTAACGCATCGCCTGGCGCACGCGCACATCATTGAAGGGCTTTTCCGTGACCTTCATGCGCAGGACCACGGTTTCGCCTGTCGCGACCGAATAAAGCTGCAGATGCGGGAGCGCGGCGAGGGCGTCATATTGCAGCGGATCGGCGAAGACGAGGCCGTGGAGCTGCTTCGATGCGAGCGCCGAGATCGCCGCGGTCGGGTCATCGCCGGTATCGGTCATCTCGATCATGTCGACATTGGCGTCACCCCCCCAATAGCCTTTCTTGGCCTTGAAGGTCGCCTTCTTGCCGACCTCGAACTCCACGAGCTCGAAGGCGCCGGTGCCTTTCGAGCCGACCTGAAACACGCCGTTCTCGTCAGGGTGAAGGATTGCCATGACATAGTGGAAGAGGTGCTCGGGCACCGCGACTTGCGCCACCTTGCAATTGAAGCGGAAGGTCGAGTTGTCGACCTTCTCGATCGCGTTCGCGTCCCAGAGGACTTGCTTCGGGTTGCCCTTGGCGTCCTTCTGCGTGGGATCATCCTTGAGCATGTAGCTCGACATCAGGCCGATCATCGAGGAGCCGACTTCGGGATCGAGCACGCGCTTCAAGTTCCACACCACATGGTCGGCGGTGAGGGGCTCGCCATTCGACCATTTCACGTCATTGCGAAGCTTGAAGGTCCAGGTCTTCAGATCGGGCGTAGCGGTCCAGCTTTCGGCGAGATAGGGATGCGTCGCGCCCTTCTCATCCGTGAAGGTGAGGTACTCGACGACCTGGCGTGACATGTTGGAATCATACCCGCCCCAAGAATAGGTGTGCGGGTTCTTGATTTCCTTGATGCGGTTGCCGATGCGAATGGTGCCGCCCTTGGGCAAAGCCTGCGCGCGCGCCGCCGGCGCGAATGCTTCCCCGGTAATCTTTCCCGCAAGCCCGTAGGCGGCCGTCGCGGACAGCCCGAGAAGCGTCGCAAAGCGCACGAACTCGCGCCGGTCGATCTTCTTCTCGGAAAGCTCCCTGGCCAGGGTGCTGATGTGCTCATTATCTCGGTAATCCGTCATCTTTGCCTCCGTCGTTTATTCCGTCCCGATCCGTTTCCGTCCCTACGATCGCCCTCGCGCTTTCCTGGCGTGGGTTGCCGCTGGACGTGAGTTGCGGCAGGCGCAAATGCGTTGTGAGCGTCTACCATCCGGCCGACCGCGCCCGAGCTGAAACGACGAGGTCGCGACATCACGGAAGGACCCCGCATGCGGGGCCATTGAACGGTAGCGCGTGAGCGGCGTAGATGGTGGTGCGGCCTGCCGTCGAAACCATCCCCATCCTCGTGGTCGAAAGCGTCTCCAATGATCCTGCTCCATGATGATGACATTGGCAAATGGCTCGACTGGCCAACCCTCATCGAGGCGCTCCGCGAGGGGCACAAGCGCGGCGTCGATGTGGTCGAGCGCCTCCTCCTCAGCGAGGAGGAGGGCAGGCGGGCGGGCGCCGCGAACCATCTCCTGATCTGGTCGGCCTGGCGCTTCGGCGCCTATTGCGGCGCCAAGCTCGTGACCGTCTTTCCCGAGAACCGCGGCGGTCTGGCCACGAACGCGACCGTCTATGTGCTCTTCGACGGCAAGGAGGGGCGCCCGCTCGCCACCATCGAGAGCTCGGAGTTCACCTTGCGCAAGACCGCTGCCGACTCCGCGCTCGGCGCCTCATACCTCGCGCGCCGCGACGCGCATTCCCTGCTCGTGATCGGAGCCGGCGGGCAGGCGTATTCGCAAGTGCAGGCGCTGCGGGCAGTTCGGCCCTCCATCCGCGAAGTGCGCATCTGGAATCGCACGACGGAAAAGGCGAAGGCGCTGGCGGCGCGGCTCGCACGCGGCGGGGTCGCGGCTGAAGTCGTCGAGGACCTCTCGATTGCCGTGCCCAGCGCCTCGATCATCTCGATGCTGACGGCAGCGATGAGCCCGCTACTTGACGGCACGAAGCTTTCGCCGGGCACGCATGTCGATCTCGTCGGCTCCTTCACGCCGACGATGCGGGAGACCGATGATGAGACCGTCCGTCGGGCGAGCCTCTTCGTCGACACGCGGCGCTTTACGCTCGAAGTCACCGGCGATCTCGCGATTCCGCTCGCCGCCGGCGTGATCCGCGAGAGCGACATCCTCGCCGATCTCTTCGAGCTCGCCCGTGGCGATCATCCGGGTCGCCAATCGCCGCAGGAGATCACCCTTTTCAAAAATGGCGGCGGCGGCCATCTCGACCTGATGACCGCGATTGCCGCCTATGAACGGGCGCGGCCGGGAACCGCGGCAAGCAGCGCCTTCGTGTAAGGGTGCTCGGGGTGGCTGAACAATTCCGTCGCGCTCTTCATTTCGACGATCTCGCCCTTCGACATCACCGCGATCCGATCGCAGATTTTCGCCGCCACATGGAGATCATGGGTGATGAAAAGCATCGCCAGCTCGAGGCGGCTCTTCAGCTCCTCGAGAAGATCGAGCACCTGTTTCTGCACCGAAACATCGAGCGCCGAGACAGGTTCGTCAGCCACGAGGAGTGATGGCTCGAGCGCGAGCGCCCGCGCGATGCCGATGCGCTGGCGCTGACCGCCGGAAAATTCGTGCGGTAGCCTCTCGGCGGCTCGTCGATCGAGGCCCACGAGCTCGAGAAGCGTTCTCGCGCGCTCGAGCGCGAGTTTGCGCGCAATGCCGCTCGCCACGGGCCCGTCCGCGATGCTCGAACCCACGCGCCGGCGTGGATTGAGCGACGCGAAGGGGTCCTGGAATACCATCTGCACCCGCCGCCGCGCCTCGCGCAGCTTGCGGCCCCGCAGTTGCGCGAGGTCAGTGCCGCCGAGCCGCACGCGCCCTTCATCAAGATCAAGAAGGCGCGCCACGAGACGAGCGACCGTGGACTTGCCCGAACCTGATTCACCGACAAGGCCGAGCGTTTCGCCCTTGCGAATGGTGAAGCTCACATCGCGCACCGCGCTGACCACGCGCCTGCCGGCGAAAAGGCCGGTCCGGCTCACATAAGTCTTGGAGAGATGCTCGACCTCGCAGACGAGTTCGCCTCCGCGGAGCGCTGGCCGCTGCGCCGGCCGGCGCGAGGGCACGGCGTCGAGCAAGGCTTGCGTGTAGGGGTGGCAGGGGTGCGACAACACCTGCGCCGTCGGGCCCTGCTCGACCACCTTGCCCTTCTCGAGCACGACCACGCGGTCCGCGATGTCGCTGACGATGCCGAAATCGTGGGTGATGAAGACGACACCCATGCCACGCCTGCCTTGCAGATCACGGATGAGCCGCAGGATTTGCGCCTGCGTGGTCACGTCGAGCGCCGTGGTCGGCTCGTCCGCGATGAGGAGCGACGGCTCGAGCGCGAGCGCCATGGCGATCATGACGCGCTGCCGCTGCCCGCCGGAGAGCTGATGCGGAAAGGCGCGAAGGATGGTGTCCGGCTCCGGCAGCTCGACCTCGCGCGCGAGCTCGCGCGCACGCCTTCGCCGCCCGGCCGGATCAAGGAGATCATGGGCTTCAAACATCTCGGCGATCTGGTCGCCGACACGCATGGAGGGATTGAGCGCGGTCATCGGCTCCTGGAAAATCATGGCGATGCGCCGCCCGCGCAGATCGCGCCATTCGGCCGGGCCAAAGCGCGCAAGGTCCATCCCGTCGAAGAGGATCTCGCCGTGAAGCGGCCGGATCGACATAGGCAAAAGCCCGAGCATGGCCTGAGCGCACACCGATTTCCCGGAACCCGATTCGCCCACGATACACAAGATCTCGCCCGCACGTACCGAGAACGACATTTCCGCGACCGCGTATCCGCGGTCAGCCCCTTCGGGAAGGGCGAGGGTCAACTCACGGATGGAGGCGAGGGGAGCGCTCATGGCGGAGGTTCTAGTGTCATGGATTTTAACGGTGGTTCCCCATGATCGTCCTGGCCGGGCGCCGGCCCACGGCTGTCCATTCCTTTTTACCGCCGTGGTAAGGCGTGAATGCCCGGCACAAGGCCGGGCAAGACGGCAGCAGGGCGACGAGCGCTAGAGTCGCGCAACTAGAGAATAAGGCTTTTGCAGGCTCTTGCCTATTTTCGCACAGGTCGCCCGATAGTCGTCGGCCGCCTCGCGGAAGGCGGCGCGCAAGCCTTTCACATTGTGCGAATGAAAGCTGACGCCGTCCCGAATGCCGGCGATCCTTCCGACAAAGATATTGTCCTCGTCGTCGAACTCGACACGCGCGGAATATCCCCGGTATGACATGGGGTTCATGAGCATTCTTCGGTCACTTTGGTTCTCAGCAGAAAATCGCGAGTGGCGTTCACCGAAGCGCGTGAGCTTAGAAGTATCGCTCCCGGCTCGCTCAATATCCGAGCGCCATCCCGTCCTTGCGATGATCCGATCCTCCAAGCAGCACGCCGCGGGCCTCGTCGATGAAGATCGCCTGGCAGCCGCCGAGCGGGTCGGGCGCCCAATTGGTGCGATGGCCACGACGCTCGAGCTCCTCGCGCACGGAAGGTGGAATGGTGGTCTCAAGCGACAAGGAGCCATCGACATTGAAGGTGCGCGGACGGTCCGAGGCCTGTTGCGGGTCATCGTCGCGATCGAGCATTTGTGAGAGGAAATGGGCGTGGCCAGCCGCCTGGAATTGCCCGCCCATCACGCCGAACGGCATCATGGCGCGCCCGTCGCGGCACAGCATGCCGGGGATGATCGTGTGCAGCGGCCGCTTGCGCGGGCCGATGGCATTCGGATGTCCACGCTCGACGCGAAATCCCGTGCCCCGGTTTTGCAGGAGCACACCGGATTTCGGGGCGTAGATGCCGCTGCCGAAGGCGGCGAAGAGCGAGTTGATGAAGGAGACCGCGTTGCGGTCCTTGTCGACGACGCAAAGATAAACGGTGTCGCGGTGGTCGGGGCCAGCCCAAGCCGACAGTGGTTGCGCCTTGTCGAGGCTGATCGGTGCCCTCAGCCTCGCGATCGCTTCCTCGGAGAGAAGCGCTGTGAGGTCGAGCTTGTGGTGCTCGGGATCGGCCACGAGCGCGTCGCGCACCGTGTAGGCCGCCTTCGTGGCTTCCGCGTGCAGGTGGATGCGATCCGCCTCGGTGAGCGATGTGTCGGAAAGATCGAATCCCTCGAGAATGCGCACGATCAGAAGCGCTGCGAGGCCTTGTCCGTTGGGCGGACATTCGAACAGGTCATGGCCACGGTAGCGAGCCGAGATGGGTTCGCAATAATTCGAGGTCTGGGCGGCGAAATCCTCCACCTTGTGGAACCCGCCAAGCGCCGCGAGGCAGGAGGCGAGGTCCTCGGCGACCTCGCCTTCGTAGAAGGCGGCCCGACCTTCGCGCGCGATGCGCCGCAAGGTGCGGGCGAGCGCCGGGTGATGCATCTTGTCGCCGACGCTCGGCGGCCGACCTCCCGGAAGATAAATTTTCGCGGCCGCCTCGCCGAGCCTTGCGGCGTGGCGCTCCCAATCGCGCGCCACACGCGGCGTCACGAGAAACCCTTCCTCGGCTGCCCGGATCGCCGGTGCGAGAAGCTCGTCGAGACCTCTCGTGGCGTGATCGGCCGCGAGGCGGCACCAGGCATCGACCGCGCCCGGAATGGTGACGGCGTGGGGGGTCAGGTCCGGCACGGCCCTATGGCCCTGCTCGAGATACCATTCGAGCCCGGCGCCGGCCGGAGATCGCCCCGAGCCGTTCAAGGCGAGCGGAAGCGAGGCCTGCTTCGCGTAGAGGCAGAAGCAATCGCCGCCGATCCCGGTCATGTGCGGGTCGACCACCGATTGCATGGCAACCGCGGTGATCGCCGCATCCATGGCGTTGCCGCCGGCGCGCAGCATGTCGAGCGCGGCGAGCGTGGCTAACGGGTGCGAGGTTGCCACCATGCCTCGCCCCGCGACGACCACGGAGCGGCCGGGCTTCATGAAATCACGCAAGTGCCCCAATTTGGATCCTCCCAAGATCTCGTCGGACGAGCCGTGCGCGGCTTCCGAGCTCCTCTCCTGTCACGGCTTCGCGTTCCACTCAACGCAAGCTTCTCCCGATCTCACAAAAGTGAGCCGGGCCGGGTCGCTCCTCAGCCGTATGGCGTGTCGCGGGCCTGGGGCTTGCCCATGACCACGCCGATTTACAAACTTCGCCCATCTATGCATCGTGCTGCCGCCAAGAGCTCGAGGCGCGTGCCGGAAAGGATTGCTCGTGCAGTTAGCGTCCCTACGAAAATACCCTTCTCCAGCTGCGATCGTGCTGGCGACCTCCATGCTGGTGGGGGGCATCCTCGCCGGCACCCTTCTCGCGAGCGCCGAGGCCGCGACGTTGCGGGTCGCGATCCAGGACGATCCCGACGCACTCGATCCGGCGACGAGCGGCACCTATACGGGGCGCTTCGTCTTCGCGGCAATGTGCGACAAGCTCGTCGATATCGGGAAAGATCTCGCCATTGTCCCGCAGCTCGCCGAGAGCTGGCAATGGAGTGCCGACCAAAAGGCGCTCACCTTCACGCTCCGCCACGGCGTCACCTTCCAGGATGGCGAGCCTTTCGATGCGGCGGCCGTGAAGTTCAACATCGAGCGCATGCAAACGATGAAGGATTCACGTCGCAAAGCCGAGCTTTCGCCGGTCGCCGGCGTCGAGGTCCTAGCGCCCGATCAGGTGCGCTTCGATTTGAAGACGCCCTTCGCCCCTTTGCTCTCCGTGCTGAGTGATCGAGCCGGCATGATGGTCTCGCCGAAAGCGGCCGCGAAGGAGGATTTCGCTGCGCATCCGGTTTGCGCCGGCCCTTACGCGTTCGTGGAACGAAAGGCCCGCGATGTGATCCGCCTCGCCAAGTATCAAGGCTACTGGGACAAGGAGCACTTCGGTTATGACGAGGTCGCCTATTTCTACGTGCCCGATTCGACGGTGCGGCTTTCGCGCGTGCGCGCCGGCGATCTCGATATCGCGGAGCGCATTGCGCCGACGGATCTCAAGACCGTGCGGGACGATCAGAAGCTCAAGCTTTATGTCTCGCCGGGCCTCGCCGTCTCGCATTTGATGGTCAATGTCGGCGCGGGCGAGAAGGCAAACACGCCGCTCGGCAAGGATGCGCGTTTGCGCAAGGCCTTCGAGCTGTCGATCGACCGCAACGTCATCAATCGGGTGGCCTTCAACGGCGAAAACACGCCTGACAACCAGATGATCCCGCCCTCCGACCCGTATCATGCGAAGGGCTATCCGATGCCCGGGCGCGAGATCGCGGCCGCGAAGGCCATGATCGCTCAGACGGGGATGAGCACGGTGCCGGTCGAGCTCACCTTCGAGAACTCGCTCACCGATGCGCGCGTCGCCCAGATCGTTCAATCGATGGTGAAGGAAGCAGGCTTCGACGTGAAGCTGTTGCCGCTCGAGACCTCGACCGCGATCGAGCGCTATCTCAATGGGAATTTCGAGATGTATATCGCGAATTGGAGCGGGCGAGGCGACCCCGATCCGACGCTTTATCCCTTCTTCAGTTGTGAGGGCGGCCAGAACGTCAACAAATACTGCAACAAGGACCTCGAAACCGTGCTCGACGCCGCGCGCGCCGAAAGCGATGTCCAAAAGCGCAAGGAGCTTTATGAGAAGGCGACCGGCATCTACTTGACCGACCTCTCCTCGATCCCACTCTACCATCCGAACTGGTTCTTCGCGTCGAGCGCCAAGGTCGAGGGCATCACCGTGTTGCCGGACGGGCTCTTGCGCCTGCGCGATGTGAGGCCGGTTCAGTGAGGGAATAGGGAATAGGGAATAGGCGCGTGGCGAATTGCGAATAGAGTGAAATTTTGAGATGACCAAGGTGCAATTCATTTTGTCTAAAATACTAATCTACGCAATTGACTCACTATTCACTATTCCCGACTCACTATTCACTATTCACTATTCACTATTCGCTTGACTGATGATCCGCTTCCTTCTCGGGCGGCTCATGGTCGCGATCCCGACGCTCCTTCTCGTCTCCATGCTCGTCTTCGGCTTGCAGAAGCTCCTTCCGGGCGATCCCGCCGTGGCGCTTGCGGGCGAGGAACGCAACCCTGAGGTCATCGCCTATCTGCGGCAGAAATATCGGTTCGACCAGCCGATCCCCGTCCAATATGCGAGCTGGCTTTCCGCTTTCGTCGCGGGTGATTTCGGCACTTCGGTGCGCACGCGCCTTCCGATCCGTGAAATGGTCGCCGAGAAGCTCCCTGTGACGCTCGAGCTTGCGTCTCTGTCAATGCTGATCGCGCTCGTCCTCGGCATTCCGGCAGGCGTGCTCGCTGCCTTGCGGCGCGGCTCGGCCTTCGATCATGCGGTGAGCGTGCTTGGTCTTGCAGGCCTCTCGATCCCGAGCTTCTGGCTCGGAATCATGCTCATCCTCCTCTTCTCGGTGAAGCTTGGCTGGTTGCCCTCGGGCGGTTACGTCGGCTTCTTCGCCGACCCGACTGGAAATCTTCGCGCCATGCTCATGCCGAGCCTCGTGCTCGGCACCGCGGCGGCCGCCATCATCATGCGCCACACGCGAAGCTCGATGCTCACTGTCCTTGGCCAGGACTTCATTCGCACCGCAAGGGCGAAGGGCCTGAAGGAGCGGATCGTCATTTTGCGTCACGGCTTGCGCAACGCGCTCATCCCCGTGGTCACGCTCGGCACCTTGCAATTCGGCCAGCTCCTTTCGGGGGCGGTGCTCACCGAGCAGGTGTTCGGCATTCCCGGTTTCGGCAAGATGATCGTCGATGGCGTGTTCGGTCGTGATTACGCGGTGGTGCAGGCGGTGGTGATGTGCGCCGCGGCCTTCTTCCTTCTCATGAGCCTTACCGCAGATCTCGCTTATGCGGCCTTGAGCCCGAGAATACGCCGGTGACGGAACCGTCGGTGATTTCTGCGCTACCTGATCCGTCGGTGAATGGGGCGGCGATGAACGGCGCGGTTCCGGTCGCGATTGGACGCGCGAAGCGCTCGCCACGAAGCGCGGCGTCGCGGCTCGCGCGCGAGCCCGGCGCAATCATCGGCGGCGGCATCGTCCTCTTCTTCGTGATGCTCGCGCTCTTCGCGCCCGTCATCGCGCCATATGATCCAATCGCCTCCGATTGGGGCGCCGTGCGCCTGCCGCCCGATCTTGCGCATCCTTTCGGCACGGATGATCTCGGCCGTGATATCCTCTCCCGCGTGATCTTCGGCGCCCGCGCCTCGCTTTCGGCCGGCTTCGTCTCGGTCGTGATCGCGGTCCTCATCGGCGTGCCGCTCGGCCTCGTCGCCGGCTATTTCGGCGGCGTCACGGATATCGCGATCTCACGCTGCGCGGATGCGGTGCTCGCCTGCCCCTTCCTCGTGCTCGCCATCGCGCTCGCCGCTTTTCTGGGCCCCAGCCTCGAGAACACCATGATCGCGATCGGCGTCTCAGCCATCCCGATCTTCGTGCGCCTCGCGCGCGGCCAGACCTTGGCGGTGCGCGAGGAGGATTATATCAGCGCGGTCATCTCCCAAGGCGTTTCCCATCCGAAGATCCTCTTCGCCCATGTGCTGCCGAACGTCATGCCCCCCATCTTGGTCCAGGCGACGCTCACCACCGCCATCGCGGTGCTGGCCGAAGCGAGCCTCGCCTTCCTCGGGCTCGGTCAGCTTCCGCCCGCACCCTCCTGGGGCAGCATGCTCGATGCGGCGCGCCAATTTCTCCTCGACGCGCCCTGGATGGCGGTCTCGCCCGGCCTTGCCATCGTGATCGTGGTGATCGGCTTCAACCTCATCGGCGATGCGCTGAACGATGTCTTGAACCCGCGGACGTGAAAAGCGAATGGCGCACGGCGCGCGAGGCCATCGCGCCGCGAGCATTATCGAAGGGGGTTCACGCGGTGGCGCCCAACAACCCACCGGTGATGTTGCGTCGGCCGTGAAGGATACGGACAATGCTCACGATGTCGTCGCGCTCTGCATGGCGATAGATCACGACGTAGGGTAGCAGGGGTAAAATTCGAATGTCTTGCCCAAGTCTCGGACGTGATGAGCCGATGCCAGGAAAGTAGCCGAGCCGGCGATACACGCTCTCAAATCGAGCGCTGTATTTAGCGGGCTACTCCGGAGCCCGCCGTTCGGGCGAGATCGGATAGAATTACGGCGAAATCGGCGTCGGCCGGGCCAGAAACAACGACGCGCGCCATCAGCCCTTTAGAGCGGCGAGGCGCGCAGCATTGCGAGCCTTATGCTCCTCGAGCGTGATCACATCCCCTCGTTCAAGCGCGGCGAGTCCCTTGTTCACATAGGATTTGGCCCATGCGAAATCGTCCTCTTCAAAGGCAATTTCGGCAATGCGCTCATCGACAAGCTGCCGGACGGCCGCCTCGACCGAAGGAAAGTCTCCTCGTTCCAAACGAGCCGTGACCCACGCCTCTTGTTCGGGGGTAAGAGTGATGGTCATTGGTTGACTTTATATCACGCGAGCGGGTTCGTCGCGAGGAAAAGTCGCTTAGAAAACGCGCATAGGTACAATGCACGCGGGACCCACGTCCGAGGGCGGAAGAGGTGCCCCTCGTTTTCGGCATGGACAAGGGGAGGGGTTTTCGTTCAAAGCGAGCCGCAACAGAGAGGGAAGCAACACCATGGCGCGCGCGGACAAGTCCGATTACGTCTGGATGGACGGCGAGGTCGTCCCCTGGGACGCAGCCACGATCCACGTCTCCTCGGAAGCGGTGCTGCGCGCCGCCAGCATTTTCGAAGGGATGCGCGCCTATTGGAGCAATAAGGACAAGGAGCTCTACATTTTCAAGAATGCGGAGCATCTGAAGCGGCTTCGCCAATCAGCGAAGATTTTGCGGCTTTCGATTCCGTACAGCGACGCCGAGCTCACCACCGGCTTCGTCGAGCTCTTGCGCAAGCTCGAGTTCAAGGATGGCGTGCATTTCCGCCCCGTCGTTTATTTCGACGAAGGCGAGCCCTACGCCTGGAAGCCCGAGGACATCTCCACGCGCGTCTTCGTGCTTGCCTTCAGCCGCCCGCATGAGGCCTCGATATCGGCGGGGATGAAAAGCTGCGTGAGCACCTGGCGGCGCAATGCGGACAACGCCTCGCCCTCGCGCCTCAAGGCAGCGGCCAATTACCACAATTCGCGCCTTGCGACCGTCGAGGCGAAGCTCAACGGCTTCGGCACGCCGATCCTTCTGAACGATCGCGGCGAGGTCGCGGAGAGCCCCGGCTCGTGTTTCATGATGGTGCGCGACGGTGTCGTCATCACGCCGCCCGTCACCTCGGATATTCTCGAAAGCATCACCCGCACGACACTCATCGAGCTCTACCGCGACGAATTGCGCGTGCCCGTGATCGAGCGCGAGATCGACCGCACTGAGCTCTATATCGCGGACGAGACCTTCTTCTGCGGCAGCGGACACGAAATCCAGCCGATCATCTCAATCGACCATTATCCCGTGGGCGACGGCAAGCTCGGCCCGCTGACGCGCAAGATGCAGGAGCTTTATTTCGACATCGCAAAGGGCAATGTCGCGAAGTATCGGAAATGGCTGACGCCGGTTTACGGAAACAAGAGGTGAGGAGGTCCGAGGAAGGGACCTATTCTCGCCTTCAATGTTTCACGCCGGCTCGGTCGCGGGTCTCGGCGCCGCGAGCTTTTCGCCCTGAGCACCCTCTGATGCCGCCTTTCCGTGAACCCTGCGATACATCCAGGCCGTGAGCATCGGGGTGAGGAGCGCGGTGACCACGAAGGAGGCCGTGACTTGCACGGTCGCGATCGGCGCGATCGCCATATAAGTCGGATCGGCGAGCGCGACCGCCTTCGGCACCGCCGTGGAATTCCCCGCCGTGCTCGAGGCTGCGGCGCCGGCGATCCCGCGGCCCCCGAGAAGCTTGTCGGCCACGATGCAGACGAAGCCCGTCACCACGAGGACGAAGAGGCCAAGCCCGATGCCGGCGATGCCGCCCTGCACGACGTTGCCGAGATTGATGGTCTGGCCGAGCGTGAAGCCCATGAAGGGGACGATGAGCGGCTCGCGTGAGCCGAAGAACTCCCGGATGTCGTCATCGAGATTGCCGAGGATGGCGCCGGCGGCGATCGGCGCGATGACCGCAACCATCGACCACCACGGAATATCCGCGAGGCCCGCGCCCACCAGAATCACCATGGTGAGGAAGGGCCCGGTTTCGATGCTTTGCGGCACATAGGTCCCGGCATCCTCCTTGTCCCCCATGGCGCTCGTGAGTGCCATGAACAAGCCGCCATTCGTGTCGCTCATGGCGACGAGAATCGCGAGCGTGCTCAAGCCCCAAATCTCACCGCCGAAGAGCTTGGCGACCAGGAGAGCAAACAACGTCGCGACCCCCACCTTGACGAACAGGATACCGAAACCGCGCTTGAGCATGCGCGGTGCGGTATTCAACGTCATCTTGGTGCCGACGGTGAAGAGATACATGCCGAGAATGGTGGGATAGCCGGCGCCGCTCAAGGCCTCGGTGAAGCCTCCGATCTTCAGGAGATGGGGGAAGAATGTGTTGATCACCATGCCGATGAACATCGGCACGACCATCAGCCCGCCCGGCACCTTGTTGATCGTCTGCAGGATCCTCATCTTCCATCCCCTTCGTCTTGCTTCTTCTTGCCGAGCCCCGAATCCGGCTTATCGGCGAATGTGACCCCCGCGATGGCGTGGTTGCAATCGACAGCGATCAAGCTCACGCAAACGTGTTCACCGCAGGCGATTGGCCACTGTGACATGTTTCTCGCTGGAAGGACAAGAAAGCCTGAGATCAGGCCGGCAGCACGCCCTTCGCGCGCAGCGACTGGTCGACCCAAGAGCGGTCATAGCGCCTGGCGGCGATGTCCGCCTTCGCCTTCTCCTCGCGCTCGGCCTGTTTGCGGGCCGCGGCAAGGACCTCCGGTGCGATCGCCGGCGAAAGCGCGACGACGCCGTCCTCGTCGCCGACCACGATGTCGCCCGGCTGAACAATGAGCCCGCCGATGGTGACCGGCACATGGATTTCACCCGGCCCATCCTTGTAAGGGCCCTTATGCGTCTCGCCGCGGGCGTAGCAGGGGAAATCCGAGCTGGCGAATGCGGCGACATCACGGATTGCCCCATCGATGACGAAGCCGACGACGCCGCGCGATCGCGCGTAAAGCATCATGAGCTCGCCGACGAGGGCCTGGCTGATGTCGCCCCCGCCATCGACGACGAGTACATCGCCGGGCTCGGCGTGGTTCAGCGCCTTGTGGATCATGAGGTTGTCGCCCACCCGCGTTCGCACCGTGAGCGCCGTGCCGACGAGCTTGCCGCGCGGGTTGTAGCGCCGCAAGCCCACGGTCCCGCACATACGGCTCATATTGTCGCTCAAATGCGCGGTGACGACGTCGCGGAATTGCTCGAGGAACTCGGGCGCCGGCCTCGCGGGAGCCCTATGCATCTGGAAGCCGGTGGGCATGGAATTCCTCTTGGTCGATCACGAAACCGTCTGCTGAGAGCTTTATGCGATGAGCAAGGGGTTGCAAAGCGTCAGCGAGCGCGAAGCGGCTCAGGCGCGCGGGCAGTGCTCCGGCTTGATATCAAGGAGCGGCGTGCCGGTGATGCAATCGAGCCCGCGCACGAAGAGGCTTGCGCCCTCGACGCGTTCCAGCGCGACGAGCGAGGAGGCGATCGGGTTCGGCCGCAAGGGCGAGCGCAACGCGAAGGTGCCATGGACCTCGCCGCCTTGCCGCGGGTTCTGGAGCACGAGGTCTCGCCGCGAAAGATGCATCCAGTAGAGAAGCTGAAGCCGTTCGAAGCTCTGGATACCCACAAGCGCCGAAACCCATGTCTCTGCGATCTCGACACGGCACAGGGGGCCATGCAGATCACCCTGACGCGGACATTCCTCGCGCGTCGCCCAAGGCGTGAAAATGCGCCCGATAAAGTAGAGCTTCGCCGGCGCCGGCACGGGCTCGACACTCAGCGCGGCTTCACCCGGACGCAAGCCATCACTCGCAGCGCGCTTCGCTTCCATGTTCAGCGCAGCCCGTCCTCCCCCTTGATCTCATGCTTGGTGAGACCGCCGATGCGGGCGAGCGGTCTTCCGGAATCGGTGATCGCGATCGCGACGACGATCTCATCGGCGCGTGGTGCATCATTGACGCGCGCTTCGATGGCGTCGAAATGCGAGCGCACGAAGGCCGCATCCTTATGCCCGAGCGGCACATCGATCGCCGTTCCCATGCCGCCCATTTTCTTCGCCGAGGGGATGAGCGCAGGCCCCTTGCCGAGAGCAGCGCGCACCGGCGTCCCCATCTTCGGATGCAGCAAGGCGGCCGCATGCTCGAGCTCGCCGTTCTCGCCCACGATCGCCGCCTTGCCGAAGCTTTCCGCTCTCGGGCCTTCGATGCCGAGAGCCGCAAGGCAGCGCTTCGTCAAAAGATCGCCGAGCTCGGCGCCGATCTCGACGAGGGCGGAGAGATCGGCCACATGGCGCCCGGCAAAGGGGTTTTCGATCACGGCGCAAGCGAGCGCCCGATGTGTCGGCGGCGATACCTCCTGGCCCGCCTCGAGGTGGGTCTCGTCGAGCGTCACCTGGATCTTGCGAATGCGGGCGGCCATGCGGTTCTCTTACACCCAGCCACCGTCGACCACATAGTGCTGATTGGTGCACGCGCTCGATTCGTCGGAGGCGAGGAAAAGGACGAATTTCGCGATGTCCGGCGGGTAGAGCTTGCGCTTCAGGCACTGGCGCTGCATCAGCTCGGCCTCCGCTTGCGGCGTCAACCAGAGCGAGAGCTGGCGCTCGGTCATGATCCACCCTGGCGCGATGGCGTTCACGCGGATG
>JAFAQA010000260.1 GCA_019246665.1 Hyphomicrobiales bacterium
CTCGCTATTGGGCTGCATTTTCAAACGTCTTTCACATGACAGGCGATCTCGCCGTGATCATCGCGGCTCGAACCCCTATTCTGGCACGAGCCGCGATCGCTCCGCAGCAAGGGCTCGATCCGGAGATCCTGGCCATGACAAGCGAGAAGGTCACGGCAATGCTTGAAGGGTCCTTCGCTGCGCAACGAGGAATGCTTCGCCTCGCCGCAAGCGCGCTTATTGGCGAGAGCCTGCCGACGCTCCTGCGTCGAACGCAAGCAATCGGGCTTGCAGCTTCGCGTCCGACCCGCCGCCGCGTCAGGGCGAATGCGCGGCGCCTTCGCGCCACGCTTTAGAACCGTTGCGTTTAGATGAGATCAGTAGCGTCAGGTTATCTTCTTATTTCGCATGATTTTATCTCAAAAGTGGGGCCACTTTTGCAGATCACGCTGTAGCTGGCCCGGAGGGCGCAAAGCTCGTCAAATGGGAGGTGGAAAAGATGGTGGGCCGGCCTTAATGGGCCCAAAGGCCGGCCCTGGCGCTTGTCGCCTATAATGAGAGAGGCGGCTTGCCCTCTCTTTTTAGCTCTTCGGAGAGGCAGGCGAGAAGAGCTCTTTCGTTGTAGTCTTTCCGAGGCAGGAAAGCTCTGCCGCTGGCAATTTCGTGGAATCGGATCGTGTCGCTGCCTTCAGGCCTTCTCTCCGCTTATGCCTTCACCGGCAAGTCGCGTTTCGTTCCAGGCGCGATCGAGTGAGCGATAGCGACGCACACTCAGCGGAATGAGAGCGAGATAGATGAGGCTGATGACGGCAAGCGTCACGAAAGTGAAGTTGACGACGAGGGTCACGAACAAGACGATCGCGAGAAAGACGAAGAGCACCTTGTCGCGCGTGACCGAGGTGCCGAGCGTCTTGCCCGCATAGATGGGCACTTCGCTGACCATCAGGAAGGCGATCACCAACACATAGGCGACGGCGAGCGGCACGAAACCAGGGACCTCGCCGAAGCCGAGCTTCAGGAAATAAAGCGGCAGCATCCCTGTGATGGCGCCCAATGGAGCCGGGATGCCGGTGAAGAAATTCTTCTTCCAATCGGGACGGGAGAGATCGTCGAGCGCCACGTTGAAGCGAGCTAGCCGGAGCGCCATGGCGGTCGCGAACACGAGCGCCGCAAGCCAGCCGAGTGAGCGCGCCGAATGCAAGACGGCGCCGTAGAGGATGAGCGCTGGAGCGACGCCGAAGTTGACGAAATCGGCAAGTGAATCGAGCTCGGCCCCGAAGCGCGAGGTGCCGCGCAACAGTCTTGCGACCCGCCCGTCGAGGCCGTCGAGCACGGCGGCCGCGACCACCGCGATCACGGCGAGCTTCACCCTATCCTCGAATGAGAAGCGGATGGCCGTGAGCCCGAGCGCCAGCCCGAAGAGCGTCAACAGGTTCGGAATGAGCACCCGCAAGGGCACCGATCGCAGGCCTCGCTTCTTTCGGGCCTCGGCGGAACTGTCACTCCATCTGCGCGGGTCGTTCATTCGCAATGTTACGCACCTTCCCCCTGAACTCCGCTCGCTTGCGCGAAAGCGGGGACTTTCCGTCTTGCCTCAACTCCGCTCGTTCCCGCGAAAGCGGGGCTTGCCGATCTGCCTCGACTCCGCTTGTTCCCGCGAAAGCGGGAACCCAGACTCATGATGCAAGCTCGACGGAAAACTGGACCCCGCTTTCACGGGGATGAGCGGACAGGCTTGGCCTCCCTTTGCTGCATCGGCCCCATCCTAGCGCGAATCGGCGCCTTCGCGCCATGCCCCCTTCAGGACCCGCGGGGCTTCAGGTCACGCCTTGCGGAAGCCGCGCAGGCCATCAGTTGCGCCAAAAGACGCCAGCACGGTTTCTCCAGCGATCGCGCGTTGGCCCTCGCCCGCGAGAATTCGGAAGCCTTCCGGCATGTAGACATCGACGCGCGAGCCGAAGCGAATGATGCCGATGCGCTCGCCTGCCAGCGGGGCTTCGCCTTCGGTGACGGCGGTCACGATGCGGCGCGCGACGAGCCCCGCGATCTGCACCAGCGCGATCGGCCCTTGTGGCGTCTCGATGAGGAGGGCGTTGCGTTCATTGTCCTCGCTCGCCTTGTCGAGATCGGCATTGAGGAAAAGTCCAGGCCGATAGGCGATCTTTGCAATTCGTCCTTCGACGGGCGAGCGGTTCACATGGCAATCGAAAATGCTCATGAAGATCGAGATTCGCATGAGCGGTTTCGGGCCAAGGTCGAGCTCCGAGGGAGGCGCGGCGCGCGTGACCGCGCTCACCCTGCCATCGGCGGGCGAGATGATGAGACCCTCGCCGAGCGGCGTGACGCGCGGCGGGTCGCGAAAAAAATAGATGATCCAGCAAGTGACGAGTCCGCAGAGCCAAAACAACGGCTCCCACACCCATCCGAGCACGAGCATCGCGGCGAGGCCGGCGACGATGAACACATAGCCTTCCCGATGGACCGGCACGAGCATTTTGCGGATGGAAGCGAGGATATCCATGAGGCGTCTCCGGCGGCGAAGCGGCATGCGGCGAAGCGCCGAAACTGTCAATCGTCGCCGTCCGCTTCGCCTTTGATCGAAGGCCGATACCTGGACTTTCGTCATGCAGTCCTTGGGCGCATTGCGGGCGTCCCAGCGCTTCTTTTCGAGGAAGGGATAGTGTCATCGCGTGGATGAACAGGTCGCTACCGGGTGGGGACGGAGAGGGGCTTGTGCATCGTCATGCGCGCATGCGGTGCGCGTATCCATGCCTTATTCTGTATGGCCACAGCGAGAAGGCATGGACGAACAGGCCGACGCCCGATCATGACGGAGCGGGCTTGCTCTGATAAGGAAGGCGCATGGCGCTCAATCCCGCGAGCGAGCTGAAGATCGCGCTCGCACAGCTCAACCCGACCGTCGGAGATGTCGCCGGCAACCTCTCGAAAGCCCGGGTCGCGCGCGCCAAGGCAGCGCGCCAGGGCGCCGACATCATCATGTTCAGCGAAATGTATCTCTCAGGCTATCAGGCCGAGGATCTCGTGCTGAAACCCGCCTTTCAGGAGGCCTGCCGCGACGCGCTCGAACGTCTGGCGCGCGATACCGCCGATGGCGGCCCAGCCATGCTCACGGGCCTGCCTTATGCGGAAGGCGGCAAGCTTTACAACGCCTATGCCTTGCTATGGCGCGGCAAGGTGGAAGCCCTTCGCTTCAAGGTCGACCTACCGAATTACGGCGTCTTCGACGAGAAGCGCGTGTTCACGCCGGGGCCGCCGCCGCGTCCCATCCTGTTCCGCGATATCGAGATCGGCATTCCGATTTGCGAAGACATCTGGGGACAGGGGCTCCTCTCTTGCTTTTGCGACACACGCGCGAGCCTCCTCCTTGTGCCGAACGCTTCACCCTATTGGCGCGACAAGGTCACCGAGCGCATGGGGGTGGTGCGCGATCGCGTGCGCGAGACCGGAATGCCGCTCGTCTACGTCAATCAAGTGGGTGGCCAGGACGAGGTCGTTTTTGATGGCGCCTCCTTCGCGCTCGACCAGAAAGGAGAGCTCGCCGCGAGCCTTCCGGCTTTCGAGGAAGAAGTCGCGCTCCTTCACTACCGCCGAGGGCCGCAAGGCTGGTCACTGGGCGAAGGCCTGCGCTCGCCGATGGTAACGGGCGATGAGGCCGATTACACGGCCTGCCTCTTGGGCCTACGCGACTATGTCGAGAAGAATGGCTTTCCGGGTGTGGTTCTCGGCCTTTCGGGCGGCGTCGATTCGGCGCTTTGCGCGGCGCTGGCGGTCGATGCGCTCGGGCCCGAGCGCGTGCATTGCGTGATGCTGCCCTACCGCTTCACCTCGCAAACGAGCCTTGCCGACGCGGCAAGCTGCGCCAAGCTTCTGAGGACCCGCTACGATGTCGTGCCGATCGAAGCGCCGGTCGAAGGTTTCGACGCGGCGCTCAAGCCGCTCTTTCAAGGACGTCCGCGCGACGCCACCGAAGAGAACCTGCAGAGCCGGACGCGTGGCGTGATCTTGATGTCGCTCTCCAACAAGCTCGGTTCGATGGTGGTGACGACAGGCAACAAATCCGAGATGTCGGTCGGCTACGCGACGCTTTATGGCGACATGAACGGGGGGTTCAATCCGATCAAGGACCTCTACAAAACGGAAGTTTATCGGCTTTGCGCTTTGCGCAACCGCTGGAAACCGCGGATCGCGAAAGGACCTGAAGGCGAGATCATTCCGCTCCGCATATTGGCGAAGCCGCCGAGCGCCGAGCTGCGAGAAGACCAGAAGGACGAGGATTCGTTGCCGCCTTACGAGGTGCTCGACGCGATTCTCGACGGCTTCGTCGAGCGGGAAATGAGCGTGCGCGATCTCGTCGCCAAAGGCTACGATGAAGCCGTCGTCCGCAAGGTCGAGCGTCTCTTGTACGTCGCCGAATTCAAGCGCCGCCAGGCGCCGCCTGGCCCGAAAGTCACGCTCAAGAATTTCGGCCGAGATCGCCGCTATCCGATCACCAACGGCTTTCGCGATTACGCTAAGTCAATGGAACCAAAGTAAAGCATGGGTGCTCGCACCAAGTGCGAGCATGACGATGCTTGAGTGCCTCTCCGTCATGGCCG
>JAFAQA010000397.1 GCA_019246665.1 Hyphomicrobiales bacterium
AGATTGGCGGAAGGGGTGGGATTCGAACCCACGAGAGGCGTGAACCTCTGGCGGTTTTCAAGACCGCTGCCTTCAACCGCTCGGCCACCCTTCCGGATTCAAGCAACGGGTAGGCCCCGCTGCAAACTCGGTCAAGTCGAGTTGCGCCACACTCAAGGAGGTTAGAAATCAACCCTCTTGCATTGTCGGGGAGCGTTTGAGAATAAGGCGGCTTGGCCCATTAGAGTCGCTTAGGCTAAGTGGAAGAACGGTCGCCAAGGAAAAGTCGAGCTCCGTCTCCCGCATCAGGCCCATGAACCTTTCCTATTCTAATGAGTCGGGCCCGATGACCTATCGCGCCGATATCGATGGGCTGCGGGCGCTGGCGGTTCTCGCCGTCATCTCCTTCCATTTGAATTTCGGCTTACCTGGCGGCTTCATCGGCGTCGATATCTTCTTCGTCATCTCGGGCTATCTCATCACCGGCATCACCGTAGCCGGGATCCGGTCGCGAAGTTTCTCGGCCCTGGAGTTCTACGCGCGGCGAGCACGTCGCATCTTGCCGGGCCTCATTTCCACTCTCATCGCAAGCTCGATCGCCGCGGGCACGATCCTCTATCCGCCTCAGCTGATCGCCTTTGCAAAATCGGCGATCGCGGCCGTGCTGTTCTCGGCCAACATCCATTTTCTCGCGGTGAGCGGTTATTCCGCGCCCGCCGCCGAGGCGATCCCGCTTTTGCATCTGTGGTCGCTCGGGATCGAGGAGCAGTTCTACATTCTGTTTCCTGCCATCGCGCTTCTTTGCGCGAGAGGTTCCCGCAAGCTTTACCCGGTCGTGCTCATCGCGCTTTGCGCCGCCTCGCTCGTGGCATCGCAGCTCATGCTCGGCAAGGACCCGGCATTGGCTTTTTATCTCCTGCCCTTTCGCGGATACGAGCTTTTGATGGGATGCCTCTTGGCGCTTCCAGACGCGAGGCCGCGTTTCAAGAGCGGCCCTGGATCGCAGGCGGCCGCTCTCGCCGGAGCGGCGCTCGTCATTGGGCCCGTCCTGTTCTTCGGTCCCGCAACGGCTTATCCCGGCCTTCCAGCCGCCATTCCCGCGCTTGGAACGGCCTTGATCATCAAGGCGGGCGAAGCACGATCGACGATGATCTCCAAGCTTCTCTCCGCGCGCCTGCTCGTCGGCATTGGAAAAATCTCCTACTCGCTTTACCTCGTGCACTGGCCGGTGATCGTCTTTGGTCTTCGAATTTTCCCGACTGCGTCACCGACCCTGTTCGGCCCCTGCGCTCTCGCGGTCTTATTCCTCCTGGCGCTGCTCAATTATCGCTTCGTCGAACAGCCGTTTCGCCAGAGCGCATGGCTGCGGTCTCCGGCGCGGACGCTTTCAGTCTCCGCGGCGACGATCGTCTGCCTTTGCGGGTTATCCGCATGGACTGTCCGGGAAGACGGGTTTGCCTCGGAAATGGACAAGAAAATCAACCGAGTGCTCGCCTTTCTCGATTACGATCATGATCGGCTCTACCGCGACCGCGAATGCTATTTGAGTCCCGATCAGGATTTCTCGCCCACCAGCATGGCCGGCTGCCTGCCGCAGGGCTCCGGTCCTTCGGCCATTTTGTGGGGCGACAGCCACGCCGTGCATCTTTATCCAGGCCTAAGACCTGCGCTCGAGAGAAAGGGGATTTCGCTCGGCGTCCTCACCGCCTCGGCTTGCCCACCCATCATCGGATATCAGACACCCGTCCGGCCGAAATGCACCGCCTTCAATGAGCATGCGCTACAGGCCATTCTTTCGCTGAGGCCTTCGATCGTCATTCTCTCCGCGCGATGGCCGACCGACGAAACCTCGCTTTCGCTTTTGGACAGCACCGTCGCCACGCTCGCGAAGGCAGGGCCCAAGGTCGTCCTGCTCGGCGAAAGCCCTCTCTACAAGGTCGACGTGCCGCTCATCATCGCCAAGCGGTTGCACGAGGGTGATGCGAGCCTCACCGCGAAGGGAGAAGCCGATCTCGAGCTTGGCTTTCTGCGATGGTCCGACCGCACCCTTTCGGGACGCTTCGGCAATCGCGAGGAGGTGAGATACATCTCCGTGATGCAGGCGCTCTGTCCTCACGAGAATTGCCCGCTCACCGACGCTGACGGAACCCCGGTCCACTTCGACACCGCTCACCTCACCAAGGAAGGATCCGTCCTCTTCACCGAGGTGCTCACGCCACTGATCCTGCGCTGATACGGGACACCGCTTAGCCGTGCTGGCCGTAGGGGTGTGTCAGAGTTCAGCCGTCGCGCCGAGCTCATCGAGGATCGGGCATTCCGGCCGGTGGTTGCCATGGCATTTCTCGGCGAGTGCCGCGATGGTGTTTCGCACATTCGTCATCTCGGCGATCTTGCGGTCGAGCTCGGTGACGTGCTGAAGCGCGAGCTTCTTCACCTCACGGCTCGCGCGCTTGCGGTTGTGGTAAAGCTCGAGAAGCTCGGCCACGTCCTTCAAGGAGAAGCCAAGCGAGCGAGCGCGGTGGATGAAGTGCAAGGTCTGGACGTCGGCCTCACTATAGACGCGATAACCGTTTTCGCCGCGCTGCGCCGGCTTGATGATGCCGGCCTCCTCGTAGAAGCGAATCGTTTTGGCG
The DNA here is from genome assembly GCA_019246665.1 of Hyphomicrobiales bacterium. Lineage (GTDB taxonomy): Bacteria > Pseudomonadota > Alphaproteobacteria > Rhizobiales > Beijerinckiaceae > GAS188. The sequence continues at coordinate 2,613 of JAFAQA010000397.1, forward strand.
GGCACGCCAGAATCGGCGGCGGCTTCACCGATGCTCAGCATTCCTTGCGACCCCGTCCGTTGCGGCTTCATGCCTTGCGGCTTCATGCCTTGCGAGTTCATGCCTTGCGAGTTCATGCCTTGCGAGTTCATGGCGACGGCTCCTCTTCTCGCTTGCCGGCGTGAGCGCAGTCACGTTCAGGCCTTGCCGGCATCTCATCTTATGCTTTTGCCCTTTCGCATGATCTTGTCGCAAAAGTGGAACCACTTTTGCTGATCATGCCCGGGCGGCGCAACAGCAGCGCATTCGAGACGACGCTCACCGAGGAGAGCGCCATGGCGGCGCCGGCGAGCATCGGGCTCATGAGGCCCGAGGCGGCGAGCGGCAGGCCCAGGAGATTGTAGACGAAGGCCCAGAAAAGTCCCTGGCGGATTTTTGCATAAGTGGCGCGGGCGAGCGCGATCGCGTCAGCGATCAGCATCGGGTCGGCGCGCATGAGCGCGATGCCGGCCGTCTCGATCGCGACGTCGGCGCCGGTGCCCATGGCGATACCGATATCGGCCGCCGCCAGGGCCGGCGCGTCGTTCACGCCGTCGCCCACCATGGCAACGCGCTTGCCTTGCGCCTGAAGCCGCTCGACCTCGGCCGCCTTGTCGGCGGGCAGCATGCCGGCCAACACACGCCTGATGCCGAGCGTCGCGGCCACGGCTCCAGCGGTCCGCTCATTGTCGCCGGTCATCAAGATCGTCGCGATGCCGCTCTCCTGCAAGCGCTGCACGGCGGCCGCGGCCCTCGGCCTCACGCGGTCGGCCAACGCGATGATCCCGATGAGGCGCGGCTGCGGCTCCAACGTGGCGGCAAAGATCGCCGTTCGGCCCCCCGTTTCGAGCGCCTCGGCCGCGCCCGCCAAAGCGCCAATATCCACGCCTTGCTCTTGCATGAGCTTGCGGTTGCCGACCGCGATCACTTGCCCGCCGACGCGTGCGACGGCGCCGAGGCCCGGGCGGGCGCGGAATTCCTCCAGTGGCGGGCGTTCCAGGCCTTCCGCCTTCGCCAGCACCGCACGCGCGAGCGGATGCTCGCTCCCGCTTTGCGCGGCGGCAACGAGCGCGAGCAATCGGCTCTTGTCGATGCCGTGCGGCACCACATCCGTCACCTCCGGCTTCCCTTCGGTGAGCGTTCCGGTCTTGTCGAGCACGATCGTGTCGATCTCACGCACATGCTCCAGCGCTTCGGCGTCGCGGATCAGGATGCCGGCCTTCGCCGCGACGCCCGTGCCAACCATCAAGGCGGTGGGTGTCGCGAGGCCGAGCGCGCAAGGGCAGGCGATCACCATCACCGACACCGCGGCGATGATGCCGGAGCCAAATTCACCGATGACGAGCCACCAGAAGAGGAAGGTCGCAACCGCGATGATGAGCACGATCGGCACGAACACCGCCGCGACGCGGTCGACGAGGCGCTGCACCGGCGCCTTCTTCATCTGCGCGGCCTCGACGAGCTTGATGATGCGCGCAAGCATCGTCTGCTCGCCGACCGCCTGCGTCTCGACCCGGAGAAAGCCGCTGCCGTTGATCGAGCCGCCGGTCACCTTGGCGCCTTTCGCTTTCGGGACCGGAAGGCTCTCTCCGGTGAGCAGGCTCTCATCGACCTCGCTTTCACCCGAGAGCACGATTCCGTCGACGGGAAGCCGCTCGCCGGGCCGCACCACCACGACGTCGCCGACCGAAAGCTCGGCAATCGGCACCTCGACCTCGCCCCCCGCGCGCTCGATGCACGCGCGCTCGGGCCGAAGCGACATCAAGGCGCGAAGCGCGGCCGTCGTCGAACGCTTGGCACGCGCCTCGAGCCATTTGCCGAGCCCGACGAGCGCGATCACCACCGCGGCCGCTTCGAAATAGAGGTGCTCGCCCATCTCGGCGGAGGCGCCGGCAAAGATCAGGTAGAGGCTGTAGGCATAGGCAGCCGAGGTGCCGAGCGACACCAAGAGATCCATGTTCCCGGTGCGGGCGCGCAGCGCCTTGAAGGCCGAGACGTAGAAGCGCCAGCCGAGCACGAACTGAACCGGGGTGGCGAGCGCGAGCTGGACCCAGGCAGGAAGCGGCACACCGAGCATCGGCAGCAGGAGCGGGGCGCTGAGCGCGCAAGCCGCGATGACGCGCCTTCCCTCTTTCCTGAGACGGTGGCTTTCGGCGGCCGCGATCTGCCGCTCGCGCTCGGCCTCGCCCGTGATGAGCCAGGCGTCGTAGCCTGCCTGGCGCACCGCGGCGATGAGGTCGGCCGGGCGCAGCACACCCGCAAACGCCTCGACGGTCGCCTTGTCGCTTGCGAGATTGACCGAGGCAGTGAGGACGCCCGGGACCGCCGCGAGCGCCGTTTCGACGCGCCCGGCGCAGGTGGCGCAGCTCATGCCGGAGATGGCAAGCTCGCGCTTCTCGCGCGTCACGCCATAGCCGGCGCGCTCCACCGCTTCGGCGAGTCTTGCGGGCTCGAGGCGCGCCGGATCGAAATCCACGTCGGCGCGCTCGCTTGCCAGATTCACCTCGGCGGTCACGCCCGGCAAGGCCGCGAGCGCCTTCTCGACGCGCCCCGCGCAGGTGGCGCAAGTCATGCCTTCGATCGGCAACACCATGTGCCGCGAGCGGCCATCGGCCGATTCCGGCAGGTTCACATTTACGTTCATGGCGTCACCGCCGCGTCAGGCAAGCCGCGCGCGGTAGCCGGTGCCTTGCAAGGCTTCGATGAGCTCCTGCGCGGCGGCCGTCCCCGCGACGAGCGCATGTCGGGCGTCGAGATCGATCTCGACGCCCGAGACGCCCGGCACTTTCGAAAGCATCTGCTTCACGGCGCCGACGCAGCCGCCACAGCTCATGCCGGTGATCGCGAGCGCCACGCTCGCCCCCGCCGAATTCGTTCCCGCCAATTCGCCCAAGACGGCCTCCCTGCCTTCCAGTGTGCTGGAAATATGGGGTTTCCCCCTACTGGAAGGTCAAGGGCAATCGGATGACCCTTCTCGCTCAAGGTTGGGTCATCGAGGTGGGATTTCAAATTTGCGGTCATAAAGCCGGGAATCGAGCATGAAAGGCTCGACCGCAGCGATCTGGATCACAGCCGCATCAGGGTGATTGTGATTGATAAGGACATTCACGTCGGGCGAGCTGGCGATGGCCACGATTACCGAAGGCACCTTGAGCAGAGGCGTCGACGCGCTCTCGAGCCAGTCATCGCCTTTTTCTTGGGTCAGCGTCTCATTCCATCGCCAATTGGCCGGAAGCTCGTCGAGCGTCACGGTTTCAATGCGATGTGAGTCGGGTAGCTCGTAAGCGACCATGACGAGCTCGGGCATGAGGGCCGGATCTTCGATGTGGACGAGTTTCTCCAAGACGCAAAGCGAAGGGGAAGTCGCGCAATAAGTAATTCTATGACCGATCGTGTTCCAACGTCCGTTGAAGTGAAGCCCGTAGCCCCCGTCGAGCGATTGCCCATGTCGCCTTCCCGATAGCCGCCACAGCCGCATTAAGCTGGGGCGCCCCAGGCGATCTTTCCTAAGACAGCTTCGATGACCCTAGCGCCCGCTTCGGTGGCAGCTACATCAAGCGGCGTCTCTCCACCGAGCTCGGTCAGGGACCGACGGAGCCACCGATTAGCCTTGCTTTTATCTTCAAAACTCTCTTCGGCCAGGGTCTGGACACGCAAGAGTCGCACCATTCGATCAGATTCCTCGACCGTCAGCCGCTGGTTCTTTGCGAGGCGATGCCGACGTGTTCGATGAGGAATAACGAAGGTGCCGATTTCCTGTTCGCTGATCCCCGCCCGGCGCGCAGCATCAAGAGCGGCGACCGGCAGCCGCTTGCGGACCGCTAGCGAAAGGTCGGCCTGCGACCGAATGGGCGCGCCCAACACCTCTCTTCCGCCCAGCTTGCGCGCTACTTTCTCGACCAGAGGGACGGCCATCAGGCGTGCTCCTTCCAGTAGTCCGGCCCCGACAACTGGTTCCCACTTTTCGGAAAAGGCTTGACCACAAGTCTATAACTTGTGGGTAGATTCCACCGACGGATGGAACCATCCGTCGGTGTCGATCCCACCAGGCAAATTGCCGTCAATATAGGTGGCAACTTGCCGCGACGCAATGTCCTTTATGCGGACCCATTTGCGACGCGTTCACGCCTCCTCCGGGATAACCGCACCGCTCCATCCCACCGGCTACACCACCTGCGAGAAGATCAGGATGAGCCCGATCACCGAGATGCCCCACACGGCCGTGCGCACCCAAGGAATGCCAGCCATATAGATGAAGGCATAGACGAGGCGCGCCCAGAAGAAGAGCTCCGCGCCGAGCGCCGTCGTGCCATTCGTCCGTTGCGCGATTACGGCGGTGAGCACGAGCGCAGCGAACAGGACGAGGCTCTCCAGCATGTTGAAATGCGCACGGCTCGCGCGGCCCGCCCAGCCCGTCGTCTCGGGCAC
>JAFAQA010000418.1 GCA_019246665.1 Hyphomicrobiales bacterium
GCCGAGCTTGGCGAGCTTGGCGTAAAGCTCCGCCGGAAAGCGCTCGCTTTCATCGAGCTCAGCCGCGATCGGCCCGATCTCGCGCTCCGCGAAGGCGCGCGCCGCCTCGCTCATCATCCGATGACGATCGGCCGCGAAGCTGTCATACTCGGCAAGCGCCATGTCGCTTCCAGAATGCCCGGTCCGCCGAAAGACTTCGCCACGAGTGTCCGCCGGACGCTTGATTGACACCTCGCATCGCCGAATTTAGAACGATCTAAAAATGAAAAGCAATCGGTAGGGAGCCGGAATGTCGAGAAGGTCTTCGCCCATCGAAGCCTTTGCGCGTCGAGCTTGCGCCGTCATCTTTCTGTTTCCAGGCAGATGTCGTCGGCTCCTTGAACCTGTCGCAGGCATCGCGTCTTCGGCGATCCGCCGCAAAGGAGCCCGCTAGCCTTGCCGCGCTACATCGTCTCGCGGCTCGCCGTGACGGCGGTGATGGCGCTTCTGGCGACGCTCGTCATCTTCCTCATCGCCAATATGGTTCCGGGAGATCCGATCCTGGCGCAGCTCGGCGACGTCGCCGCCTCGAACAAGGCTTTCGTCGCGGAGTGGCGCGCCAAATGGGGCCTCGATCTGCCTTTGTGGGAACGCTATCTGATCTTTCTCAAAGGTGTGCTGCATGGCGATCTCGGCACCTCCATCGCCTCGCAACGACCTGTGCTCGAAGACATCGCCCAATATGCGCCGGCGACCATCGAGCTCGCGACGGTCGGCTTTCTCCTCTCTCTCCTCATCGGCGTGCCGCTTGGCATGCTCGCAGCGATCAAGCGTGATAGCTGGGTGGATCACGTGGCGCGTGCCGTCTCGCTCATCGGCGTTTCCTCGCCGACCTTTTGGCTCGCCTTCATCATGCTCGCCCTCTTTTACGGAGGCTTGCAGATCGCGCCCGGCCCGGGACGGCTCGACCCGATCGCCTTCTCGCCACCGACCGTGACCGGACTGTTCCTTGTCGACTCGCTGCTCGCGGGCGACGTCTCGACCTTCCGCGATGCGGCCGCCCACCTGATCCTGCCCTCGATCGTGCTTGCCGCCGCCACCCTGGGGCTCATCACGCGCACGACGCGGGCCAGCATGCTCGACAATCTGCACCAGGACTACGTGCGCGTCGCGCGCGCCAAGGGCTTGCGCGAAAGGCGTATCGTCAACGGCCATGTGCTGCCGAACGCGCTCATCCCGATCGTCGCGCTTGGTGGCCTCGCTTACGCGAACCTCCTTACCGGGGCCGTGATGACGGAGACGGTGTTTTCCTGGCCGGGGCTCGGCCGCTACACCTTCCGCAGCGCCGAGGCACTCGACTTTCCCGCCATCATGGGGATCACGCTTGTGGTCGCGTTGACCTATCTGATCATCAACCTCGTGATCGACCTGAGCTACGCCATCCTCGACCCGAGGGTTGCGCGATGACGGCCTTCGATCAAGGCTCCGTGACGCTCGCCACCTTCGCGCCGGTGCGCAGCAAGGGCCAGCGTTGGCGCCGCCGCTATGGCGTCGCCGCCATCGGGGCGACGATCATTCTCGTCTGGTTCGTGATCGCCCTCGCTTGTCCATATCTCACCCGATATGGGCCGGACGCCGTCGATGTGAGCCTTCGACTGCGTCCACCCTCGGCGGCGCATTGGCTCGGCACGGACGAGCTCGGGCGTGACGTGTTCGCCCGTCTTCTCTACGGCAGCCGCATCTCGCTCTTCACTGGCTTCGTGGTCGTGCTCCTCGGTGCGGCCTTCGGCACTCTCGTCGGGGGTGCCGCCGCCTTCATGCGCGGGCGCGCCGAAGAGCTGATCATGCGGCTCACCGACCTCGTTTTGTGCTTCCCGCCGATTATCCTAGCGCTCGCCATCGCGGCGGCGCTCGGCATCGGCACCACCAACACCATCATTGCCATGCTCGTCGTCTGGTGGCCGAAATTCGCGCGCCTCGCGCACAGCCTCGTTCTCGTCCAGCGCTCGCAGGAATATGTGGAAGCCGCGGTGGTCATCGGCCTCAAGCCCGCTCGCATCCTTGCCCGCCACATCATCCCGAATGCCGTCGGGCCGCTGATCGTGCTTGTCACGCTCGATCTCGGCAACGCCATCATCACCTTCGCGGGGCTTTCCTTCCTCGGGCTCGGCGTCGTGCCGCCGACCCCCGAATGGGGATCGATGGTCGCCGAGGGCCGCGAGCTCGTCGAGCAGTGGTGGGTCGCTGCATTTCCCGGCTTTGCCATTCTCAGCGTCGTGCTCGGCTTCAATTTCCTCGGCGACGGCGTGCGCGACTGGCTCGACCCGAAAGCGCGCCAGCGGTGAGCGCGACGATAAAAGACATGCGAGCCGCGGCGCCGGGGCGGACCGCGCCCACACCGGCGGTGCTCGCCGTCTCGGATCTGCGCACGCAATTCTTCACCGATGCGGGCGTGGTGCGGGCCGTCGACGGGGTGAGCTTCACGGTCGGCGCCGGAGAGGCGCTGGGCATCGTCGGGGAATCCGGATCAGGCAAGAGCGTCACCGCGCAATCCTTGATGCGTCTTCTCGAGGAGCCCGCCCGCATCGTCTCCGGCAGGATCCATTTCCAGGGCCGGGATGTGCTCGCCATGACCCCCTCGGAGCTGCGCAAGCTGCGGGGTGCCGGCATGGCGATGGTCTTCCAGGACCCGATGACCTCGCTGAACCCGGTGCTGCGCATCGCGCGACAGCTCGTCGAGACCATGATGGCGCATGGAAGCTTCGGCGAAGGCGAGGCGACGCGGCGTGGCGTCAAGCTTCTCGGCCGCATGGGGATCACCACGCCCGAGCGCGCCATCAACAGCTATCCGCATCAATTCTCGGGCGGCATGCGCCAGCGCGTTGCGCTCGCCATGGGCATGAGCAACGAACCGGCGCTCCTTATCGCCGACGAGCCGACTACGGCACTCGATGTGACGATCCAGGCGCAGATCCTCGAGCTTCTGAGCGAGCTCAATCGCGAATTCGGCACGGCGATCGTGCTCATCAGTCATGATCTCGGCGTGATCGCCGGACTGTGCTCGCGCGTGCTCGTCATGTATGCAGGCGAGGTCGTCGAGGAAGGATCCGCCGAGGCCGTCCTCTCCGATCCGAAGCATCCCTATAGCTGGGCATTGGTCAACGCGGTGCCGCGTCTCGACCGCGACCCGACGGCTGGGAAAAGGCTCACCGCGATCGAAGGCGCTCCGCCCGACCCGTTGAGCGAACCTCCCGGCTGCCGCTTCGCGCCGCGCTGCCCTTTCCGCATCGAGCGCTGCAGCGATCATCCGGAGCTCCTCGAGATCGGGCCCGGACACAAGAGCCGTTGCTGGGTGACGCAAGCGGGCGCGAGCCTCGAATTGCCGGCCACGGCGCCGCTTTCAACCTCTCCCGTTGCGGGAGAGGTCGGACTCGCGACCGAAGGGAGCGAGCCGGGTGAGGGGGGAATCGTTGCCCTGGTTCGCTCTAGTCCCCCTCGCCCGATCTCCCCATCGGGCCGCGCCTTCGGCGCGCCCAAGGAGCGCCCGACCGACCTCTCCCACGAGGGGAGAGGTGAAGAGCCGCCCTTTCCCACCCCTCTTTTGGAAGTGCGTGGCCTCGTCAAGCATTTCGCCTTGCCGAAGCGAGGCTTCTTCGAGCCGCACCGCTATGTCCATGCGGTCGACGGCGTCGATCTCACCGTGAAGCGCGGCGAGACAGTCGGGCTCGTCGGCGAATCCGGCTGCGGGAAATCGACGCTGGCGCGGCTCATCTTGCGCATTCACCGTCCCGATTCCGGATCGATCCTTTTTGAGGGAAACGAGATCGCGCAGGCTTTGCCGGGCACCATCCGCCCTTTGCGGCGGCATTTGCAGATGGTGTTCCAGGACCCTTATGCCTCGCTCAACTCGCGCATGACCGTCGAGCAGATCCTCGACGAGCCGCTGCGCGTTCATGGGCTCGCGACGACCGCAGCTGAGATCCGCGAACGCGTCGCCGAGCTCCTCGAGATCGTGAGGCTCGACCCAAAATCGGGTGCGCGTTTTCCGCACGAATTCTCCGGCGGCCAGCGCCAACGCATCTCGATCGCGCGCGCACTCGCGGTGAAGCCGAGCTTCATCGTCGCCGACGAGCCGATCTCTGCGCTCGACGTCAACATCCAGGCGCAGATCCTCAATCTCATGTTGCGCCTTCAGGAGGAGCTCGGCCTCACTTATCTCTTCATCGCGCATGATCTCGCAGTCGTGCGGCACATCTCGGATCGGGTGGTGGTGCTCTATCTCGGCAAGGTTGCCGAGGTCGCTCCGGCGAAGGATTTGTTCGCCGCGCCGCTTCATCCCTATACGCGCTATCTCATCTCGGCTGTGCCGATCCCGGATGCCTCGATCGAGCGCCGGCGCGAACGCTTGCGCCTTGCGGGCGAGCCGCCGAGCGCCGTCGCCCCGCCTTCGGGCTGCCGCTTCCGCACGCGCTGCCCGCTGGCGCAGCCCATTTGTGCCGAGACGCCGCCGCTGCTTGCCGAGCACCGTCTCGGTCATTTCGCCGCCTGCCATTTCGCAGGCCAGTTTTGAGTCTTGGAACGCAGGAGAGCATAAGTGCGACGCGTCACCGCTGATGAAGCCGTCAAGGTCATCCGCTCCGGCGACACCCTTCTCGTCGGCGGCTCGGGAGGCGGTCATGCGGTTCCCGAAGCGCTGCTCGCCGCGCTCGAGCGCCGCTTTCTCGCCGAAGGCATGCCGCGCGACATCACGGCGCTGCATCCGGTCGGCCTCGGTGATGGCAAGACGCTCGGCGCCGGCCACCTGGCCCATGAGGGCCTGCTGCGGCGCATCGTTTGTGGGACTTTCGTCAACTCGCCGAAGATCGCCGACCTCGCGCTCGCCAATAAGATCGAGGGTTATACCTTGCCGCAAGGGGCCTTGTCGCAGCTGACGCGCGAAATGGCGGCCGGCAGGCCGGGCCTTCTGACCAAGACGGGGCTGCACACTTTCGTCGATCCGCGCCATGGCGGCGGACGGCAGAGCGAGAGAGCGCCGAACGATCTCGTCGAGCTCGTGAATTTTCGCGGCGAAGAATATCTCTTCTATAAGCCCTATGCAGTCGACATTTGCTTTCTGCGCGGCACCACCGCCGACGAGGACGGCAACGTCACGATGGAACAGGAGGCGTTCTTCGGTGAGATGTTGTCGGAGGCGCAGGCGACAAAGCGCTGCGGCGGCATCGTCATCGTCCAGGTGCGGCGCCTGGCACAGCGCGGTACGCTGCCGGCGAAGCAGGTGAAGATCCCTGGGATACTGGTTGATCTCGTGATTGTCGAACCCGATCAGTGGCAGACTTATCTCACTCGTTTTAGCCCGTCCTATGCGGGGGAGCTTCGCGTTCCGCTCTCCGACATCGACATTTTGCCCCTCGATGCGCGCAAGGTGATCGCACGGCGCGCCGCGCTCGAGCTCTTCCCAGGCGCCATCTGCAATCTCGGTTCCGGCGTCGCCACCGGCATCGCCAATGTGGCGGCCGAGGAGGATGTGCTCGACGCCGTATGCCTTACCAATGAGCAAGGCCTGATCGGGGGGGCGCCGGCCTCGGGCGGGGATGCGGGCGCGTCCCGCAACTACGCGGCGATGATCGACCAGCCCTATCAGTTCGACTTCTACGACGGCGGCGGGCTCGACCTCGCGTTCCTGTCTTTCGCCGAGATCGATGCCGAGGGCGATGTGAATGTCAGCCGCTTCGGGGGGCGTATCGTGGGACCAGGCGGTTTCATCAACATCAGCCAGAACGCGCGCTGCGTCGTGTTCTGCGGCAGCTTCACGGCCGGAAACGTCAAGATGGGCTGGCCAGGTGGCGTGAGCTTGATCGCCGAGGACGGGGCCCGCACGAAGTTCGTGCCCAAAGTCGAGCAGATCACCTTCAGCGGCCGTTTTGCGCGTGAACGCGCGCAGAAGGTGCTTTACGTCACCGAACGTGCGGTATTCCGACTTGCCGAGGCCGGCCTCGAGCTCATCGAGATCGCGCCCGGTATCGATCTCAACCATGACGTGCTCGCCCGGATGGGCTTCCGGCCGAATGTCGCGAAGGAACTCAAGGCGATGGACAAGCGCATCTTCCTGCCGCAGCCGCTCGGGCTCGCGGCCGAGATCGAAAAGCTTGCGCCGCGCTCCGGTCCGCCGCCGTTGCGGCTCCTCGACGCGCCAGGCATCGCCGCTCAATGAACGACGCGTTACCTCCCCAGCCCGCGATTGACGGCGCGACGCGCCTCCTCGGCATCGTTGGCGATCCGATCGAGCAGGTGAAGTCCCCACTCGTCTTCAATCCGCGCTTCAAGGCAGCGGGAAAGAATGCGGTTCTTGTGCCTCTTCATGTGCGCACTGAAGTTTTCGAGCCCACGCTTCGTGGCCTGATGGCGCTCGGCAACCTCGATGGGCTTATTGTCACCGTGCCTTACAAGGCGCGCGCGCTTGCCCTCGTCGACGAGGTGCTGCCGACGGGACGAATTGTCGGTGCCATCAATGCCATGCGCCGCGAGAAGGATGGTCGCTGGACCGGCGACATGTTCGATGGACGCGGCCTCGTGCTCGGCCTTTCAAAAGAAGGCATCTCGATCGCCGCACGGCGGGTCATGCTGATCGGCGCGGGCGGCGCCGGAAGCGCCGTCGCGGTCGCCTTCGCGGATGCAGGCGCCGCGGCGCTGACCATTCATGACATCGATGCCGCAAAAGCCGAAAGCCTCGCGACGCGCCTAGGTGAGACCTATCCGGCGTGCGCGACGCGGGTGGGAGCGCCGCAAGCCGCCGGCCATGACGTGATCGTCAACGCGACGCCCATCGGCATGGCAAAAGGGGAAGGCTTGCCCGCGCCGATCGGCCCGCTCGAAGCCGCGCAGCTCGTGATCGACGTGATCGCAAAGCCCGAAGTGACGCCGCTCCTTGCCGAGGCCCGTGCGCGCGGTTGCAGGACGGTGGGCGGCAAGGCGATGCTCGACGGACAGGTGGCGGAACTCGAGAAGTTCTTCCGGATTGGAGGGTGAGATGGCGATCGACACGCATATCGAGGTCGGCGAGACGGCCGAGTATTCCCGCACCATCAATGAAGACGACATTCTGGGCTTCGCCAGGATCAGCGGTGACCATGCGCCCATCCACACGGACGAGGCTTATGCGCGCACCACCGCCTTTGGGCGGCGCATCGCGCACGGCGCCTTGATGATGGGGCTGCTCTCGGCCACTTCGACCGTCATCTCCGAGCGCTCGACGAAGCGCGGCGCGACTTATGTGCCCGTGTCGCTCGGCTACGACAAGATCCGCATCATCCACCCGGTGTTCATCGACGACACGGTGACGGCGCGCTACACCGTGGAGGCAGTCGATGAGGAGGCCGGCCGCACCCGCTCCAAGGTCGAGATCATCAATCAGGACGGCAAGCTTTGCCTCATCGGCACCCATGTCCTGAAATGGGTCGCACCGCGTTGAGGTGTTCCGGAAAGCGGGCACCCGGCTTTCCGAGAAGATCAATGCTCAATCATCTCACGCGTCAAAATTTCATGGAAGCGCCATGAACAAGCTCCTCCGCTCCCTGTCGACACCGATCCGCCTGCCGAGACCCGATCGCTCGATCGAGCTTTATCAGCCGGGTGAGCCGCGGGACTTTCCGCGGCGAACGGAGGGAAGCTTCAATCGCATCGCTTTCGCGGCCGCCCATGTGGTCGCCGATCCGTTGAGCTCGGGCGACCCCTGGATTCACGCCGAGCTCGATTGGGAGAAGACGCTCGCCTATCGTGAATATCTGTGGGACCTCGGGCTCGGGGTGGCCGAGGCCATGGACACGGCTCAGCGCGGCATGGGGCTTGATTGGGCAAGATCGCTCGAGCTCATCAGCCGCAGCGTTTCCGCCGCACGCGCGCACAAGGATGCACTCGTTTTTTGCGGCGCCGGCACGGATCATCTCGCGCTCGACGCGGTCAAGGGCCGTGACGACGTGATCCGCGCTTATGAGGAGCAGGTCGCCGCGATCGAGGCGATCGGCGGGCGTATCATCCTGATGGCCTCGCGCGCGCTCGCCCGCGTTGCCAAGGGCGCGGAGGACTACGCGTCAGTCTATGGCCATGTGCTGCGCCAAACCCGCCAACCGGTCATCATTCATTGGCTCGGCGACATGTTCGATCCGGCGCTCGCCGGTTATTGGGGCTCGGCCGACCTCGACGAGGCGACTGAAACGGCCCTCGCCATCATCAACGCCAATGCGGCGAAAGTCGATGGGGTGAAGATCTCGCTCCTCGACAAGGAAAGGGAAATCGCGATGCGCCCGCATCTCGCCAAGGGCGTGCGCATGTATACGGGCGACGACTTCGCCTATGCCGAGCTGATCGAGGGCGACGCAAAATTTCACTCCGACGCGCTGCTCGGAATTTTTGACGCCATCGCGCCTGCGGCGTCAGCGGCACTCGGACAGCTCGCGGCTGGCGACAAAGCGGCGTTCAATGACATTCTTGCGCCGACTGTCGCCTTGTCTCGCCACATCTTCCAGTCACCCACGCGCTTCTACAAGACGGGCGTGGTGTTCATGGCCTATCTCAACGGCCATCAGGATCATTTCACGCTCGTGGGCGGCCAGGAGAGCGCCCGCTCAACCTTGCACCTCGCGGAACTCTTCCGCCTCGCCGATCGCGCCGGTCTGTTGCGCGATCCGGCTCGGGCGGCCGCGCGCATGCGGAGCGTGCTTGCGACGCGCGGCATCGAGCCGTGAACGGTGCGAGAAGGGACGTCACGCCCGGCAAGCGGCCCAACTCCGAAGACCATTCACGCGGATCGGGATGCGGATGATGCTTCGGTTGGCTGGCGTAGGCGCTTTC
>JAFAQA010000019.1 GCA_019246665.1 Hyphomicrobiales bacterium
CGCTTTCACATCGGCCGCCGTGACCTCGTCCGTATAGCCATTGCCGAAATGGCCACGGACGTAATTCACGACCGCGGCGATTTGCTCGTCGCTCAGCGCGTAGCCGAAAGGCGGCATGGCCCGTTGACCCTGCACCACGACAAGCACTGCATATCCCGCGGCCTCGAGCTTCGCGTCCGCCGCAAGCGCCGGATAGGTGCCGGCTCCGCTCGCGCCCTTCGCGTCGGCCATATGGCAACCTTGGCAGATCGCGTGATAGAGCGCTTCGCCTGACTGCTCGGGATAATGCGTCGTGGTGGACAGGAAATTCGCGCTTTGCGCCGTGGCGAGGGTTGCGCCCGCGCAAGTCACGAGCAGGGCCGAAGCCGTGGCGGCTGCGAGAAGGGGACGAGGCTTTCCGCCTTCCCTCGCATGAAGCCTCATGGGAGCTCTCTGCGATGTCATCACGGCTTCAATTCCGGGCCACAACGCGCTTGTGAAGTCGCGTGATGGCGTCGAGCGAGGAGAGGATCGCGCCTTCTTGCCAGGCGTTTACGTAAGAGACATGCTCGCCCGCCAGCACCATGCGCCCGTCGATGGCGCAAAGGTCCTGGTAATGGGCCTTGCGGGTCGCGGTGCTCCACAAGCCGAAGCAGCCAAGCGTCCACGGCACGCGATGCCAGGCGACCGCGATGCCGTTCTCGAACTCCTCACGATATTGCGGATGGATGCGGGCGCCGTTCTCGACCGCAAGCGCGATGCGCTCGGCGGGCGACATCGCCGTGAACTCGGTCGCGGGAAGCCCGAAGCTGTAGGCGCCGAGCAGCACGCCCTTGCCGGCCTTGTGGTAATCCGTGCTCGGATAGGAAATCTGAGCAATCGGCAAATCGGTGAAGGAGATGCCGCCATAGATGGCCTCGTCCTCCTCCCAGAAGCGCCGCTTGAATTGCAGTCCGATCTTCACCGATGCCGCATAGGGCACTGCGTCGATCGCCGCGCGCATCGGTGGACTGACGTCAAGCTCGATCTGGCTCAGAATCGAGAGCGGGATGGTGCACAAGCACCAATCGGCGCTCGCTTGCCTCACATTGCCGAGGGCGCTCGCGCTCTCATAGGTAACCGTCACGCCGCTGTCGCTTTGACGGATGGCCGTGACTTTTGCGTCGAGCTCCACCAGATCGCCGACCTCCTTGAAGAGCGCCTTGCCGATCATGTCCATGCCGCCGACCGGCTGGAACATGGTGTGCTGAAAATCATGCTGGAGCGGCAAGCTTAAATGTCGCCACAAGCGCGAGTTCAGCACGTCGTCGAAGGCGAGCGGCGTCGAGGGCAGCGGCGCGCCGTCGACGCCCCCGCCAGGCGCCTTCTCGTAGCCGCGCACCTCACTCGAGAAATAACCCGGCCGATAGGCATAGTCTCGGTCGAGCGCGCCCCAGCTGCGCAACGAAGCCAGGAGCATTTCCTTGTCTTGCGCGCTCACCTCGTCATCGAGCTTGTCCGTGTTCACCGCCTTCGCCAGGAGCTCGGTTATATGCCCCTGATAATCCGCCAGCACATGACGGAACCGCTGCGGCCTGCCGTCGAAGGCGTCGCTCGCATGCAAGTAGCTGTTGAAGTTGAGCTGAATGAACGGCTCGAGCCTCACGCCGAGCCGCTTGCAATAATCGAGAAGCGCGCGATGGTGGTAGGGAATGCGCCAAGGGCCCGGATTGATGTAAAGCCCCGCGTCGAAGGCGCAATCCTGTCGCGCTCCGCCAAGCTCGACATAGCTGTCGCCCCCGCGCAGCGACCAATTCCGTCCGCCGGCCCGCTTTTGATATTCGAGCACTTTCACTCGGTAGCCTGCCTTGCGCAGCTCGTACGCCGCCACCATCCCGGCGAGCCCCGCACCAAGGATGAGGATCGAGGCGCCCTTCGGATCGCCGGGAAGCTCGACCGGACCTTTGTAGGCGGAATCGGCCGCATGGCCGAGGCTCGTCATGGCCTGGTACATGACGGCACTCGAGGTTGCCTCGCCGATCATCCTCAAAAGGCGCCGGCGTGACACGCCCGTCCCGGATGCGTCAGTCATCGAACAATATTCTTCCTCAGCGCATATCGGCCTGAATGGGCGAACGTTACCCAATACGAATGTACCATGCCAGCGGGCGCCTTTCTTGCTCGGCGGGAGCGTCGCCCACTGGGCGACCCTGACTGGAAGAACAGGGCCTGCACTGGCCTTTTTCTGCCCCTTGACCTACATTCGCATCGGCGGGGCTGCGCGGTGCGTGAGAACTTGTATCCCCGGGCCCTTATCGATCCGAACGGGAGCTGTCCCTGACCGGGTCCCTGGACCCGAACATATGGCGCCCACCTACGTTGTAGGTGTCCCGGGATCGAATGGTTCGACGGCCGAGGCGGCTCCGCTCTTTTCCGCCTATGACTCGCACAAAAGCTCGCGCAGGTTTGCGGTGACCGGTCCTTACGATTCACGTCCCGGCGACCCGCTGAGCCGGCTGGAGGATCAACAGCCGGGTGCCGCCGGGAGGGTGGAGGACATCCGCGCCGAGAAGGCCGCGCTCCGCGTGAGCGCGCTCGCTCGCCGCGATGCTTTCGCTCCCGAGGCGCGCCTTTCGGCGTCGAAGAGCTTCGCGTCGAGCGGACCGTCCGCGCTCGGAGATGTTCGCGGTGCTTTGGTCAGCGGTTTTTGGCCTATCCGCTCCGAGCTCGATCCCCGCTGGCTCATGCGCGAGCTCGCCGCCCAAGGAGTGAATTTGGCGCTTCCCTGCATCGAATATGGCCGGCTCGTCTTTCGGCAGTTCGCTTTCGGAGACCGGCTGCGCAAAGTCGGCTTTGGGCTTTCGCAACCATTCGCGGAAAGTGCGCTTGTCGACCCCGAGATCATGCTCGTGCCGCTTGCTGCATTCGATCGCGATTGCGGCCGCATCGGCTACGGCAAGGGCTATTATGACGGAGCCATCGGACGACAAACTGAGAAGGGAAGGCCGCCCCGAACGCTCGGTCTCGCCTTTGCCTGCCAGGAAGTGGAGAAAGTCCCGCTCGAGCCGCATGATCAACGCCTCGAGGCTATTCTCACCGAATGTGAGCTGATCCGACCCCGCTGATTTCGCAAATTATCCGAGAGAGTAGGCGGCGTATGATGTCTTTTGGAGAACCGAACGGGCTTCCAATTTCCGGATCGGCTTGAGAGCTGCGCAGGAACACATCGGAAGCATCGACGTATCTTTTCGTTTCTTCAAATGACATCCCGCAAAAGTGATCTTCCCCAACATGATCTTCTCGCAAAAGTGGGGCCACTTTTTCGGATCATGCTCTAGCTCCGATCCGCGTCTTTTGCCTCGAGGCGTTGCATGGGTTGGCGCAAAGCTTCTTGGCGCTTCTGCGCTTTCTCATCGGCCTTGCTTTTTGCGCCGAGTCTCGCACCCACGGCGACCTTCCCCGATTTATTCTTCCGAAGGCCTCTGGCCTCCCTGAGCACGCCAACGATACGATCCTTTTGCATCGTGATCTCCTGGTCGCTGGGTGGAGCCTTTCGCCATCGCCGCAAACGTGGCCCTCACAGCAAGGTTCCGCCAAATGAGGGCATCCGCAAGGCAGAGCGCGCGGTGAGCGCGTGAGCGGGGTCCGGAAAAGTGGAAGCCACTTTTCAAAAATATTATGTTCCACGAACGGGTCCGCTTCTAGGCTTTTGTTCGGGTTCGATTCGTGACTTGCCGATTCTTGCAGGGGATCACAAACTCGTGATCGTCGGTCTCCGATCAAATCGAAGCGCGATCCGCGTCTGCTCGGTGATGCGCCGCTATGTGATCGGCAAGGAGATATGAGCGAGTCTCATCATGCAACGCGGCAATCTTGACGACCTGCTCGTTTTCTTCGCCGTCGGGCATGAGCGGAGCTTCACAAAGGCCGCGGCAAAGCTCGGCGTTTCCCAATCGGCGTTGAGCCACACGATTCGCGCGCTCGAGGCGCGTCTCGGCGTTCGACTTCTCACCCGCACCACGCGCAGCGTTTCGCCGACCGAAGCGGGCGAGCGCCTGTTGCTCACGATCGGCCCCCGCTTCGAGGAGATCGCGTCCGAGCTCCGAGCCATAAGGGAACTTCGCGACAAGCCGGCCGGCACCATTCGTATCACAGCGACGGAATATGCCGCGGACACGATCCTTTTGCCGAAGCTCACAAAATTTCTGCGGACATATCCCGACATCAAGGTCGAGATCGTCATCGACTACGGGCTGACCGACATCGTTGCGCAACGGTATGACGCCGGTGTGCGCAGCGGAGAGCAAGTGGCAAAAGACATGATCGCGGTGCGCATCGCTCCGGACATGCGCATGGCTGTCGTCGGTGCGCCATCCTACTTCAAGGCGCGCGCTGAACCGAAAAAGCCGCAGGACCTCGTCGATCACAATTGCATCATGCTGCGCCTGCCAACTTATGGCGGGCTATATGCCTGGGAATTTGAAAAGAACGGGCGTGAGCTCAGAGTGCGCGTCGACGGCCAGCTCACCTATAACACGACGGCGCAAATGCTGAATGCCGCCTTGGCCGGATTGGGCTTGGCCTATGTGCCTGAAGGATTGGCACGATGCCATTTCGCGAAGAAACGCTTGCGCCGCGTGCTGGAGGAATGGTGCCCTCCCTATTCCGGTTACCACCTCTACTACCCGAGCCGCAGGCAGCCCTCGGCAGCTTTTGCCCTGTTGGTCGATGCGCTTCGCCACCGGCAGGGAGCGGACAAGCGCCAATAGGATGCGCGTTCGCGCGCCGTCACGGCGCCTCGGCGTCGCGAAAAAGCTCGCCGCCCCGCATCAGGCGGCGTGCGATATCGGCCGTCTGTAGCGCCGCGCGTTGCGTAGGCGAGTGGGCCGCAAGATAACGCGCCGCCGCGATCAGGATTTGACGGCCCTCATTGGTGTCACCCCAGACGTTGAATTGCCGCACTGCCGCCTCCAGCATTTGATAGGCATGGAAGCTCGCATCTTCGCGCAACACGCAATGCGCGAGAGTGGCGATCAAATCCAGCGGGGCGTGGTGAAGCACGAGATGGCGCGCCACGAGCCTTCCGGCGAGATCGACTTGCCGCTGGCGATCGAAGGCGTCGAGCAAGGCGGCGCGGATCATGGGTGCATCGGCGGGAAGATCGTCGAGCTGCTCGCTACCTTCTCCGGGGATGCGTGCCGGCGGCACGTTGAGATAGCGTGTCAAATAAAGCGCCATTGCACCATGAAATACGCTTCGTACGGCAAGCGCGTCAGCCTCACCTTCCGTCTCGATGCGCGTGAGCATCTGGTGGACCGCGTTGGCGAAGCTGAAGACATGGTGCGCCGTCTCCCAATCGGAATGCTCATTGGCATTGCCGAAGCGCGCCACACGCAGCGCTGACGCATAGGCAAGAGACCGGCCCAAATCCGCGGGGGAAGCGCCAGCGCGCATCGCCGACTTGAGCGCGCCCATGATCCTGTTCGGGTCGTCGCCAAGAAGCTCGCCGGCGAGCACTGCGTGATCTGACCAGCCTGGCACGCCGCAGCCGGCAGAAATGAGTTCCGGGAGCTCACTCGCTGCTTCCTCGCAGAGTGAGACAAGATCGATGGGCTGGCGCCAAGCGGTCGATTCCTCCGCGCCGCGAGCCTCCACCATCTGTCCGATGACCGTGGGCAACACGCAAGCGGCGTGCTCCCAGCCGATGAGTTCGAGGCACTCGAACGCCTTGTTGATGAAGTCTAGCGAATGACCGGCGTCTGCGAACGCCCGTTCGGTCTCCGCAGCGAGCAAGGCGTCCGCAAGCGTTGCGGGCGAGAGGCCGCTCACGATCGCGGTCAACAGCGTGCGCTCGGCTGCCTCCCGATGGCGGACCTTTGACCAGCGCCGCAACCAGCGCTTGAGCGCGGCCGCGTCCGGCCGGCTCCCCAGCGGCGCTCGTTCGCGCCGCGGCGCCTCACCATCGCAATCCGCCGCCACGCGGCGCGCGCCATGGAACAGCGCGAGATAGGCATCCTCCTCCGGCAGCAAGGGCAGGAGATTGGCAAGCGCCGTGTGTATGGTAAGGCCTGTGTCCCAGCCATCGCGGTTCAGCGTCCCAAACAGCACCACTTGGCGCACGATCTCCGCGTGCGGGACGCCGGACGCAAGCTGGCCGTGCACGGCTTTCGCGATGACGAGGCCAAGATCATGGGCAAGGCCATCCGCGAGCCGCTCACGCCAATGCGCGGCGGGATCGGCATGGCCGAAGCTCGTCTTGACCCAAACTTCGCCATTGCGGATTTCGACCGGGCAGATCGGTGCGTCGTCCGCCCACAAGTCGAAGGTGCAGCCGCTTTCGAGGTCGAAGCGCGCATGGTGCCAATGGCAGGTCAATATGCCATCCTCGACACTGCCGCGCTCGAGGGGGAAACCCATATGCGGGCAACGATTGTCGAGGGCAAAGACGCGACCTTGGTCATAGATCACCAGGATCGGCCGATGGGCGCCGTGCACCACGAGCCGCCCTTTTGCCTTCAGCTCATCCAGGGTCGCGGCTTGCGTAAATTGCCGATGCGGCGCGTCCATGATCACGCCTCTTGCCTGCGGAACCGGGCGGCGGTTGCCGCTGCCCACGCTCAACATAGGCATTCGCTCGGTCAAAAGAAGGTGCCGTGCCCCGGCCCCTCTTTCTGAAGCTCAGTGAGAAGGGATCGAGCGTGAACCGATCCTGCGGCCAAGCCTTCGCCCCGAGTGATCGCACAAACGCTAGCGGGAAATCTCCTGGGTGATGAAGCCCATGCTGGCCTCGAGCTTCGATCGGATGTCGCCGGCGCGCTGCACGCTTTCGGCGAAGGGCTCAAAAGAAAAGACGCCGCGATAGCCGCCGGTGCGAAGCGCCTCGATCTGCGCGAGGTTTCCCAGGATATCGGCTTCGTCCACGAGCACGCGATGCGCATCTTGCAGGCTCGTCAACGCGAGTGCGCGCTCCGTGACCCCCGAGATATGCGAAAGCCCCGTCCGCTCGGGAAAGAACGCGGCTTCACCCGCGAGATGATGATGGAAGGTGTCGTGCACGACAAGAAACGTGTCCGCGCCGCCGATCTCATCGATGGCATCGAGCGCTTCGCGTTTCGAGCGCAGCGAGGAAATGGCAAAACCCAACGGCTCGACGAAGCCCTTCAGGCCGTTCTCGACGAGGATCGGCTTGAGGTGCCGCAAGGCCTCGCCAAGCCCTTCGAGGCGTGCCTTGTCGGCTGGCCGAAAGCTGGCATCGTTCACCGGAACGAGCACGAGCGCCTCGACGCCGCAAGCCTTCGCGTATTGTGCGAGCGCGACAGCCTCGGTTTCGCGACGCCCATTCCATTCGTTGAAGCGCTGCAGGGCGTTGATGGTGAGGATGGTCACGCCTTGCGCTTGCGCCGCGCCTTTTATCACTTCGGCCGGTGTGCCATCGGCGATGGGCGCGCCCGCGAGATCATTGCGGATCTCGACCTTGGTGAGGCCAAGCTCTCGCGCAAGCGCAAAGAAATGATCCGCCCCCAGGTGACCTGAGCCAAGCTTCGGCGCCGCGATATGGTTGAGCGCAAATTCGATCGGGGTCGACATGACCGCTCAGCCTTGCGAAAGCGCGACGAAGACGGGCTTGCCGCTTGCGGCCGATCTCGTCGCTGCGTCAGCAAGAAGCTGGGCTTTCAACCCGTCATGGCCCGAAGGAGAGGGTGCCTGGCCCGACCTCACGCATTCGAGGAAGGCATCAAGCTCATTGCGGTAAGCGGCGGCGTAGCGCTCGAGGAAGAAATTCTCGATCCGATCGGTGGTGAAGCCTTTGGAGCCTGCGTGCTCGACCGTGGTCTCGTGGATGTTTCCGGCGCGAAGCATGCCCTTCGATCCGTGCACCTCGATGCGCTGATCGTAGCCATAGCTGGCGCGCCGCGAATTCGAGATCTGGCAAAGCCTGCCCGAGCGCGTGCGCATCTGCACGATGGCGGTGTCGACATCGCCGGCGTCGCCGATCCGATGATCGACGAGGCTCGATCCCATCGCTTGAACCTCGATCAGATCCTCCTCGAGAAGGAAGCGCGCCATGTCGAGGTCGTGAACCATCATGTCGCGGAAAAGGCCGCCCGAGCGCTTCACATACTCGATCGGCGGCGGGGATGAGTCGCGTGACATGATGATGATGATCTCGATCTCGCCGATTGCGCCTTTGGCGAGCCGCTGCTTGAGCGAAGCGAAATTCGGGTCGAAGCGCCGATTGAAGCCGATCATCAGCTTGACGCCTGCCTGTTCGACTTTCCGCAAGGTCGAGGCGATGCGCTTTGCCGAAAGGTCGACAGGCTTTTCGCAAAAGATCGCCTTGCCGGTACGCGCGACCCGCTCGATGAGATCGGCATGCGTGTCCGTCGAGGTGCAGATCATCACCGCGTCGATTTCTGTCGACGCGATCAGCATGTCGACCGGCATCGTCACGGAGCGGGTCGCCTTTGCGAGCCCGGCGGCGGCTTGCGGCACGGCATCGGCGATGGCGACGAGTGACGCTCCCGCATGTCCTGCGACATTGCGGGCGTGGATCTGGCCGATGCGGCCGGCGCCGAGCAATCCGATGCGTATCATCTTTCCTCCTTTTTCCGCCGCGACCAAGATTCGAAGGCCGTCGCCGACGGCGAATGCGATTTTTGCCCTTGATGCACATTGTCGGCAAAGCATGCAACAGCGAGGTTTGACGCGATTTCGCAACTCATGCTTGATGAAAGCGGATTCGCGGAGGGAGCCGATGGAATCTCGAGCATGAAGACCGATCGTCTCACCATGGCGCAGGCCTTGGCGCGATTTCTCATCGCACAGAGGACGGTGATCGACGGGATCGAGCTGCCGATCTTCGCCGGCGTATGGGCGATTTTCGGTCATGGCAATGTCGCAGGGATGGGAGAAGCGCTCCATCGGTTTCGCCGCGAGCTGCCGACATTTCGGGCACACAACGAGCAGGCCATGGCACATGCGGCCATCGCCTTCGCCAAGGCGAGCTTCCGGCGCCGGATGATGGCTTGCACCACCTCGATCGGGCCCGGCGCCACGAACCTCGTCACCGCGGCCGCCGTTGCGCATGTGAACCGGCTGCCCCTCCTTCTCCTTCCAGGTGATGTGTTCGCGAACCGGCGGCCGGACCCTGTGCTGCAGCAGATCGAGGATTTCGGCGACGGGACGGTTTCGGCCAATGACAGCTTGCGGCCGGTCTCACGGTATTTCGACCGGCTCACGCGCCCCGAGCAGCTCATTCCCGCCGCGCGCCGCATGATGTCCGTGCTCACCGACCCTGCCGAATGCGGTCCGGTGACGCTTGCGCTTTGCCAGGACGTGCAGACGGAGGCTTACGACTATCCGGTGAGCTTTTTCGAGAAGCGCGTCTGGAACTTGCGCCGTCCCGCGCCTGATGCGGAGGAGCTCTTGCGTGCGGCCGATCTTGTGCGCCGCGCCGAAAAGCCGCTGATCATCGCGGGCGGCGGCGTGCTCTACTCGCAAGCCTCCGATACTCTCGCGGCCTTCGCCGAGCAACACGGCATTCCGCTCGCCGAGACACAGGCCGGGAAATCGTCTCTTCCCGATAGCCATCCCTTGGCCATGGGATCCATCGGGGTGACGGGCACCTCTGCCGCGAACGCGCTCGCCGCGAAGGCCGACCTTATCATCGCCATCGGCACGCGCCTCCAGGATTTCACTACGGGCTCGTGGGCCCTTTTCCAGAACCCGAAGCGGCGCTTCCTGTCGCTCAATGTCGGCCCGCACGACGCAAGCAAGCACGGCGCCGCGACCCTCATCGCAGATGCGCGCACCGGCCTCGAGGCGCTCGGCAGGATGCTCGCCGGCCATTCGGCACCGCCCCGCTGGACGCAATCGGCGCGCTCGCTGAAGGGCGCCTGGACAAAGGCCGCTTCGAAAGCGCTTCAACCACCGCGCGGCAATGAGCATCCATCCGATGCGCAGGTGATCGGCGCGGCGATGCGCGTGCTCGGGCAAGAGACGACGCTCGTCTGTGCCGCCGGCGGGTTGCCTGGCGAGCTCCACAAATTATGGAGCGCTGGCGCGCCGGGCACTTACCATCTGGAATACGGCTATTCCTGCATGGGATATGAGATCGCCGGCGGCCTCGGCGTGAAACTCGCCAAGCCCGATGCGGAGGTGCTCGTCATGGTGGGTGACGGCTCGTATTTGATGATGAATTCGGAGATCGCGACCTCCGTGATGCTCGGCAAGAAGCTTACCATCATCGTGCTCGACAATAGAGGCTTTGGCTGCATCGATCGGCTGCAAAGGGCGACAGGCGGGGCAAGCTTCAACAATCTTCTCGAAGATGCCGAGCACGTGGCCTTGCCCGAGATCGACTTTCGGGCGCATGCAGAAAGCCTCGGCGCGATCGCGACGAAAGTCTCATCGGTCGCGGAGCTCGAGCGTGCGCTTGCCGAAGCACGGGCCCATAGGCGCACGAGCGTCATCGTCATCGAGACCGATCCCGGTGCCACTACCGACGCGGGAGGAGCGTGGTGGGATGTTGCCGTGCCTGAAATCTCCGTGCGCCGCGAAGTGGCGGCGGCTCGCAAGTCATACGAAGCCGCGACCGCGCGCCAAAGGCTCGGCGACTGATCGGCGACTTCGTCACCACCAACACCCCAGGAGAAGCTGAATGATCCGCATCGGTGCCAATCCGATCGGCTGGTCGAATGACGACATGATCGAGCTTGGTGGTCATATTCCGTTGGAACAATGCCTCGCCGAGGCGAAGGCCGCCGGCTTTGAAGGCATGGAGCTCGGCAACAAATTTCCGCGCGAGGCCGGAAAGCTGAAACCGATCCTCGAGGCGCATGGCCTCGCGCTGGTCTCGGGCTGGTATTCCACGTTTCTCATCGAACGTGACCTCGATGCGGAACTTGAAGCGGTGCAAGCCCATGGCCGATTGCTGAAGGCCATGGGATGCCGGGTGCTGATCGTTGCCGAATGCACCCGCACCGTGCACGGCGACAAGGACGCTTCCTTGTCCCGGCGCCCTGTGATGAATGAGAACGAATGGGCACGATTCACGCCTCGCCTGACCCACTTTGCGGAAAAGCTCCGCGAGCTTCCCCTCACGCTCGTCTATCATCATCACATGGGCACGGTTGTGCAGAGCGGGGCCGAGATCGATCGTTTGATGGCCGAGACGGGGCCTGCCGTGAAGCTCCTCCTTGACACTGGCCACGCAGTCTGGGGCGGCGCCGATCCGGCCGCGCTCGCGAGACGTCATCGCGATCGCATCGCGCATGTGCATACCAAGGACGTACGCAAAAACGTGATGGTGCGCGCCGCGCGCGAGGATTGGTCCTTCCTCGATTCAGTGGTTGAAGGCGTCTACACGGTTCCGGGCGAAGGCATGATCGATTTCGCCGCCGTGTTCCGCGAGCTTGGAACCTATTCGGGTTGGGTGGTGGTGGAGGCCGAGCAGGATCCCGCGAAGGCCAATCCCGCAGCTTACGCGAAGCTCGGCTACGGCAACGTCAAGCGCTTCCTCGCGCAAGCCGGATTGGCTTAAAAAGATTCCCAATGAACGTGGCTCTCAATGTCGCCAGCCCTCCAACACTGGAGGCTCGCTACTCACCGCAAAAGGCGTTTCGGCTACTAAGGGGCTCTGCTGCCGGTATGGTCCCGCCAGCGGTTTTGATCTTACTCCCGATACGTTGGAGCAGAGGGAACCCGACATTCCTGCTTTATTTCCTGCTGCTTCTTCTTGGAGGGTGCGCAGTCGTCGCCATCCGGCGTTTGGTGACGGTAGGTCGCCCCGTTCTCACGATAACTGCCGAAGGCATATTCGATAAACGAATCGCCTCGCGGATCATTCCTTGGAGGATGGTACGCGGCATATCAACTGGGGAGCAAAAGTCCAAAACCGGCAAGACGATCATAACCTGCGTTGTCTTGACTGTGGGCGAGGCTGACGAAGGACAACTCGCCTTGACACGATGGACGAGACTGACCCGTGGCCTAAACCACAGGCTCGGCGCCGATGGCCTGGTAATCCGCCTGGAAGGACTCGACGTCGACTATGATCAGGTGTTCACGGCGATAACCACGCATGTCGAGGCGGCGCGCAAGATATGGAGCTCCGTTGGCGCCTGTGCACTCGGCATCACAAAGTTCTGAACTCGATACTCGATTCCTGGCGCGCGGCAGCACGAGGCCCTCTCCTAACCTGCGGTGTTCGCTGGGCCTGGGACGCGTTCTTCACGCTGCGATCGCCTTGCGGTTCCGCTTATGAAGAAGTGTGATATGACCCCTTCAGGGCAGCTGCTGCGGTAGCTGTTAGGAGAGCCGGCCATGGAGCCGACAATAAAAACTTTCTGATCGGACGGGCAATGTCTCCACTCGTATCCGTGCAGAACGTCAGCAAGAATTTCCCGGGCGTGCGCGCGTTGAGCCGCGTCAGCTTCGAGCTGCTCGCAGGCGAGGTCCATGCCCTCGTCGGCGAGAACGGTGCCGGTAAATCGACTCTGATGAAAATCCTCGCAGGTATCTACCCCCGAGATGGCGGAGAAATTCTCTATAACGGCGAGCTAGTCAATTTCGCCAGCCCTCGCGCCGCTCAGATGATGGGCATCGGGATAATTCATCAGGAGCTGCAACTGATGAATCACCTGACGGTTGCCCAAAATATCTTCATCGGGCGCGAACCGCCCGGGCGATTGGGCGTGTTCCTTGACGAGGATAAGCTCAACCGTCAAGCGCGAGAGATTCTCGCCCACATGCATCTGAAGCTCGACCCCCGCGCAATTGTCGGCGGGTTGACGGTTGCCAAGCAGCAGATGGTGGAAATCGCCAAGGCGCTGTCCTTCAACTCGCGCGTGTTGATCATGGATGAGCCGACTGCCGCGTTGAACAACGCTGAAATCGCCGAGCTGTTCAATATCATCCGGGAGCTCAAGGCGCGCGGCGTGGGTATCGTCTATATTTCGCATAAGATGGACGAGCTGAAGCAGATCTCTGACCGCGTAACTGTTCTACGCGACGGCCATTATGTCGCGACCGTGCCGACCGCGACGCCCTTGGATACCATTATCGGCATGATGGTCGGACGGACTTTGAAGGAGGACGTCCAACACCCGCCGCTGGTGGCACCGCGCGGCGAAGTCGTGCTTGAGGTCAGGAACCTGAATTGCGGGCCGCTCGTCAGAAATGTCGGCTTCACTCTCAGGCGCGGCGAGATTCTGGGTTTCGCGGGCCTGATGGGAGCGGGAAGAACCGAGGTGGCGCGCGCGATATTCGGCGCCGACAGGATCGAGTCAGGTGAGATCATCGTGCGTGGCGCGGCCGCCTCGATCAAATCGCCGGCCGATGCGGTTGCGCTGGGGATCGGCTACCTGTCTGAGGACCGGAAGCGATTTGGCCTGGCCGTCGGCATGGACGTCGCGTCCAATGTCGTCATGGCCACGCTTGCACGGCATCTGAAATTCAAATTCGTTCTTCGGCAGCAGGCGATCCGTGCCACCGTTGAATCGTTCATCAGGCTCCTCAGCATTCGCACCCCTTCGGCGACGCAACAGGTCGGGCTTCTCTCGGGCGGCAACCAGCAAAAGGTGGTGATCGCAAAGTGGCTGGCGCGCGATTGCGACATTCTGTTTTTCGATGAGCCAACGCGCGGAATTGATGTTGGAGCCAAGGCTGAGATCCACAAGCTGCTGCGCTCACTTGCCGACCAGGGCAAGGCAATCGTAATGATCTCGTCGGAGCTGCCCGAGATTTTACGCATGAGCGACCGCATCGCGGTCATGTGCGAAGGGTGCATCACCGGCGTGCTTGAGTGGAAGGGCGCGACGCAAGAGCGCATCATGCAGCTCGCCACCCAGCGCGAAAAAGCCAAGGCGGCCTAGAACGCGTTGCGTTTAGATGAGATCAGTAGCGTCAGGTTATCTTTTTGTTTTTCCGCATGATCTTATCGTAGTGGGGTCACTTTTGCGGATCATGCTCCAGCGTAAGGATTTGAGCGGATGGCGGAACCGAAGACGGCGACCATCGAAGCCGAGGAACGCGTTGCGACAACCTTCCGGGCCCAAGTTTTTGGCTCGATAGCGCGTCAGAAGCTGTTCGCCTTCGCGAGCCTGATCGTGTTGATGGTCTTTTTTGGTTTTGCCTCGCCAGCCTTTATGCAGGTCGAGAACCTTCTCGGCATCTTGCAATCGACGGCGGTGAATGGCGTGCTCGCGATCGCGTCCACTTTCGTCATTATCACCGCCGGTATTGATTTGTCGGTCGGCACGCTGATGACGTTCTGCGCGGTGATGGCCGGCGTATTCCTCACAAATTGGCAGTTGCCGTTGTGGACGGGCGTGCTTGCGGCCATCGCGACCGGCGCCATGAGTGGCTTGCTCTCGGGTACGTTCGTTGCCAAACTGAAGCTGCCGCCCTTCATCGCCACGCTCGGCATGATGCTGGTGAACAAGGGCCTGGCGCTCGTGGTGGCCGGCGATAAGCCGATCTATTTCAGCGACTCCGAAAACTTTTCGACGATCTCGCAAGGGTCGATGATCGGCTACGTCCTACCGAGCCTGCCGGTTCCCAATAGCGTGCTGATCCTATTCGTGCTGGCGATCGCCGCGTCGGCCGTCCTTAGCCGCACAGCACTTGGCCGATACACATTCGCCTTAGGCAGCAACGAGGAAGCTGTTCGCCTGTCCGGCGTCAATGTGGATCGCTGGAAGATCACGATCTACGTCTTGGCCGGCGCGATTTGCGGCGTTGCGGGGCTGCTGATCGCCTCGCGGCTCAATTCCGCCCAGCCCGCGCTCGGCCAGGGCTACGAACTCGAAGCGATCGCTGCCGTGGTGATCGGTGGCACGTCGCTGAGCGGGGGCACTGGCACGGTGCTTGGCACGATTATCGGTGCGTTTATAATGAGCGTTCTCACCAACGGCCTGCGCATCCTCTCAGTTCCGCAGGAGTGGCAGATCGTAGTTACCGGCGTCATCATAATCCTGGCTGTTTACATTGACATTCTGCGACGCAGGAAGTTGTGAAGGTCTGGCAGACGACGAAGCCAAGTCGAACAAGAAACGACGAGAACGACGCTCAAAAGAATAGCGAAAACGTGGTCACCCGAAACAGCTAAAACAGGGGGAGAGGAGGAGCGATGTTGAACAGAACGCAAATCAGTACCTTGCTTGTGGCCGCTGCGCTGGGGGGAGCGATTACAGTGTCGCGTGCCGATGAGACCTACATTCCGCTGATTTCGAAGGGCTTCCAGCACCAGTTCTGGCAAGCCGTCAAGCTCGGCGCGGAGCAGGAAGCGCAGAAGCTTAGCGTCAAGATCAGCTTCGAGGGGCCGGAAACCGAGGCGATGGTCGACAAGCAGATCGACATGCTCTCGGCGGACCTCGCCAAGCATCCGAAGGCGATCGGCTTCGCAGCGCTCGACAGCAAGGCCGCCATTCCGCTGCTCAAGAAAGCGCAGGCCGAACACATCCCCGTGATTGCCTTCGACTCGGGCGTCGACAGTGACATCCCGTTAACCACTTGCGCGACTGATAACATCGCAGCGGCCGCCGTTGCCGCCGATAAGATGGCGGAGTTGATCGGCGATTCGGGCGAGGTCGCCCTGGTGGTGCACGATCAGACCAGCCGCACCGGCATCGACCGGCGCGACGGCTTCCTTAATGAGATGAAGGCGAAGCACCCCAAAGTAAAAATCGTCAGCGTCCAATATGGCGGCGGCGATCAGCTGAAGTCGACCGAAATCACCAAGGCTATTCTTGAGGCCAATCCAAACCTCAAGGGCATCTTTGGCGCCAATGAGGGCTCGATCATCGGCGTCCTGCATGGCGTAAAGGAGTCCAAAAAGAAGCTCGTGGTCATCGGCTACGATTCGGGCAAGGAGCAGATCGAGGCGATTAAATCCGGCGACGAGGCCGGCGCGATTACCCAGAACCCGATCGGCATCGGCGCCTGCGTCGTCGAATCGGCGGTGAAAGCGCTTAAGGGCGACAAGCTGCCCAAGAAGGTCGATACCGGCTTCTATTGGTACGACAAATCGAATGTGAGCGATCCAAAGATCGCCGCCCTTCTATACAACTGATTCCGTCTTCCGGCGTGAATAAGGGCTTTGGCCTTTCAGCTTGCGCGCATCGCAGAGCGTGGAGGGCGGGGCATGAAGATCCACGATCACAATTCCGAAGCCGCTACGCTGCGCCAATCCACACGCGCATCGACCGCGCGATGCCTAACGCGAAGCCTGCGAGGCCTACATCAGGAGCGAGGCCCGTGAGGCTGGCGGCTCTGCCAGGTCGCTGTGACGATGGGGCTGTCGGGCACAGAAATTCGGGCTCATCTCACCGGCCCACGCGGTTCGGCGGCGTGAGCTCGGCGACGATGCCCTCGTTCGGGTTCAGCTTCGGGGCGCGAGCGAAGTCTTCCTTTTCCCGCGTCGGATCGGTGGACAAGAGAAGCTTCGCCGGTGGCGAGAGGCTTTCGAGCTCCTCGAAACCTTCCCCGAAATTGAGCGCGATCAAGAGGCGGCGCTCGCCGTGACGCCGCTCGTAAGCCAGCACATTCTCGCTCGCTTGGACGAGCGCATAGGTGCCAAGGGTGAGGGCCGCTTCCTTATGCCGCAAGGCGATGAGCGCGCGATACAGGGATAGCATCGAGCGCGGATCGGCGAATTGGCTGGCCGCATTGTGCCTCTTGAAATCAGCCGCCATCGGAAGCCAGGGTTCGACGGGGCTGAAGCCCGCGCGCGGGCTCGCATCCCATTGCATCGGCGTTCGTTCCGGATCGCGGCCGAAAGTTGGCGCATTCGTCGCGAAAGGATCTCGAATCCGGTGGCGAGGTATCGGCACGTCCACCATGCCGATCTCGTCGCCTTGGTAGAGAGTGGGGGTGCCGCGAAGCGTGAGGAGGAGCATCGCCGCGATGCGCGCCTGCGCGGGCCCAAGCCGCGTCGCCACGCGAGACCTGTCGTGGTTGCCCAGCACCCAATTCGGCCAGCCGCCCGGTGGCAAGGCCGCTTCATATTCGTCAATGAGCGCCGCGATCGCTTTCGGCTGCCATGGGGTCGAGATCAGGTGAAAGTTGAAAGGGAGATGAAAACCGGAAAGCGCGATGCCGTAATAGGCCATCAGTCGCGCGATTGGCAGATAGGCTTCCCCGATCAGAAGCCGCTCATTCGCGTATGAGGTGGCTACCCCTCGCATGAGGGCGATGGCGCCATGCACCTCGGGCTGATCCATGGAGTTCACGCGCAGGAGGCGCTGATTCGGCGAAAGCCCCTCTTGCCAATCGGGATTTACGGGATCGTCACGCAATTGCTCATCCTCGAAGAGGTGATGGATCGCGTCCACCCGAAACCCGTCGACACCTCGGTCGAACCAGAAACGCAGCACATCGAGCATCGCCGCGACGACCTCGGGATTGCGCCAGTTGAGATCCGGCTGCTCCGCAAGATAAGCGTGATAGTAGAATTGTCCGGTCGCCTCGTCGAAGGTCCAGGCTGACCCGCCGAATTCGCTGGCCCAGTTATTGGGTGGTCCGCCATCCGCGCGTGCATCGCGCCAGACATACCAATCGCGTTTTGAATTGCGGCGCGAGGCGCGGCTTTCGATAAACCAGGGATGCTGGTCCGACGTGTGGTTCGGCACGTAATCGAGGATGACCTTGAGCCCCTTGCGATGGGTTTCGTCGAGCAGCCGGTCGAAATCCTCCATCGTTCCGAAGATCGGATCGATGGCCCGATGATCGGAAACGTCGTAACCGAAATCCGCCATGGGCGATGAATAGATCGGCGATATCCAGATGGCGTCGACATCGAGCGAGACGAGATGATCGAGCCGACGCCGAATGCCCTCGAGATCGCCGATGCCGTCTGCGTTCGTATCCTGGAACGAGCGTGGGTAAACCTGGTAGATGACGCCTTGGCGCCACCAAGAATTGTTGCCAGAATCGCGGCTTGGCACCGGCACTTCTCCCTTCATGCCGGTCGCGTCCCGGCAAATTGACCCTTCACGCCTGAACGCCGTAAGCTCGCCCGCAAGCTGGGGATCTGGTTTTACGAAAAGATCATGCTCGATCAACAAAGTAGAGCATGATGACGCCGCGAGTTAAAGCCCACCATCTTTTCGCGAATGACGGCAGGGATCATCGCATGATGCTTGCTTCGAGCCGACCCAGTTGGCGCTGTTTTCCTTGCCGCTCCGTCGCCTTGTAGATCGCGTGGATCGCGCAGCCGAGCCCTCCCTTCTCCCCCCGCGATTCGCGGCGTGGTTCGCGGCACGCGGCTGGGAGCCGCGGGCGCATCAGCTTGAATTGATCGACAAGGCGCGGCAGGGGCGCTCGGTCCTCCTCGTCGCGCCGACCGGTGCGGGCAAGACATTGGCCGGCTTTCTGCCGAGCCTGATCGAGCTCACCGCCGCGCCGCCCTCATCTGCGCTCTTACCAGTTAGAAACGGCAGGCCGCGCAAACGGCGCCTCCACACGCTCTATATCTCGCCCCTCAAGGCCCTGGCCGCCGATGTAAAGCGCAATCTCGAAACCCCGCTCGCCGAGATGGGTTTGCCGATCCGCGTGGAGACCCGCACCGGCGACACGTCGCCCGGGGCGCGGCAGCGCCAGAAGACGGTACCTCCCGACATTCTCTTGACCACGCCCGAGCAGGTGGCGCTCCTGCTTGCGTCGAAAGAATCGCGCGAGCTCTTCGGCGCGCTCGAGCGGATCATCGTGGATGAGCTGCACTCGCTCGTGGTCTCGAAGCGCGGCGATCTTCTGGCGCTCGATCTTGCACGATTGAAGGCCGTTGCGCCTGCTCCGGCCTGCGTCGGCCTTTCAGCGACAGTGCGCGAGCCCGACGCCTTGCGGCTCTGGCTCGGCGCCACGGTGCCGAGCGGCGGCAAAGCCGCGGCACGGACGCTCGCCGATCTCGTCATCGCTGGTGGTGCGGCTCCTGCCGACCTGTCGATCTTGCGCACGCAGACGAAGCTTCCACTTGCGGGACACATCACGAGCTACGCACTGCCGGAAATCTACGCCGCAATTCGCGCGCACAAGATGTCGCTCGTCTTCGTCAACACGCGCATGCAAGCGGAATTCCTGTTTCAGGCGCTTTGGCGCATGAACGAGGACGCGCTCCCCATCGCGCTGCATCACGGTTCGCTCGATGCCTCGCAAAGGAGGAAGGTCGAGGCCGCGATGGCGCAAGGGCGCCTGAAGGCCGTGGTGTGCACCTCGACGCTCGATCTCGGCATCGACTGGGGTGACGTCGATCTCGTGATCAATGTCGGCGCGCCGAAGGGCGCGAGCCGCCTCATGCAGCGCATCGGACGGGCGAACCACCGGCTCGACGAGCCTTCGAAAGCCGTGATCGTGCCCTCGAACCGCTTCGAGGCGATCGAGGCCGAAGCTGCGCTCGAGGCGGTCGAGGAGGCAGCGCAGGATACGCCCGATCCGCGGATCGGCGCGCTCGACGTTCTCGCCCAGCACGTTCTTGGCGTCGCTTGCGGCGACCCCTTCCTCGCCGACGAACTCTATGCGGAGGTGACTTCGACCGCGCCTTACGCGGGGCTCACGCGTGCGAGCTTCGACTCGGTCGTCGATTTCGTCGCGACGGGAGGCTACGCGCTGCGGTCATATGAGCGCTTCGCCAAGATCAGGAAGGGCGATGACGGGCGATGGCGCGCCGCGACCGCGAGCGTCATTCAGCAATATCGCATGAATGTCGGCACCATCGTCGAGGCCGCGATGCTCAAAGTCCGCATCGGCCGTCTCAGGGCCGCAAGGCCAGGCGCTCCAGCCGCGACCGGCATCCTGCAACGTACGGGCCGCGTGCTTGGCGAGCTCGAGGAATATTGGGCTGAGCAGATGACGGTCGGCGATACCTTCGTCTTCGCCGGCGAGGTCCTTCGTTTCGAGGGCATTGTGGAGGACCAGGTGGTCGCTTCGCGGGCGCGCGCCGGCACCGACCCGAAAATCCCTTCTTATGAGGGCGGCAAGTTTCCGCTCTCGACTTTTCTTGCCGCTCGGGTGCGCGGCATGCTCGCCGAGCCGTCGAGCTGGTCGAAATTGCCGGAGGAGGTGGCGCAATGGCTCGTCTGGCAAGAGGAGCACTCGCTCTTGCCGGAGCAGGAGGGGCTGCTTGTCGAGACATTCCCGAGCGGCAACCGCCATTTTCTCGTCGCATATCCGTTCGAGGGACGCCTCGCGCATCAGACACTCGGCATGCTCCTCACGCGCAGGCTCGAGCGCGCGCGGCTGCGCCCCCTCGGCTTTGCCTGCAACGATTACGGCATCGGCGTCTGGACGCTCGCCGATACCGGGCTCGCGATCGCGCAGGAACGCCTCTCGCTCGATGACCTGTTCGGTCAAGACATGCTGGGCGATGATCTCGAAGCTTGGCTCGCCGAAACGGCGCTGATGAAACGCAGCTTTCGTGCTTGCGCGATCATCGCCGGGCTGATCGAGCGTCGCCATCCGGGCCAACGCAAATCGGGACGGCAAGTGACCATCTCGACCGATCTCGTCTATGACGTGCTGCGCACCCACGAGCCCGGCCATGTCCTCTTGCGGGCAGCGCGCGAGGACGCGGCCACCGGTCTTCTCGATCTTCGGCGCTTGGCGATCATGCTCTCGCGCATCCGAGGGCGAATCAGGCATAAGAGCCTGGAGCATGTCTCGCCCCTTGCGGTGTCGATCATCCTGGAGATCGGCCGTGAGGCCGTTCCCGGTGAGGCGCGTGACGAAATGTTGGCTGAAGCCGAGGCGATCTTGATGCAGGAAGCCCTGTCGTGACCTTGATGATGCGCAACGAGCCGCTCAAACGGCGTTCCTGCGAGATCAGGGTGGGCGACGATGTTTTCATCGCCGATGCCTGCGGCGCGCTTTGGCATGAAGCGGAGCGCACTCTCGTCATTGCCGATCTGCATCTGGAAAAGGGCTCGTCCTTCGCACGGCGCGGCATGTTGCTGCCGCCCTATGATACGACGGTGACGCTCGCGGCGCTTGCGGCGGCCCTCTCGCGCTTTGCGCCGCGCCGGGTCATCTCACTGGGCGACGGCTTTCACGACGCCGACGCTGCAGGGCGGCTGAGCGTCGACTGTCGCGCCGCTTTGCGAAGTCTTCAGCTTGGGCGCGATTGGGTGTGGGTCGCGGGAAATCACGATCCCCGCGCGCCCGCGGGCCTGCCCGGGGACCATGCCTATTCCTGCACTGTCGGCGCGGTCATCGCCCGTCATGAGCCTCGGCAGGGAGGCCTTGGCGCAGAGGGCGAGATCGCCGGCCATTTGCACCCGGTGGCGCATGTTGCGGCGCGGGCCGGTTCCGTGCGGCGCCGCTGCTTTGCGACAGATTCGCGCCGTTGTGTCCTGCCCGCCTTCGGCGCCTATGCGGGCGGGCTCGATCTGCGCGACAAAGCCTTCTCCGGTCTTTTCGATTTCGCGCGCCTTCAGGCTGTGGTCATCGGCAGCGCGCGGGTTCATGTCTTCGAGGCTGCGGCGTTTGACGCAACACGAAATGTGCAACGCGCGGTGCGCGGGTGAGCGTCACGACAACCAGGAAAAAAGGCCCGAGCAAGCTCAGGCGTGGGCGCCGATCCAACGTGTGAGATCGCCCTTCGACGCAGCACCGACCTTCTGTGCCGCGAGCTTGCCGTCCTTGAAGATCATCAAGGTCGGAATCGACCGCACGCCGAATTTGCCGGCCGTTTGCGGATTCTCGTCGACATTGAGCTTCACGACCTTCACCTTGCCCGCCATCTCGTTCGAGATGTCCTCAAGCGAAGGACCGATCATCCGGCACGGGCCGCACCACTCCGCCCAAAAATCAACGACGACCGGGTGCTCGGACTTGATCACGTCGTTCTCGAAAGAGGCATCAGTCGTCTTGGCAGTCGGCATGGCAATCCCTTTCGCGCTTCGCCGTCCGTGATTCGCGGTGATCCCGGACGGACACATAAGGTAGGGAATCCGGGCCTGGCGTTCAACTGCTGCCGCGACCATGCCGCTGTTGGAGGATTGTCCGCTCGGCCCCTGTTCGCCGTTCGGAAAAGCTTGGCCGGCCCGCCGCCGCGAAATCGGGCGTCGCCTTGAGACGGCGCCGTTCGAGCGAGGAGGCGATGCCCATGCTTTCGCGATATTTCGCCACGGTGCGCCGGGCAATGTCGACGCCGCTCTCGCGCAAATGCTGCACGATCGTATCGTCTGAAAGAACGACCGCAGGATCTTCCGCTTCGATCAACTGCTTGATCTTGAATCGCACGGCTTGCGCCGAAAGCGCCTCGCCGCCATGCGCGCTCTGGATGGCGGAGGAGAAGAAATATTTCATCTCGAAGAGACCGCGCGGCGTCGCGATGTATTTGTTCGACGTCACGCGCGACACGGTGGATTCGTGCATCGAGATGGCGTCGGCAATCGCCTTGAGATTCAAGGGGCGCAAATGCTCGACGCCTTGCGCCAAGAAGGCATCTTGCTGGCGCACGATCTCAGCTGCGACCTTAAGCACGGTGCGCGCCCGCTGCTCGAGGCTTCGCGTCAACCAGTTCGCATTCTGCAGACACTCGGCAATGAACGCCTTGTCGCCTTCCTTCAAAGCGCGCGAGGTTACCCTCGCGTGATAATCCTGATTGACCAGCACGCGGGGCAGGGCAGCGGGGTTGAGCTCGACCTGCCAGCTTCCGTCCGGATTAGGACGCACCTGCACATCTGCCACCACCGTCTCGACCACGCCACCGCCGAAGGCGAGGCCCGGCTTCGGATTGAGGGTCCGCAACTCGGCGAGCATGTCGAGGACATCTTCGTCTTCGACGCCGCATAGCCGTGCCAGCCCCGCAACGTCGCGCTTGGCGACCATGTCAAGGCGAGAGAGCAGGGTTTTCATCGCCGGATCGAGCCGGTCGCGTTCAGCGAGTTGCAGCGACAGGCATTCGGCGAGCGACCGCGCTCCCACGCCGAGAGGCTCACAGCGTTGCACGAGCGCCAGCACCTCCTCGATCCGGCACGGTTGGATGCCGAGACGTTCCGCGAGGTCGACGAGATCGAGCGTGAGGTAGCCGGCCTCGTCGATGCCGTCGATGATCTCGCGGCCGATCAAGCGATCGGCGGGAGAACCGGTGGCGAAGCCGAGCTGCACGACGAGGTGCTCGTGTAGCGAAACCGGTGCCGAGACATACGCCTCGAGGTTGCTGTCCCCGCCGTCGAGCAACCCAGCGCCGGACGGCGCGCTCGAGCCCACCGTGAGACTCCCCTCGCTTGACGATGCATTCGAAGATGGCTGAGCCGAGGCTGCCTCGTCCGGGAAGACATCACCAAGATCGGCGCCGAAGCGCGCTTCGATGTCGGCCCGGTCCGGTGGAGGGTTTTCCCCGCTCCATTCGCCGGACGAGGCTTCCAAGACAAGACCATCACTTTCGGCGGGCTCGTCAAACGCATCCGTGCCGGCGTCCTCGCCCTCCCAATCCGAGGTGGTGCTTTCCGGGCTCGGCTCCTCGCCCGGACCCTCGCCATCGGCGACCGCGGGACTTTCCTCGCTCTCGCTCTCTGCGCGCTCGAGGAGCGGATTACGCTCGAGCTCGGCTTCCACATAGGCAATCAGGTCAAGGCTCGAGAGCTGAAGGAGCTTGATCGCCTGCAGAAGCTGAGGCGTCATCACCAGGGATTGTCCCTGGCGCATTTCGAGCCGATGTGACAACGCCATCGCTTCGCCTGAAAGTCTTAAATCCGCTCTTCGCGCCGATGGCTGCCACTTACATTCGACCCTTCGGCACGTTTTTTGCTTGTCGAGCTTGCAAGCTACCCTGCCACGTGCGTGGCGTCAAAGCGGGACTGTGGATTTCTGGCTTTGGCGTTAATTCCAGCTGGATGGGATCGGTCAAATCTTGAAATCAGGCCGCCATGTCTCGGGTCGGCAAGGCGGCACCTTCCGGGATTTCATCGGTCCACACCTCGAACTTGGTTAGGCTGTGGGCACCGAATGTATTGGTTAAGGCGACGTCGGCCGCGTCGCGGCCATAAGCCATGACAATTCGTCCGATGCGCGGCTGGTTATGGCGCGCGTCGAAGGCGTACCAGCCTCCCTCGAGAAAGACCTCGAACCAAGCGCTGAAGTCCATTGGCGCGGGATCGCGCGGCACACCGATGTCGCCGAGATACCCGGTGGCGTACCGCGCCGGTATATTCATCGCACGGCACAAAGTGATTGCGAGATGTGCGAAATCCCGGCAAACGCCACGCCGTTCGGAGTGCGCCTCGCCCGCTGTGCGCGTCGCGCGCGCATGAGGGTAGCCGAACTCGACATGGTCGTGAACGTAGTCGACGATGGCTTGCACCCTCTCCCAGCCGGGTTTGATCTTGCCGAAATGATCCCAGGCCATCTGGGAGAGCGTGTCGGTTTCGCAATAGCGGCTGCCGAGAAGGAAGACGAGCGTCTCGCTCGGCAGCGCGTCGATCGGAACTTCGCACGCTTCCGGCACGACACGATCGGCCAAGCCGCTATCCTCGATCACCGCGTCGGTCGAAATTCGGAACAAGCCCGCCGGCGCGACGACGCGCGTGCATTGATTGCCGAAGCCGTCGATGTAACTGGAAAGCGGAACGTTTGGATCGACACGCAAAAGATCGGGAACGATGAGCGCGGCGCGCCTTGACGGGTGGACGTTCAGCATCATCAACATCGGCGTCGGTTGCGGGAAGGTGAGCGCGATGTCGAAGCCGATATGGATGCGCATGATCCTCCCTCCGGGGCGTCTTGGTCTTTCAACGCCGATGCCCTCTTGCGGTTCTCCAAGGCTCGCCTGATCGGCCCGTCCCTTCCGATTTACGCAGGCCGGCACGGAATGTTCCGACCTGGGCAACAGTTGAACGCGGCGCTGCTTGAGGTTACCTGAGACTGATCTCGTGCCGCGGGCGTCGCTGCGGGCCTT
Source organism: Hyphomicrobiales bacterium (assembly GCA_019246665.1). GTDB lineage: Bacteria > Pseudomonadota > Alphaproteobacteria > Rhizobiales > Beijerinckiaceae > GAS188. Next base: position 24,851 of record JAFAQA010000019.1, read on the forward strand.
TCGGCTCCGACGCCCGCCTAGATGCTGGACCGGCCATGCGTCGAAGCTTCTTCGATCACCTTGGGCGCCGGCCGAAAGGGAGGGCCGCCATGAATGACGCCCCAGGTGCCAAAATGCTCAAGGGCCAGATGCTCAAAGCAAGGACGGCAAGGTCCAAAGCATCCGGATCGAAGACGTCGAGAACGAAGGGGCAAAGACCTAAAGCGCTGGAGGCCCGGGAGTTGAAGGTGAGCTCAGCGCCGAGCCAGGAGATCGGCGTCACGCCCGGCTACATGTCGGGGTTCGGCAACTCTTTTGAGACGGAAGCGCTGGCCGGCGCTTTGCCGATCGGTCGCAATTCGCCGCAGAAATGCCGCTACGGCCTTTATGCCGAGCAATTGTCGGGCTCGCCTTTCACGGCGCCCCGTGCTTCGAACGAGCGCTCCTGGCTCTACCGCATCCGGCCGAGCGTCAAGCATTCCGGGCGCTTCCGAAAGGCCGATATCGGCTTGTGGCGCACCGCGCCCTGCCATGAGCACGATCTGCCCATCGGGCAATTGCGCTGGGGACCCCAGCCGCTGCCGAAGAAAAAGCAGAATTTTGTCGAGGGCATGCGCACCATGACGACCGGCGGCGATGCCGCGACACTCGCCGGCATGGGCGCGCATGTTTACCTCGCCACGCGCTCCATGCACGACGAATATTTCTACAACGCCGACGGCGAGATGCTGATCGTGCCGCAAGAAGGACGGCTGCGCATCGTCACGGAATTTGGCCTCGTCGCGATCGAGCCAGGCGAGATCGCCATCATTCCGCGTGGCGTGAAGCTTCGCATCGAGCTCACCGACGGGGTGGGTCGCGGCTATATGTGCGAGAATTACGGTGGGGCCTTCGCCATGCCCGAGCGTGGGCCGATCGGTGCCAATTGCCTCGCCAATGCACGCGATTTCCTCACGCCCATTGCCGCCTATGAGGATAAGGAAACGCCTTCAAACCTCTACGTAAAATGGGGTGGGCAGCTTTTCGCGGCCGAGCTTTCCCATTCACCGCTGGATGTCGTGGCCTGGCACGGCAATTACGCGCCCTACAAATATGACCTGCGACGCTTCTCCCCGGTCGGCGCGATCTCTTTCGATCACCCCGATCCGTCAATCTTCACGGTGCTCACCGCTCCTTCCGAGACGCCTGGCACCGCGAATGTCGATTTCGTGATATTTCCTGAGCGCTGGGCGGTGGCGGAGAACACCTTCCGCCCGCCCTGGTACCATATGAACATCATGTCGGAATTCATGGGGCTCATCTACGGGGTCTATGATGCGAAGCCGCAAGGCTTCGTTCCGGGCGGCATCAGCCTGCACAATTGCATGTTGCCGCATGGTCCGGACGCCGAAGCCTTCGAGCGTGCGACCGAAACCGAGCTCAAGCCGGTGAAGCTCACCAATACCTTGGCCTTCATGTTCGAGACACGCTTCCCCCAAAGGGTGACCAAATACGCGGCCGAGCTCGATGTTCTTGACGTCGAGTACGCGCAATGCTGGCAAGGGTTGAAGAAGCGCTTCGACCCGAGAAAGCCCTGACGCCGGGCGTAGGGAGTTCGCCGCTGCGCCTGGCGCAACCTGGCAATCGCAACGGAGCTGCACGTGCAAAAAGAGACGAGCTTTCCGCTTCCACCGAATTTGCCGCGTCCGGTCGACGACGGGGCGGCGGCGCATCTCGTGGGCATGGCGATGCCCAAGCTCTCGCTTGCTTCCACCGCGGGCGGAAGCGTCGATCTTTCGGCGCTGCGCGGGCCGCGAACGGTGATCTATTGCTATCCGATGACGGGCGTGCCCGGGAAAGCCCTTCCCGAAGGCTGGGACATGATTCCCGGCGCGCGCGGCTGCACGCCGCAATCATGCGGTTTTCGCGATCACCACGCCGAGCTTTCGGGACTCGGAGCCGAGGTGTTCGGGCTCAGCACCCAGAGCACCGCCTATCAGAAGGAGATGAGTGAGCGGCTTCACCTTCCGTTTGCGGTCTTGAGCGATGCGGAATTCAAGCTTTGCGATACCCTTCGACTTCCGACTTTCGAGGTGGAAGGCACGAGACTTCTGAAGCGCCTCACCTTGATCATCCGAG
>JAFAQA010000226.1 GCA_019246665.1 Hyphomicrobiales bacterium
TGTGCCCGCCGATGAACCCTCCCGCTCCCGTGACCAGGACGCGATCATCTTTCCGCATCGGAGATTTCGACATGTCGCCCGTCTTCCTGACAATCCCGATTTTCGGGGGCGCAGCCTTAGACCGCTGAGTCGGAATTGGCAATGTCCCGGCGCCTTCCCGGCGCGGTGCCTGACAGGGCGAAAGCCCTGCGGACGGCTCGCACTCACTTGCGGGTCATTCGCTCCTTTGATACGAGGTGACGCGAAATATTCGTCCCTCCTCTACAAGAAGGTGCGAATAGAACTCCGGACTTATCGTGAGCTTGATGAGGTCTTGGATAACGTGGTTTAATTTTGCCAAGATTAAGCGGCAAGACGGACTTTAGATATAAGCACGCATGCTGCGGCGGAGTCACCGCGATACTCTTATTATCAAAAATTCTCCTCCGGCGAAGAGGCCGAAAGGACGCATAACACTGATGGCGCACGAAACCTATCTTCGTGAAGAGGCCGAGGAAGGTCCTTCCGATCGTTCCTTTGGCGGACTCATAACTGGAATTCTCGCCCTGATCGCCGCCTTTCGATTCTACAAGGATGAGGGCTTCTTGTGGTGGCTCGTTGCAGCGGGCGTTCTCGCCGTGATGACCGTCGGCACGCCTCATCTGCTTTCGCCTCTCAAGCGCTTGTGGATGAAATTCGGCGAAATCCTGTCGAAGATCGTCAATCCCGTGGTCATGGGCATCCTGTTCTTTGTCGTGTTGACACCCTTTGCCATCGTGGTCCGAGCCGTGGGCAAAAAGCTTCTCGCCACGACCTTCGATCCGGGCCTTAATTCGTACTGGATCGAGCGCACTCCGCCAGCGCCTGCACCCGACAGTATGAATCACCAATTCTAGTGGAGCCGCCCGCCGTGATGGACTTCTTATCTGAATTTTTCTCGTTCATGAAGCAGCGGAAGAAATTCTGGTTACTTCCGCTCTTTATCATGTTCGTGCTTTTGGGCGGTCTAGTTATACTGACTAAGGGGTCGGTTATAGCGCCGTTCATCTATGCGGTGTTCTGATCGTAGATGTATATTCTCGGCATATCAGCGTTCTACCACGACAGCGCTGCCGCGCTCATTCGTGACGGCCAAATCCTCGCGGCCGCTCAGGAAGAGCGATTCACGAGGAAGAAGCATGATAGCGGCTTTCCGCAGAACGCATGCCGCTATTGCCTTGAAGAAGCGGAGATAGCGGCGAAAGATCTCAGCCATGTGGCGTTCTACGACAAGCCCTTCATCAAGTTCGAGCGGCTCGTCGAGACCTACCTCACCTTCGCCCCGCGCGGCTTCACCTCGTTCCGCATGGCGCTTCCGTTGTGGATCAAGGAGAAGCTCTTTCAGAAACGCATGCTCGCAAAGGAGCTGAAGAAGCTTGACGGCGGAAGGGAGATAGATTGGGCCCCCCGACTGCTGTTCGCCGAGCATCACCTCAGCCACGCTGCCTCGGCGTTTTTCCCTTCTCCTTTCAAGGATGCTGTGGTTTTGACCATGGACGGCGTCGGCGAATGGGCGACGACGAGCGCCTGTTTCGGAAATGGTAATTGTCTCGAAATTCTTCGGGAGATGCACTTCCCGCACAGCCTTGGCCTCCTCTATTCGGCTTTCACCTACTACACCGGCTTCAAGGTCAATTCCGGTGAGTACAAGCTCATGGGCCTCGCGCCCTATGGCGAGCCGCGCTTTGCGCGGTTGATCCTCGACAGGCTCATGGATCTAAAAGAGGACGGCACCTTCAGATTGGACCAGCAATACTTCGACTATTGCACCGGCCTCACCATGACGAACGCTGCGTTCGACACCTTATTCGAAGGGCCTGCTCGCAAGCCGGAAGAGCGCCTCACGCAAAAAGAAATGGACATCGCCGCTTCGATTCAGGCGGTTACGGAGGAAATTGTGCTGCGCCTCACCCGGTCGCTTGCGGCGGAGGCGCGCTCGGAAAACCTGTGCCTTGCCGGCGGTGTCGCGCTCAATTGCGTCGCGAACGGCAAGGTGCTGCGTGATGCTCGGTTCAAGAACATCTGGATCCAGCCGGCGGCTGGTGATGCGGGCGGAGCCGTCGGCGCCGCGCTCGCGGCCCATCACCTGCATTTGCGCCAACCCAAGGCGGCGGTCGCCGGCCAGGACGCGATGCAGGGCGCCTATCTCGGGCCGAGCTTCGACCAGCCACAGATCGAGGATGCGCTGCGACGCGCGGGCGCAAAATTCCACCTCCTCGACGAGGATGAACTGATTCCTGCCGTGGCTGGCCATCTCGCCGAGGGACGCGCGGTCGGCTGGTTCCAGGGCCGCATGGAATTCGGCCCCCGCGCGCTGGGCGCGCGATCCATTCTCGGCGACCCGCGAAGCGCGTCGATGCAGAAGGTCCTGAATCTCAAGGTCAAATACCGGGAAAGCTTCCGCCCCTTCGCGCCCGCGGTGTTGCGCGAGGATTTGAGCGACTGGTTCGAGATCGATTCCGATTCACCTTACATGTTGTTGGTCGCCGAGGTCTCGAAGAAGCGGCAACGCTCGATGTCGACACATGAGTCGCAGCTCTTCGGCATTGATAAATTGAACGTGCCACGCTCCGACATTCCCGCCGTGACGCATGTCGATTATTCCGCTCGCATTCAGACGGTGCATGCGCAAACCAATCCGCGATTCCACGCGCTGCTTACGGCCTTCAAGGCGCAAACGGGATGCCCGGTGATCGTCAACACGAGCTTCAATGTGCGCGGTGAGCCGATCGTTTGTACGCCGGCCGACGCGTTCCGCTGCTTCATGGGGACAGAAATCGAAATTCTGGCAATCGGCAACTGCATTCTGAAAAAGGACGAGCAGAATCCGGGGCTGAAGCTGGATTACAAGAATGCTTTTGACCTCGACTGAACTCTCGTCGAAACACGCGCCGGTTTTTCCGCTTGGCCTAGACGGCGACATCCGCTGGGCGGCGGGAAGGGCGCTTCCAGTACGCACTCGCTGAATGGTGGTTGAGGGCACGATCGTGAGTCAGACAATGGCCGACGCAGGAGCCGCGAAGACCACCTCCTCTCGTCTGAGGGAGGTTTTGTTTTCCATCGTGCTCGTCGTTGTGTCGACTTGCGTCGCCCTTCTCGGAGCGGAAATATTCTTGCGGATCAAGAATTCATCGATGCGCAATTACGACATCGAGATGTGGCGCTACTCCGGGCTTCTGAAGCGACGCAGCCCCGAGCCCTCGCTCGGCTTCGAGCACATCCCATCGGCTAGTGCCGAACTCGAATCGGTTCAGATCCGCACGAATGAATGGGGGCTGCGGGGTGGCCCCGTGCCGCCGCTCGCGCCCGGACAGCGGCGAATTTTGTTTTTGGGAAGTTCGATCACCCTGGGCTGGGGCGTTCCGGAGGATGAGACCCTCACGAGTCGGCTGCGGGACATGTTCGCCAAGGACGGCAGAGACACTCAGGTCCTCAATGCAGGGATCGGCAACTACAATGCCGTGCGTTACGTGAACCGCTTTCTGATGCGCCTCCAAGGTCTTCACCCGACGGATATCGTGGTCGACGGATTCGTAAGAGACGCGGAGTCCCTCGATCCCGGCGGCGGCAATTTCCTGCTCCGCAACAGCGAGCTCGCCGTGACGATCTGGATCGCGGCGACCCGCTTCTTCTCCAAAGCGGGGGCGGAGAGCGTCGAGGATCATTATCGTGCGGTCTATGCTCCGGACGCCCCGGGTTTCGTTGCAATGAAAGATGCCCTTCGCAGACTCTCTCAGTATGGGAAGGAGCATAATGTCCGCATTTATTTCGCGATGACGCCGGATGTGCACGATCTTGTCGATTACAAGCTCGGCTTTGTGCACGATATCATGAAATCCATCGCCGCCGAAAATGGGTTCATTTACGTGGACCTCTTGCCCGCAATGTCTCACCTCACGCCGGCCGAGCTGTGGGCGATGCCCGGGGATCCACACCCCAATGCCTTGGGTCATGAGCGTATGGCCGAAGCCCTGTACCCTGCTTTGAAGATACCCTAGGCATGCTGTTCAGCTCTCCGGTATTCCTACTCTTTTTTCTGCTCTTCTTCGTCACCTACACGATCGCGCCTCTTCGATACCGGCTCGCCGTCATTATCGTCGGGAGCACGATTTTCTATGGATATTGGAATGTTTATCTGACCCTCTTCCCGCACGCCTTGATGTTGATTGCCTTCTTCGGAACCATCTGGATGGCCCGCGCTGAAGCCAAGGGACAAAAAGCGCGTCTATTCGTCGTTGTCGCAGCGCTCTTGGCGCCTCTCGTGGTCGTCAAATACGGTGCATTCCTTTACAACTCCGCGACCTATGTGCTGAATTCGCAAGCCGTTCTCTTGCGAGCCCTTCCGCTTCCGCTCGGCATCTCCTTCGTCACCTTCACCTTGATCGCCTACGTCGTCGATGTTTATCGGGGCCGCTATCAGCTCGAGCGCCGCGTCAGCATGCTGGCCGGGCTCGTCCTTTTCTTCCCTCATTTGATCGCGGGGCCGATCCTTCGCCCCGCCGATCTCCTGCCTCAGATCAAGCGTCCTCGGCTGCCACGGCGGATGTTTTGGCCGCGCATGAGCTTCGGCATTGCGATCTTCACCCTTGGCCTTGTGAAGAAGCTTGTGATTGCCGACCCATTATCGGGCGTGGTGGATACCGTCTTTCGCGGGGGGAATACGTTCAGCGCCCAGGAATATTGGATCGCGATCAACGCCTTCGCTGCCCAGATCTATTGCGATTTCAGCGGTTACACCGACATGGCTATCGCCTTGGCGATGATGATCGGCATCCGGCTGCCGCGCAACTTCAACCGCCCTTACATGTCGAGGTCGCTCGTCGAGTTTTGGCATCGCTGGCATATTACCTTGTCGACCTGGTTACGCGACTACCTCTACATTCCGCTCGGCGGAAACCGCCTCGGCTTCCCGCGCCAGATCGGCAATCTGTTGATCACCATGGCACTTGGCGGCCTTTGGCACGGTGCCAATTGGACCTTCGTGATATGGGGCCTCATGCATGGGGGCGGGTTGGCGGTCACGCATGCGTTCAACCACCTCAAATCACCAGTCGATATCGTGGCGGCTCGCTTCCCAGCATTCGTCAAGATCGCGGCGACCTATGTCTTTGTGCTCATAGGTTGGGTCTGGTTTCGCGCACAGGACGTTGAAAGTGGTGCTCGGATTCTCGTCGGCTCGGTCACGGCGCCATGGGGAGATTGGAGCGGCATCCTCGGTCAATACGGATTTGAGCTCGTGCTACTCGCCCTGTTTTTCGCCACGCACCGGTTCGACAATCATCGCATCGTTCGCGATGCCGTCCGCAAGGTGCCAGCCGCCATCGTGATCCCCACGCTCGTGCTGATGTGGGTCCTCGCGGTCGCCATCAGTCAGGGTAATTCGGCGAAGTTCGTGTATTTCGATTTCTAATGCGCGAACTTCGCGGACAGCAAAATTGTGAGAAGATTCCTGATGCTCAAGAATGGCGATAAGAGGACTCGCTTGTCTCTCAAGGCGGCGGCGACAAACCTCGGCGTGACTGTCTTGTCGCTCGTGGTCGCGCTGCTGCTTGCCGAAGGGATGCTTCGCCTATATTTCGCGCTTAGCCCCACCAGTGCCACTCCGGCCGCGCCAGCTGACGCTCAGATCGGCGCGCGTTATGCGCAATCCTTCGCGATCGGCACCGATCTCGATCCGCGAATTTATCAGCGGACACCCTCTTCTCCTCGAGATGACGGTCCTGATCCGGAGGACATGACCCGTTTCAAAGCTTATGTCAGCGCCGGAAAGTTCGGGCCGCAGTCCTACTACGTTTGGAACGAGGAATACGCAAAATCCGTCGCCTGTGACGCCGAGAACCAGCACTTCAAGAACGTTCCTGTCGACATCAGGGTCTTTTCCGCAATCGATGGCGAGGCCCATCCGATCTATCGCTTTTTGCCTGATCGCACCCTTCCGGGCGGACTCAAAACGAACAGCTATGGTTTCAGGGGCGCGGATTTTCCCTTGGAGAAGAGGTCCGGCGTGATCCGGATTGCCTTTATCGGATCTTCGCAAACGGTTGGAAACGGGGGATTCCCCGCTTCATTCCCGGAGTATTTCGGCTTTTGGTTGAACGAGTGGCTGGAAGGAAAGGGCTCATCGCTTCGCGTCGAGATTATCAACGCGGGACGCGAGGGGATCAGCACCACTGATGTTCGTGCCATCCTTCGGCAAGAGGTGCTGCCGCTCGATCCGGACTATGTCATCTTTTTCGATGGGGCGAATCAACTTGGTGGCAGCGACGCGCTCGTCCATGCGCAAGGGCCGATCCAACGCGAGAAGCTCGAAGACGCGATATCGGCGCGCCGCCTTTTTCCTCAGTGGCTCGCGTCGCATTCGAAGATCGCGTCGGTGATCGACGACGCCTACGATCTTTACGCACCACGGCGCAAGCAAAAGAAGCGCCCGGCTTATGTATTTACTTTCCCCGACAATGTGGATGAGAACGCGCCCGACATAACGCGTGACGACTTGCCTCTCGGAATGACCGCATACATCCGCGACGTTCAGGGCATGGCTCAGGACGCGCGCGCGGCGGGCGCTCATTTCTACCTGTCGACGCCCTTTTGGCTCGATGGTAGTGAACTAACCGATCGCAACAACCCTCATATTGCGTTTATCGCCCGTTATTTGAGATCCGTGTTCTGGCCGCTCAATCCGAGCGAAATTCGCAGGTTGATCGAATTCCAGACGCGTGCGCTCCGTGAGGTGGCGCGGAACGGCAATATCCCACTTCTCGATATTGCGGCTGATTTTCCACACGATCCCAACTTGTTCAGCGATGCCTATCACGTGAACGAAGTTGGTGAGCCGTTGCTTGCATGGATTGCGCTTCGACGTTTTCTGCCGAGCTTCACCGCCGATGTCGCGGCCGGCGCGGCGCACCAGGAGGTGAAACCCGGATTTCTACCCCCGCGCCGAGTTTCACTGAATTATTCCGTTTTTCATCCGCACTGCCTCTCTTCTGAAGACGTGATCCCCCACGCGCCTGCGGACCAAGTCGCCAAGGCGAAGCCACTCAAGCTCGAGCGAATGGTGGCGATGGGCGACACCATTGTCGAGAAGACGGAATTTACCTTGACAGGCCACACGGTCTCCGCAGTGCCTTGGCATTACATCGCCACTTTTGATCTCAACGCGGCGTGCCTTGCTGGGGGTGGTTGGGTGGTCGTTGATATTATTGCAAAAGGCGATGACATCGGCGTCGGTATCGAGAACAAGGCTGGGAATGATTTTCTGACGCGGCAGTTCGTCAAGCCTCGCCGCGAAAGCGAGCGCGTCTCGCTGAGGGTCGCCGCCTTCGACCAGATCGGCAGGTTCGTGGTTGAGAATGGCGATTTGAAGAATCCAGCGAGCGTTGAGCTCACCGCTCTCAAGGTGATCCCTGACGACGGCTCGGCACAATCGTCCTGTCCAGAATGAACGTAAGCTAGAAAAATCAGCCGGCCACTGGACGCATCGATTTCACCCTCGCTCGCCAAAACTCCAGCACATCGGCGAGCGTTTTCGACCACGGAATGCGGGGCTGCCAGCCAAGGAGCTTGCGAATTCGGCCGGCATCGGCGTTCGCGAAAGGAGTTTCGTTGACGCGCAGGCGGGAGGGGTCGGTCTCGACACGGATCTCAACGGTGGCGAGCGAAACGAGTTCATCGACAATTTCACCGATTCGCCGTCCCGTTCCCGATGCGAGATTGAGCACCAGCCCAGGCTCGAAGGAGAACGATGAAAGCGCGAGGCTGATATACGCGTTGGCAACATCGCGCACGTCAAGAAAATCCCGCCTGGCCTCGAGATTGCCGACGCGGATCACCGGCTCCTGAATGCCCGCTTCAATGCGCGCGACCTGGGCGGCAAAAGCGGGGATAACGAAGCGTTCCGTTTGTCCGGGACCCGTGTGATTGAAGGGTCGGACCCTTATGGCGTTCAGGCCGTTGCCGGCCATTTGGCCAATCATGAGATCGGCGGCGGCCTTCGCGGCCGCGTAGGGATTGCGCGGATCGAGCAGCGCTGTCTCGTCAAGTAGTCGACCGAGCACCTTATCTGCGCCGCCATAAACTTCTGATGAGCTGACGAAGACGAATCGCGACTGTGGGGAGTGTTTCATGACGGATTCAGCAAGATTCATTGTGCCCCGCAGATTAACCTCCCATGCCCAATGAGGGTCTTCACGCGCTTCAGAAACGTGGGAGACGGCTGCAAGATGGATGACGGTGCTTGGCCTCGCGCGTGCGATGGCTGCATCGACCCGAGCGGGATCGGTGATGTCGAACCGCACGGTTTGTACAGGGAGCGAGGAGCTTTTGCCTGTGCGCCCGCCCGCAATGATTTTCAGATCGGGCGTTGGGCGTGCTTCGAGCGTGTGAAGTATCCAGCTGCCGACAAAGCCATCCGCGCCGGTGATCAGAATGCGTCGATGAGCGACGGATGAATTCATCTATGGAACATCCAGAGTCCAGGGATTCCATTGAGGATTTCTTCGGGCGACAAAAGGCGTTTGCTGCACATCAATCAATAACACCGCCTACCAAATAGCCCGAGCGATCGAGGTGGGGCGACTGCCTTCCGCACACGATCAAGGGTCGCGGTGAAAGAGGGCTCGCTCGATAGCCGGCCATTGATTCTGAAACCCGTACCGAGAGATCACTTCATTTCGTGCCCGCTCGAGGAATATCAGACGTTCTGCAGGATCACCTTCGATGATTTTGATCGCCGCCTCAAGCTGCTGTCGCCAATCAAGCTCATTTGCCAGAAAGCCGGTGCGGCCGGGTTCGATCGCTTCGCGAAACACGGCAGTGGGGCTGGCGACAGTAATGGTTCCGACCAGGGCGGCCTCGAAGAATTTGAGCTCCGACTTTCCATTCGTAAAAATGTTGTCTTGCAGAGGCGCAAGATTGAGTTCAGTCGCGCCAATGAAGCGCTGTAAGTTTATGAAATCGGTAAAGGGAAGAACATCGATCCGATCGGGATGGTGTGTCAACGTGAACGAAGGATCGAGATAACCCGCCAACCGAACGCGAATATCTGCGCGGGTATCACATAGGTCGGTCAGCACTGGATGCAGGATTGCGAAATCTCGAGCGTGTGAGGGGGAACCGCTGAAATATCCAAGATTCAGATGTTCGTCGCGCGCAAATTTGGAAACCTTCTTTGCCATCCAAATCCTGTCCGAGACCTCCATCTGCTCGCGATTCAAAAAGTTTGGCACTACCGCAACATTCCTGCCCGAATGCGCCTTAAGGTGAGCCGCTAAAAAAGCGTTCGTCGTGACTGCTCCGTCACAGAGCGCGAGCGTGCTGCCTATCCTTCCCATGTATGCGTACCAATAATCCCAAGGCCCCCGCCACCCCAAGCTCTGATTGAGTGAATGCATGAGAAGCGGAGCGAATTTGGAATCGAAAACGAGATCGTCCAAATCAAATAAGACCACCGCGTTTCGCCTGCGCGCCCGATCTACGAACCGCTCCACATCGAGATCATATTGCACACGAGCCAGAACGATCACGTCGGCGAGATCGGCGACATGTGCCAAGCGGTCCTCATCGGCCCGAAAGAAATATGATGCAGATGTGTCGGCAGAGCCATGGCTGATCGCCTGGACCATGTTATAACAACGATAGCGGAATGTGCTGTTGTCGAGTGCCGAATAATAATAGGCGACTCGTCGCTCGCGCGCAGTCAAGTCTCTAAGTCGGTTTTCAAATGGGACGGGCCAGGGATCTTGATAGCGAATCGGTGGGACATTTGCGATGAACACGTACTCAGGCTCCGTCGAGCCAACTCAGCGGGGGAGCGAAGCTTTCCTCCCATGATCGCGACAGCCCCTGTGTATGATAATTCTTGAGGCGAAGCTCAGAATTCCGGGCGAGTTCTGCCCCTTTGGCAAGGCCTTCGACCAAGCCGTCGACGGAAAGGTCAGCGCAGATTATATTCTCCGAATAGGCCGAGAGAGATGTTTTCGACGCGAATGCATTTGTAACCGCCACGGCGCCCGAGGCGGCAAGATCGAGCGGGGGGTAGCTTGGATGTGGCGTATGCATCAGCGACAGGCCAAGGTCCATCCGCCGTATCAATGCGGCATAGTGGTTCCAACTAAGCCTCTGCGCCGTCTCGATCAGGCTTCCTCCGGCTATTTTTAATGGGCGAAGGTCCTTGCCGACAAAATGGAACCGCCAATCCTTTGGGCGGAGGATACCGGTCGTGAATGCCTTGTTTATGGCAGCGATGCCCCGGGAAAAGAGATTTCGCGCATTGTTGGGGCGCGCGTAAAAAAAGAAGTTGAGAGGAGAACGGTCACCCGGCTCAAAGAAATAGATTCTCTGGGGAAAGGCAGGCTCAAACCAGGTGCCCCTCTCACGCAAAAAGGGGCACCCCGTGTTGATCATATGGTCGTAGAGAAGACGCGAGTTGACGAGCACTCGTAACCCGGGCTCCGACATCGTCTCCTGCGCTTGGAGTTGCTCGTCACCGGCAGGATAGAACATGCGCTCATCTTCTTGCAGAACATAGATGATCCGATTTGCCGCGATTGAGCCGAGAATTCTTCGGGTAGACCACCATGAGGTCGTGACGAAGAGGTCTTCTGAACCGACATCAAGCGGGCGGTCTGCCTCTTTGAGACTGACACGGCGAAATTCCACGTGCGGCGGGGGTTGGACGCAGTGCAGGTCGAAGAATTCCTTCAGGTTACTGCCATAGGGGTCCTCGGCTAGGGTCACCAGACCCAAACCGGCGCCTCGTTGATTGGCAAGTTGCGCTGCAAACAATGTCGCTGTGCCAACGCCGCCAAAGAATGACGAGGGTGCAAGGCTATCGGTCACCATGAGGATGCGTGGACGCAGTCCGCGGCCGATCGAGAACACTGACAAGGGAGCAATTTGTGGTGATGGCGCGATAAGATCGCCAAGACTGAAAGGCGTGCGGGCCGAGTGCGCATTTGTGAGCCAAGCCTGCACTCCAGAGCGTCTGTGCTGGTTTCTAATGCGCAGTCGAGCGGGAATTCGGTGAGGCGTCACAAGCCACCCGGCGAGCAAAACGGCTCGTCGCAAGGGGGTCGGAAAACGTTGGGCGAGCTGCCTGATTTTGCTCGGCGTCGACCAGATCGGGTTATCCCAAGAAGGACTCAAAAATTTCAGCACGACCACTCGGCGTAACTACGCCTCTTTTGCATTTGTCTAATTTGCCCGAACACAGAAGACCTGCGCCGCGCTGCTTTTGCGATGCTAATTAGCTGAACGAAAGAACAATATCTAGTGGCCTCTGGCCTCGGCCCATATGTGGCGCGCCTTGCCATCAGCCCAGTACGTAGGTGACGGCCCATTTACGATTTCAAGGGATTCAAGGCCCCTTCAGCTTTCAAATTATTCAGAAGCGACGGTTTGTCCCTATCTAACTCCTGGAAACCAACAACCGCTCGAGCGCGCAAGCCGTGGCTCGGTCTGCTTGTCACGGAATTGGACAGCGTCTAAGACCTCGATTTGGAAAGACAATCAGCCCATGAAGGGTCGGTCCACGAGAACATGAAAACTGCCCTCATCACCGGCATCACCGGGCAAGATGGTGCCTATCTCTCGCAGTTTCTGCTGGAGAAGGGCTACGAGGTCTTTGGGGTTGTGCGCCGCTCGAGCACTGCCGAGGCGCACGACGCGCGGCTTCGTTTTCTAGGCATTGCAGGTCGCGTCAAGCTGCTGGACGGAAACCTCATCGATGTGTCGAGCCTCATCCGATGCTTGCGAGAGGCCAAGCCCGATGAGGTCTACAACCTCGCCGCGCAATCCTTCGTCATGGCGTCATGGCAGCAGCCGCTGCTGACCGGCCAGGTCACCGGCCTGGGGGCCGCGAACATGCTCGAGGCTATTCGGCTTGTGGCCCCGCGCACCCGATTCTATCAAGCATCGTCATCCGAAATGTTCGGTCTGGCGCAAGAGCCTGTCCAGACAGAGAAGACGCCTTTTCACCCGCGCTCGCCTTATGGGGTCTCCAAGCTTTTCGCGCATTGGATAACGGTGAATTACCGGGAGAGCTTCGGCCTTCATGCCTCGAGCGGCATCCTCTTCAACCACGAATCCCCCTTGCGTGGCATCGAGTTCGTCACCCGCAAGGTCAGCGATGGTGTGGCGCGCATCAAGCTCGGCCTCGCCAGGGAGCTGCGGCTCGGCAACATCGATGCAAAACGCGATTGGGGTCATGCGCGCGACTATGTCCGGGCGATGTGGCTCATGCTGCAGCAGGAAGAGCCTGACGATTATGTCGTCGCGACCGGGCGCACAACGACCATTCGCGATATGTGCCGCGCGGCGTTCGATTACGCGGGCCTGTCCATGGACGACCACTTGGTCATCGACCCCGCACTGTTTCGTCCGGCCGAGGTCGACGAGCTCGTGGGAAATGCCGCCAAGGCGCGCGTCCGACTTGGTTGGGCGCCCGAGGCCGGGCTGGAGGAGATGATCCGGGAAATGGTCGACGCGGACATCAAGCGCTTGTCATCCAGCCAAAAACAAGCTTAGGGCTCGAAGCGAGCGGCCGGAGTAGGAAGTGAGCAGCGCGATGGCCAACGAGCACGGCTTGATCTTGCCTGTGATCATGTGCGGGGGCTCGGGAACGAGGCTCTGGCCCGCCTCACGTGAAAGCCTGCCGAAGCAGTTCATCCCGCTGCTCGGCGAGCGCTCGACCTTTCAGGCGGCGGCGCAGCGCGTCTCTGATCCTTCGGTCTTTCGTAAGCCACTCGTGATCGCAAATTTGGAATCCCGCTTCATCGTAGCCGAGCAATTGTCGGAAATTGGGATGACCGCCGACATCATCTTGGAGCCGATCAGGCGCGATTCCGCGGCGGCCGTAGCCGTCGCCACCGTACGCGCGGCCCATGAACATCCTGACGCAGTGGTCCTCATCATGGCCGCCGATCACGTCATCGGTGACCCCGAAAGCTTCACGCAAGCCTGTCGGATCGCAGCGCGGTCCGCGGCTCGCGGGCACATCATGACCTTTGGCATCGCGCCGAGCTTCCCGGCTACCAGCTATGGCTACATCGCCAAGGGGGGTGCTCTCGACAGGGAAGGCGGGTTCAAGGTGGAACGGTTCATCGAGAAGCCCGACGCCAACGCAGCCGCGAAATATATCGGCCAAGGCTACCTCTGGAATGGGGGCTATTTTCTATTCGCCCCTCAGATCATGCATGCCGAGCTCGGCCGCTTCGCGCCCGAGATTCTTGAAGCGGCGACATCCGCGCTGGCTGGCGCCACCATTGACCTCGACTTCATTCGCTTGGACAAGGCCGCGTTCGAGCGCTCGCCGAAGACATCCATCGATTATGCAGTGATCGAAAAAACCGAGCTCGCCGGGGTGCTACCCGTATCCTTTTCTTGGTCGGACGTTGGAAGCTGGGACGCCGTCTGGAACGTGGCGGACGGGGATGCCAGCGGCAATGTCACGCGCGGCAATGTCGAGGTGATCGGCACGCAAAACAGTCTCGTGCACAGCGATAATCTTTTGACGACCGTCGTGGGGTTGGACGACGTCGTTGTCGTGACGACGCCCGACGCGGTGCTGGTGTCGGCGCGCAAATCAGCTGAATCCGTGAAGGACCTCGTGTCGCATTTGCGCGCCAAGAATCATCCCGAGGCGGATGAGCATGTGCGCGTGCACCGACCCTGGGGCTGGTATCAGCGGCTGGATGTCGGCTCGCGTTTTCGGGTCAAGCGCATCATGGTCAAGCCCGGGCGCCGGCTTTCATTGCAGAAGCATTTTCATCGCGCCGAGCATTGGGTCGTTGTGCGTGGCGCCGCGGAAGTGACGGTAAACGAGAAGGTGCTCCTCCTTCACGAGACCGAATCCGCCTACATCCCCATCGGTGCCGTGCATCGGCTTGCCAATCCAGGCCGCATTCCGCTGGAGCTGATCGAGGTGCAAGTCGGCACCTACACGGGTGAGGACGACATCGTCCGCCTGGAGGATGTTTACGGGCGCAGCTGAAAAATCAAATGTGGTGGTCAATTGACCTTCAAAATTGCGGAAGCAAACTTTCCGTGTTCCTTGAGATTTGCGCTCGCGTCATGAGAGGCGGTCGATAGTGGCGCGCATCGTGATCATCCTCACTCCTGGGTCAACGTCCGAGCAGAACGAAAGCATGGCCGAACGCTTGGCTGAGCTTGGAAAGGCAGCTTCATCCTCGTACGAATTCGTGCTGATCGAAGCACCAAGCTCGCGCCTCGCGCGCGATGAGATCTGCGCAATCCTCAAGCCTAGAGGGGATGATCGCGTCCGTTTGAGCTTTGTCACTGCATCGAGCGATCAACCCTCCGACTTGATTGAAGCGACGAACGAGGCGTTGCGGCTTGCGGTGCAAGCCAAGCTCGACGCCATCGTTGCGGGGCCGCGTGTCACCCTCGATGGGGAGGCGATCCAGGAGCTCCGCGCGGTCGGCGAGCAGGACCCGATGATCGGCTTTGTCGAACCCTTCGTGACGGATGAGGGAGATCCGTCGCTGCCGAATCAGCATCGCTCGCGCAGCCTGCCGTCGGCCCAACGAAGCGAGCGCGTCTTTGAAGATGTACCGCGCTTAAGCTACGTGCCGATCCTGGAGGAGCCGATCGTGCTCATCAGGTCGCGGATGCTTCAGGAATTCGATCTGCTTGATCCGGTATTCAAGGACGTCGCGTCTGCCCTGAACGACTTCGCGCTGCGCGCCAATCGCTGCGCCTATCGCGTTGTTCGCGCCAACCATGCCTGCGTGACTGCCCGGGGGCGCAAAGCGGATGAAAGGGTCGCGGACGCCGACGACGAACAAATCCTAGGCGCTCGTTTTCCCTATCTTAGAAAAGAAGTGGCACGGTACGAAGCCTCGCCGGACCAAAGAACGCGGAAGCTTTTGGCGGGTCTTCGTCCTCAAGCCGACGGCCGGCTCAATATTATCTTCGCCTGCAACAATCTAGGTAATATACATAACGGGACATCAGAGCTCGCCAAGCGGGTCATCACCGAGTTTTCTTTGAATCATTCCAACGAATACAATATGCACATATTGTGTAGTCGCAATGCTTTTGACTTTCATCAGTATCGCAACCTGGCCGGCGTCACTCACCTGAGTGGCATATCCGAAGCGGACGAGGGACGCTTTTTCGCGTCGATCAGGCTCGTTCAACCCTTCGGCGATGAGGACATCGCGCTTCTCGCAAGCCAAGCTCCCGTCACCATGGTCCTCATCTTGGACACGATCGCCATTGACTGCATGCAGATCGATCCTCGCTTGGCGCGCGTCTGGGAGCGCATGCTCAAAAGCACGTCCGCCTTGGGCTTCATCAGCGATTTTTCTCGCCTTCAGTTCGAGAGGCGATTTTCTCAAGGTGGCGAGCACCTCGCCTTCACCGCGCTCTGCTCGACCGATACGAAGGAATACGGCGCCAATGAAGGTTCCGGCACGCCGAGAGATGATGGTTATGTGCTGCTGGTGGGCAACCCCTACGCACATAAATTCCTGAAAGCGTCTTGCGACCTCTTTCGTCGAGAGGTGCCGGACATGAAGCTCGTTGTCCTGGGGCTCAAGATGGAGGATGACGATCAAGTCTCGAGCTATCAGAGCGGGCAGTTGAGCGACGAAGCGACCGCCGATCTTTATGCGCGCGCGAGCCTCCTGCTCTTTCCTTCACATTGCGAAGGTTTCGGCCTGCCGGTCATGCATGGGCTGGCGCACGGTAAGCCGGTTGTCGCAAGGGATTTGCCGGTGTTCCGGGAAATCCGGGAACGGGTTCGCGAAGCGCGAAACCTGCATCTCTTCGGAACGACCATCGAGATGGTGCGCTTTGCGGCGACGAAGCCCGTTTGGGATGCCACCGAGGTCGGGCCGCCGCGGCGAGTGCAGAACTGGGCCGACATGGCGAAGGCGATGCGCGACGCGCTCTCGGAAGCGCGCCAGAGAGTGACTTATCGCGGTTTGCATGACCGTCTGCTCGAGGCCGAGGCTTGCCGGGAAATAGCAAGCCGCGAGGCGCTCGCAGCGCAGCTCGACGCGCGCGCAGTGCAGCTCGAAGCACGCGCAGGAGAGTTCGAAGCGCGCGCAGTAGAGCTCGAAGCGCGCGCCATGAAGCAGGCGAGGGAGCTTGCCGAAATCAAGCTCAGATCGGAACCGCCGGTCAAGGAGGGGGATTTGCCGGCGCAGGCGGCCCATTTTGCCGCGAAGCGTCTGGAAGCCCGAATTCTACGATTCCTCGAGCACAAATGGAGCTATTCGGTCACGCGTAGCGTCTGGGGTGCCGTGAAATGGTTGCGAAACAGTCGCCCACCTGGTGGTGACCAATGAGTTTGGCCAATCGCGACAACTCAGCAGGCACGCTCTGAATTATCAAGCAAAGGGCAGGACGTAGAGCGTAACCTCCAATTCCCCTTCATGAAAGGTAAAGAGGCGCGCTTCTCCGGGCTTGCCACCGGCAGCCACTATCTTCGCGCGCAGGACTGAAATTCGCGCCGGGTTGTAGGTGAGGAAGGCAACAAGCCCTTGCGTCGTGACGATCTCCTTCCAGCGTTTCGGCTCGACCGTATCGAGCGTTTCGTAGCTCCAGGAAGGAGCGACCTCCTCGAAGCCCGTGGCCCACACGGCGGATTGAATCCATCCCAGGGGAAATTCCCGTCCCCGGCAATCGGCGCCGATTTTGACTTCCTCGCCCTTGTCCGCGAATACGAAGATGCGTGTCACTGGAGCGTGGGTTTCGCGAAGGGTCTTTCCGACATCCAGCATCAGCTCGTAGGCATCCCGGCTTATAGTGCAGGTGCTCGCGGCGTAAGCGCTCGTGTCATCGACCGAGAGCCCATTCGCGATGGCGAGCGCCACGGCCGCGACGGGCGCAAGCGCAATGAAGCGGCGGGCAAGTAGGATTATTGAGAACGCAACGCTGAATGAAATGGCCACGCGTACCGCTCGCGGCCATGAAACCGTGCCCAGAAAATTTTGGATGTGATCCGCATTCCGAATTCCTGCGATCATGGCGGCCGCAAAGCAGACAGCCGCAATCGTCAGCAGCCTTGGCCGAACTTCGGTCTCAATTGACGCCGCGATGCCGGCCGCGAGGGCGCCCGCCAGCGGAAACCCGAGCGGAAATGCAAAGTAGTCGGGCTGCAGCGCCGTCTGGCCAATCGTCTGCCACGTCATCCAGATTGAGGCCGCGCACAGATATGCGGCGCAAAATAAGCTTGCATAGGCAAGGCGTGGGGAAATCGACCGGGACGGCGCCGCAAGGAAAACCACCGCGATGGAAAGCAGCGTTCCGGCGAAAAGGAAGCCCATGTAGGAAACGGCCAAGAACCAATACGAGGACCAAGGCAGCCAAAACGGCTTCTGCCGCGAGCTGTCCGCGATGAACGAGCTCACCAGCTTGAACTGCTCCATGAAAAACGGGAACGGCCGCCCGAAGCTGAAATTGATGAGACCCAGGAGAATGGTGACGACGAGCGCACCGAACGCGGCCATGATGGCGGCCGAAACGAGAGGGGGTGAAGTGCGGTGATGTATCCGGTAAGACCCCCAATACTGGCCGATCAAAATTGGAAGGAGATTGATGAAGACAATGTTCGTATGAATCGTAAGAGCGATCGACGCGCCGAAGAAAATTAGATCACGCGGAACGAACTGCTGTCGCGCGCATCTGGCGCAAAAGAACATCGACAAGCAATAAAACGCGCCGGCGAGCGTGTTGTGATAGTCCGCCCCGCCATTGGCATGCATGAAGGTCACGCCGGCAATGAAAATGCTGGCGAACAACGCTGGTAATCGCCCGAAAGGCATTCTCAGCGCAAAATAGAGGATGATATTGCCGAACGCGAGGACGCCAAAGCCAAGGATCCAGCTTGAAATCAATGGAGGGAAGGAGCCCCGAACCAGCGCCTCCGTCAAGACCCATGGAAGGCGACTAATTTTATAATTTGTCGCATAAAAAAAGGGGTCCCAGTAGTAGTAACCGTAGCCGACATACATCCACTCGTCAACATTAGAATATTTAGCATATATCCAGGTTTGATTGAACAGTAATAGTATTAGTGGAACGAGCGTTATAATGATGCAATCGAAGAAATACTCTGATATGTCTCCGCGTCTCAGTTGGGTTAGGTGCGCCGCAATCTTGTCTTTATAGGTGGACATTGATTTCCTAGCCGAGCGGAAAACTGTTCTTGTTAAGACGTTCCTTTGATCGTCGACACAGATCGAATGGGAGCTGCGTGGGAAGGGTGCGTACGATTCGGCTATAACCTTGCACCTGACCAGGATCAACCATGGGCCTGGGAATACAACGTGAGACTATCCAGGCTCATCGAGCTGCTCGGAAGGTGGGCACCGTCCGTCTTCTCACGACACAGGCTCGCGAGCGAGCTTCTCATGAAGCGGATGGCTCGTCGCCGGCTCGAGGAGACGCCGCGCTGCCGCCGTGGCGGGACGCTCGAAAAACCGGTTGACGAGCACGGCGGCGGTCGCGGAGCAGATGATCGACACCACGACGAACGGCCAAGGTGCGATCAGCCCCGCAAGCTCGGTTCGGGTTGCGATCTCGCGCAGAGCGCGAATCGCAAAGGGGTGGAGGAGGTAGAGCGCATACGAGGCATCCCCCAGGACCACCCCCCACCGAATGAGTGCATCCGGCCCACGAGCCCGCTCTGACGAAACGAGCGCTGCGGAAGCGACGAGCAAGGTCGCCGGCAGGCCGTAAGCGAGCGGTCGCGGAAGGGCCAGGAACCCCCTGGCCTGGGTCAAGTCGAGCGCCAGGAGCGCGAGGCCGGCCAGAGCGAGCGCCAGCCGGATCGGGCCGTTGAGAAAAATGCCTTCGACGCATGCCCATCCCAGCGCCACGCCGAAGGCGAACTCGAGGATAATCGGATCGGTCCAGAAGCCGAAGGGCTGCGGCAGGGGCGCGAAAGCTCGGCCGAGTCCGACGATGAGGACAAGAGCGCCGATCAGCACAGGCAGCGCGCGTCGGCGCGGAAACGCGATGGTGCTCGCAAACAACGCATAGAAGAACATCTCATAGTTCAGCGTCCAACCGAGCGAGTATAGTGGCTGCACGAGTCCGTCCGGGCGAGCTGCCGGAACGAAGAGGAAAGAGGCGATCACAAATGGCAGCGAGTGGTATTCGCCGTTGAGGAGGGCCGGCGCGAGGAGCACGAGGCCAAGGTAGACCCCGGTCGTTGCCCAGTAGAGCGGCACGATGCGGGCAATTCGATGCGCGAGAAACACCCGGGGTGCGCGCGCCAAGCCGAACCATCGGCTGGAGGCGTAGACCATGATGAAGCCGGAGATGACAAAGAAGACGTCGACGCCCGCAAGCCAGGGGAAGGCATTGTTTCCGACAAACCTCGTTCCAAGGCGAGCCGCCACCACGTTGGCGTCATTCTGCGCATGGAACGCCACGACGCAAAGCGCCGCGAAGGCACGCAGAACCTGGACGTGGGGAAGCTTGGACATTGGCGACCTCATAGCTCATCGAGAGCCAAGGCGCACCCCATGCCTGCAAGCAACACGACGGTTCGGGTCCGTTGAGAGCACAAGCGGGAATCCGGGAGCACTATTTTTATATAAAATAAGTTGATTTCAATACGTTAAATCGATGGCGTTTCCTCCCGGCATGCTCCGCCTCATCCCGAATCCTTTTCCGTGGAGACGGGCGCGGGCTCGCGGTGGCGAGCGAGAATCGAGATGAGTTCCTCGTCGCTCACTTGACGGAAATCGGAGTAGTAGCCTCCGATCGCATGGAAGAATTCGTGATCCTCCAGGCAGACGATCTCGTCGGCATCACCGCGCATTTGCCTGAGTGTGTCGGAGGGCGCTACGGGGACGGCGAGAACCATCTTGCTCGGCACGCGCTTGCGCAAGGCGCGGAGCGCGGCGCGCATCGTGGCGCCCGTCGCCAGCCCGTCGTCGATGACGATCGCCGTGCGCCCCGCAATCTCGACGGGCGCGCGCGAACCGAGGTACCGAGTTCGACGCCGTTCGATCTCGGCGAGTTCGCGTCTGCACACGTCGTCGAACTCGGCCTCACTCACTCCGGTCATGCGAATGACGTCCTCGTTTCGCACGATGATCGGGTCGGCTCCGTCGACCACGGCGCCCATCGCGAGCTCCGGCTGCGGCGGAAAGCCGATCTTCCGCACGAGGACGAGATCGAGTGGTGCGTTGAGCGCCGCCGCCACTTCAGCGGCGATGGGGACGCCGCCGCGCGGCAGCGCGAGCACGACGACGGAATCCTTCCTATACCGCTCGAGCGCTCGCGCGAGCTCACGCCCCGCGTCGACCCTGTTCTCGAAGGGCATGCGCGCACCCCCTCGGCTTTGAAGGCCTCAACCGCAGATGACGATATTACTTTCCGCGGCCGAAACAATCCCCGATGACTCATTGTGCGAGATGGAGTCAAAGCTTGAAATGCTTTCATCGCGACTTATTCTCGACAATGAGCAACCCGCCACATCGCACCGGACATGAATGATGATGCCACCAGGAAAAAGTCGGCGTGGAGATAGCGCCCGAGACGCCGCCGAAGCCGCGTTCAAATCGGTGACGAAAAAGCCCGTCGAAGCCGTGCCGGAAGCGCGGAAGGTTCCCGGCGTGAAGTCGATCGTCTCCTTGCGCCTCGACCAGGATGTCCTCGAATATTTTCAGGAGGGCGGGCCAGGCTGGCAGGAGAGGATCAATGAGGCATTGCGAAAAGCCGCCGGGAAATGATGCGAGATTCGCGCGCCGATTGCCGCCTCTCGAGCAAGCTTCGGAAACTTTCAGTCGAACTTCGGAGAGTTCTACCTCGGCGCATGCGATTATCGCGATTGAACGCTTCGCATCCTCGAATAGATTTTAGGCAATCCTTCAGGATTGAAGCTTTACGCTTGGCGCTCGCAATAATGGGACTCAATCATGAGACGCGAGCGTCGAAAAAATATTCGAGTTGAATGGCATTCGCCGGGAAAGATCTACGATTGCGACGGCGCTTTGCTTAGCCGCTGCGTCATCAAGGACTTTTCGAACGGCGGCGCCAAGGTCACCGGGGTTGCCGTCGGCCGCATCCCTGAGAAATTCATTCTGCGCATCGCGCGCGGCGCCATCGGCATGCGCAAATGCCACGTTCTCTGGCGGAGCGCGACGACATTAGGCGTTGAATTCGCGGACAGCTTGCCGCGCGCGCGTCAGCGCGGTTCGGTTCGCGCCGAAGCCGAGGCGTCCCGGCAAATTCACGCCTGAGCGGATGAGCTGGCTTCGGGCGAGCCGCGCTCCGCGCCGCTCTTCTCAGTTCGCGTATTCATATTTGGCGCGCTTCCAGACGTAGAGCACATAGCCGGGTGCACTGATGTCGCCCTTTGCGTCGAAGCCGATTTCACCCAGGACGGAGTTGAAGCGGCCTCACTTCAGCGCGGCTTCGACCCGTTTCGGCTCGGCGGAACGAGCTTCGCGCATGCCTTTCGCGATGAGCTGCAAGGCCGCGTAGGCGTAAAGGGCAAAACCTTCAGGCTCGCCGTTTTGGCGCGAAGCGCCGCGACAGCGACCGCCGCCTCGGGGCGCTGCCGCGGATCGGGAGTGAAGGTGAAGAGCACGCCTTCAGCGGCAGGCCCGGCGATCGCCCAAAGCTCGTTCGTTGGCGACACAGACGGCTTAGTTCGGATGGCAAGCATCGTCCTCGATGTCGAGCACGATCCTTTCGCTCGCGGGGAGGCTCTCGTGGATAGCCTTGGCGGCCGCCATCACCCCGTTCGCGATCTGCTCGCCAATCGCGGCGAGAGCCCCGTGCGCGGCAGTGCGACGCCGATCCTGACCTCGGCGCTCGCTCCCGAGGTGCCCAGGATGAACAGAGCAGCCGTCGTAGCAAGGCCTAGAATTCGCGTGCGCATCAGGAAACCTCGAAAGCGCTTCAACGAGAGGCGACGGCGATGTCGAGCCATCCCCAGGGATTGACGAGGGCGTGATCGCCCTCCTTCAACAGCACGGTCGTCGTGTTGGCCTCGATCAGCGCCGGGCCTTCGATCTTCTGTCCCGGCACGAGCGCCTCCATCGGATAAGCACGCACTTCCTTCCAGCTCCCGAGGTGGATCAGACATTGCCTCGGCTCGGGGCCGGCTCCCTTGACAGCGCTCGTCGGAAGATCGGGCAACGCGTCCGCATCGCTCGTCGCCGCCACGCGTGCGTTGACGAGCACGATGTCCTGGTCGGGAAGCGAATAGGTGAACAGCGCTTCGTGCCGGCGCCGGAAAGCGTCGGTGACCTGATCCATCAAATTCGACGCCTCCCAATCGAGCTGATCGAGCGGAACGTCGATCTCATAGATCTGCTCGCCGTAGCGCATTTCGGCGGAGCGCTGGATGCGGATGTCTCCGGGCGTTTTTCCGGCGATCTTGCGTGTCGCCGCTTTGGCGAGTTCGTCGTAGAGGGCCCGAAGATCCTTGGCGCCCAAGGAACGCGTGTCTCCGATATGGGTGCGGCTCACTTCGTAGCGAAGCGGCGTCGAGAGCATTCCCCAGGCCGAGAGGACAGAGGCGAAATTTGGAACGATGATGCGAGAGATGTCGAGCCCGCGCGCGACGTCGCAGGCATGAAGACCGGCGGCTCCGCCGAAACCGAGCAGGGCGTAATCGCGAGGATCGACGCCGCGCGATACGGTCGCCAGCCTGATGCCATCCGCCATCTTCGCATTGATGACCTCGATGATCCCTTCCGCGGTGCGCTCGCGCGTAAGGCCGAGCTTGCTGGCGAGCTCATCGAGCGCATGCTCAGCGGCGATTCGGTCGAGACTGCCCCGGCCCGGAAGCGGGCGGTCGGCGGCGAGCCTGCCGAGGACCACATTGGCATCGGTCACGGTGGGCTCGGTGCCGTTCGCGCCATAGCAGACGGGCCCGGGTATGGCGCCGGCGCTTTGCGGGCCCACATCAAGCGCGCCGCTTTCCGCCCGGGCGATGGAACCGCCACCTGCGCCGATGCTGATGATGTCCAGGCTGCGCATCGCAATGCGCTGGCCGGCAAGTCCGCGATTGGAGCTGAGCGCCGCCTCTCCCGCGACGATGAGCGATATATCGGTGCTCGTTCCGCCCATGTCGAAAGGGATGAGGTTGAGGTTGCCGGTGATGAGCGCCGCGTGCCGGCACCCGGCGACACCACCTGCCGGCCCGGACAAGACGGTCGCGGCGGCGAGCCGGCTCGCCTCCTCGACGGGCGCGACGCCACCATGCGAGAGGATGATGAAGAGGGTGCCCGCATAGCCGGCCTTTTCGAGCTTGCGCTCGAGATCGGCGAAATAGGCGCGCACGCCAGGTCCGACATAGGCGTTCACGGCCGTCGTCGAGACTCGCTCATATTCCTTGATTTGCGGCAGGACCTCGCTCGAGAGCGAGACGTAAGCCTCCGGAAGCTCCTTGCGCAAAAACTCGAACGTCTCCTTCTCGTGCCGGTCATTGCGGTAAGAGTGAAGGTAGCAGATGGCGATCCCTTCGACGCGCTCCTCCTTGAGCTTGCGCGAGACCTCCCTGAGCGAAGCTTTGTCGAGTGGCGTCAAGACTGAGCCGTCGGCACGAATGCGCTCGACGATTCCGAGACGACGCTCGCGCGGGACCAGAGGCTCCGGCGGCGGGGAGCGCAAATCATAACGGTCCAACTTCAGCCCCTCGCGCATCTCGAGCACATCGCGATGGCCCGCCGTGGTGAGCAGGGCGATGCGCGCACCCTTGCGCTCGAGGAGCGCATTCGTCGCGACCGTCGTCCCGTGCACGATGCGCGAGGTGCGCCGCAACAGCTCGTCCTGCGGGAGCCCGAGGCGCGCGGCGAGATGAGCGATGCCGTCGACGACGCCCAGTGCCTGGTTTTGCGGCGTCGTGGGTGTCTTCAGGAAGGTCATCGTGCCTTCCTGGTCGATGCCGACAATGTCGGTGAAAGTGCCCCCCACGTCGATGCCGATCCTGTAGCTCGGCGTCATTGGGCCGCCCCTTTGGCGGCCGCCGGCTGCGATCTCGGTTGGGAGGGCTCGCCCCATCCGCCACCGCCGCCGGAACGCACATCGATCAGGTCGCCCGGGCCGATCTCGATGCCGACTTCCTTGGTCTTGAGCACGCGCGTCGAGCCGTTGGCCCGCAGGATTCGGTAGGAATGGGGAAGGCCATCTCCGCCGCCGAGCATTCCGGCCGCGCCATGCCTCGCGCCGTCGCCCGCGGTGTTGATGAGCCCTTCTGCTTCCACCTCGAGTTCGAGCTCGACGCCCATCCCGCCCCGGAAGCGGCCCGTGCCTCCGGAGCCCAATCGGAACTCGTGCTTGCGGAAGAGGAGAGGAAAGCGCGCCTCATCGACTTCGATGCTGCCGAATTTGATGCCGCCGGCCGAGTGCCACTCTCCGATCGAGGACCAGCCGATGCCGCCCGCCGAAGCGCCCCCTCCGGGGCGCGCATGGAACATGTGCCAGATGAAAGAGCGGTTACGCCGTGCGTCATGCCCCTTGATGGCGAGGCGAAAGCGCCGCCCCCAGCCGCCCATCACCCGCTCCGGACAGGCCGCCGCCATCGCCTTGACAATGGCCTCGATGATCTCGTTCGACGGATGACTGGTGCACAGCGTGACCGGCGCATTGTCATTCGCCCAGACGAGCGTGCCGGGTTTGGCGACGACGCTCAGCGGACGGAAGGTGCCGGCATTCTTCGGAATATCGGCGTCGAGCAGGAAGGCGAAAGCCATGGCGACGGCCGATTGCGTATTGGCGTGCGAGGAGTTCACGAAGCTCGTCGTTTGAGGGTCGGAGGCGGAGAGATCGACCTCGATCTCACGGCCTCGCTTCGTGACCTTTGCGCGGATGCAAATATCCTCACGCCCGCGGCCATCATCGTCGAGCAAAGCCTCGCCTGTGTACACCCCATCCGCCCAGCTCGCGACGATGTCACGCGAACGCGCCTCCGACGCGTCGAGCACGGCCTCGATCGCTTGCATGACGAGGGCTGCGCCGAATTCATCGCATAAGCGTTCGAGGCCACGCTCGCCGAGATGGGCGGCGCCGACCATGGCCGCGAGGTCGCCGCGAAAATCTCGCGCATGGCGGACATTGATCGCGAGCATCTCCAGGATGTCGGCGCGCAGGCGGCCGCGCTCGTAAAGAAGGATCGGCGGAATGCGCAGGCCTTCTTGCCAGATCTCGGTCGCGGCCGGATTGTAGGCGCCGTGCGTCGCTCCGCCGATATCGCTTTGATGCGCCCGCACGATCGTCCAAAGAAGGCGCCGCCCCGAGTGAAAGACGGGTATCAGCGCCGTTATGTCCGGCAGATGGCTGCCGCCGTAATACGGGTCGTTGAGAAGGATCACGTCTCCTTGCTGCGGATCGGGAAAGGCTTCCTTCGCGGCTTTCAAAGCCCAAGGCAGGGCACCGACATGCACCGGAATATGGTCTGCCTGCGCGATCAGCCGGCATTGATCGTCGCAAATCGCAACCGAGAAATCGCGGCTCGAATTCAGGATTTGCGAATAGGAGGTGCGCAGCATCGCCTCGCCCATCTCGGCGGAGATCGAGGTCAGCCTGTGGCGGATCACGGTTTGGGTGATCGGGTCGAGTGTGCGCTTCGAGCTCGCGGTCGAGGAAGCGGCTTTCGTTTCTTGAACGCCCATGCAGGTGAGGCCTTCGCGGGTTCTGGGTGCCGGCCGGGCGGGCGCCGACGGCGCACCGATATGGAACAGCAAGCGAAAGCGCGTCAATCACCAGTTCGACAATCCGCTCGGCGATCGCTTGGTCAAAAAGACGCGAAACCCGTTTTCTATGTTATGGGTCCATGCGAGTTCCGAGCCTCACATCGCAGGCATCCAAGATTTGTGTTGAATGAAGAACGCTTCCGCTTTCAGATTCAGCGTTGCGCCCATGATGGAGTGGACGGACAGTTTCTGCCGTCTCTTTCATCGCGCGCTGACGCGTGAGGCGCGCCTTTACACGGAGATGATCGCGGCTGCCGCGCTCGTCAATGGGCCGCGCTTGAGGCTCCTCGCCTTCGATGCGCAAGAGCAGCCGCTGGCGCTTCAGATCGGCGGGGCGGAGCCTCGCGAAGCTGCGCTCGCGGCGCGCTTCGGCGAGGAGGCGGGCTATCGCGAGATCAACCTGAATGTCGGCTGCCCATCCGATCGCGTGCAGAACGCGCGCTTCGGTGCGTGCCTCATGCGCGAGCCCGGCCTCGTCGGCGATTGCGTCGCGGCGATGAAGGCGGTCGTGTCGATCCCGGTGACCGTGAAGTGCAGGTTGGGCGTCGACGAGCAGGATACCGAGGAGGCGCTCGATCGTCTCGCCGACGCTACGCGCGCTGCCGGCGTCGATGCGCTCATCGTGCATGCGCGCAAGGCCTGGCTCGAGGGCCTCTCGCCGAAGGAGAACCGGGACATTCCCCCGCTCGACCATGAGCGCGTCTACCGGCTGAAGGCGCGCCTGCCATCCCTCCCGATCGCGATCAACGGCGGCATCTCGACGCTGGTCGAGGCAAAAGCGCATCTTGCCCATGTGGATGGGGTGATGGTCGGGCGCGCCGCCTACCAGAACCCGGCGCTCCTCATCGAGGTCGACCGCGAG
>JAFAQA010000544.1 GCA_019246665.1 Hyphomicrobiales bacterium
CGTAGCCGCCTTGACGAGCCTCTCCTCCCCGAAGCCGACGGCGACACTCCAAAGACCCGCGAGCCCTTCGATATATTCCTTGCCCTGATCATCGTAGACGTGGACGCCCTTTCCACGCTCCATGATGGTGGGGCCGATCTCCTCATGGCGACGAGCATTGGTTGCCGGATGAAAATAATAGGCGATGTCGCGGGCGGCTTGGGAATTGGGCTTGTCGTCCATGAAAGAGCACCTCGCAAGATGTCCTGGGGGCGGCGCTCGAGGCGAACGCCGGGGGAGATACATGAGGTATAAACCGCCAATCGCCCCCGCGCCAGGGCTTCCGGCGCAGTGCATCGCTGCGCACGGTGCATTCATCGCGTGCTCTTACGCCACCATCCTCAAGCCCGCGATTCCGGCAATGATCAAGCCGATACAGGCGAGACGGGCAGCGGTTGCGGGCTCGCCGAAGAGGTAGATGCCGAGCGCCACGGTGCCCACCGCGCCGATGCCCGTCCAAACCGCGTAAGCCGTTCCGATAGGCAAGGACTTCAGGGCGAGGCCGAGAAAGCCGAGGCTGAGCGCCATGCCGATGATCGTGACAAGCGATGGAACGAGGCGGGTAAAGCCTTCGGCGTATTTGAGAGCGACAGCCCAGCTCACCTCGAACAAACCGGCGATGAGAAGATAGGCCCAGGCCATGGCGAGGCTTCTGCAATGGCAGGGCCGTCCCCGCCGGATGTGGCGATGATCGCGAGGTCGTCCTCGGAGCCTCAAAGAGACGATTTTCTGCAAATCCGCAAGCGAGGTTCGAGTTGGAGCGGGCGTGGGCATGCTCCGGTTCACCGGCTTCACAATGCGTCGACTTCAGAACCTCGTCGCCGAGAAGGGCGAGATATCGAACGCCGCAGGACGCCCGAGAAGCAGGTCCCCGATCACCTGGCCCGTGATCGGGCCGTTCGAGAGGCCGATATGTCCGTGGCCGAACGCGAAGAAGAGCCCGCGATGGCGCGGCGCCTCTCCGATCACGGGAAGCCCGTCCGGCGTCGAGGGGCGCGCACCGAGCCAAGGCTCGTTGTCGACCGGCGCGCCGAGCGAGATCGTGCCGCGCGCCTCGCGCACCGCCGCGTCGATCTGTGTCGTGTCCGGTGGGGCGCTCAGAGGGGCAAGCTCCACGCCGGAAGTGACGCGCACACCTTGGCGCATGGGCGCGAGCATGTGGTAGCCGCCGCTGTCGTGGATGGGACGGTTCAGCGGTGGCCCTTCTCCAGGCGCAAGATGCAAGTGGTAGCCGCGCTCGACGGCCAGCGGAAAACGATAGCCGAGCGCTTGCGTGAATCCATGCGACCAACCGCCTGCCGCAAGCACGACCTGACGGGCGCGAGCCTCTCCGCCCGCGAAGCGCGCGACCCAGCGCTCGCCTTCGGGGCGGAGTTCTCCCACCGTGACTTGCGCAATGCGCCCTCCCCCGTCGACGAAGAGCTTGCGATAGGCCTCGACGAGACCGCCCGGGTCGGAGACCGAGCCGGTCTCCGGATAGAGCACGCCCTTGGCGAAAGGCCGCTGCAACGCCGGCTCGAGCTCGTGCAATCCATCACCATCGATCACCTCGAATTTGGCGCCGTGCTCCAGGAGGATCTCGCGCTCATGGGCGGCCTTGTGGAACGAAGCCTCGGTCCGATAGAGCCGCAGCATGCCTTCGCGCTTGATGAGGCCTGTGGCATCGGCGCGCGACGCGAGATGCATATGCGCATCGAAGGCGCGGCTTGTCAGGCGATCGAGCGCGGTCGCGGCGCGTCGCAAGGCTCGCATGTTCGCGGCCTTCATGAACGCGGCGATCCAGGGCGCGATGCGGGGAAGCTTCGCATAGCGCAAGCGCAAGCCCAGATCCCGATTGAGGAGGTAATTTGGAAGATTCTGCCAGAGCCCCGGCCCGGACATCGGAAACAGCGAGCTTCGGCTGATGCAGCCGGCATTTCCGTAACTCGCGCGCCGGCGCGCTTCGCCGGGATCGCAAAGGACAACATTCAGCCCACGCTCTTGCGCGCTCAAGGCGCAGGAGATGCCGACAATCCCGCTGCCCACAACAAGAGCGTCCATTGCCCCTTCCGCCATCACGCTTTTCTCCGGCCCGCGACCTTCATCGGCATGCCCTCACGCTCTTGCGAAGAGATCCTCGCCTGAAATTTCTTCAACGACCTCAGCACGCCGTGGGCGTGAAAGTCCAGAATCTCGAGGCTCGAGCATATTGGCAATTTAGGGCAAGGACATCCAGCATGGGATATGGTTTTCCAACTTGGCACCCTTCCCGAACCGTGCCCCGCTGCTATCCGTGAGCATCCATGACCGCCCACTCGGTTCTCTCAGAAATTTGGCGTTCGATCGGCGCACCTGACGACCTCCTCGGCGACGCCGTGCTCATCGGCTCCGATCCCGTACTCCCGTCATCATTCAAGGTCGGTCTTGCCGCACAAGTGAGCATCGCGGCATCGGCGCTGGCGGCCGCCGATCTGTGGCGGCTCCGGTCTGGGCGCCGGCAGTCCGTCAGCGTCGACAGGCGTCACGCCGCCATCGAGTTCCGTAGCGAGCGATATTTGCGGGTCGAAGGAAAAACCGCGCCTGAGCCTTGGGACAGGATCGCCGGCATCTATCGGTGCGCCGACGGCGGCTTCGTGCGCCTCCACACCAATTTCCCGCATCACCGCGACGGCATCCTCGCCCTCCTAAAATGCGCCTATGACCGAGACGCCGTGGCGCAAGCGCTCATGGAATGGAATGCCTTCACCTTCGAGAAGACGGCGGCCGATGCGGGCCTCGTGGTTGCGGCCTTGCGATCCTTCGGCGAATGGGACGAGCATC
Source organism: Hyphomicrobiales bacterium (assembly GCA_019246665.1). GTDB lineage: Bacteria > Pseudomonadota > Alphaproteobacteria > Rhizobiales > Beijerinckiaceae > GAS188. Next base: position 2,839 of record JAFAQA010000544.1, read on the forward strand.
CGCAAGCGAAAGCTCTCGCGGCCCTCCCTTTGGTGGCGATCGAAAAAATTGGAGAGGCGAAGGCCGAGGC
>JAFAQA010000029.1 GCA_019246665.1 Hyphomicrobiales bacterium
AGTCTATGAAACGATCATTCCCCGAAATGTAAGACTTTCGGAAGCGCCATCCTATGGAAAGCCGGCTTTGCTCTACGATCTGAAATGCACCGGGAGCCAAGCCTATCTGAAGCTCGCCTCCGAGCTGATTCAGCGGGAACGCACCGACCATGCTCGTGATTTTGCCGCTCTCTCTTGATCATGACGACCTGAGACGGCTTAAATGATGAAGCCGGCTATCCTGATTGATTAGCCGGCCACTTTAATTGGAGTTGGCGATCATGGCCGACGAAGCACAGCGCTCACGACTAGGAAGGGGGCTCGCGGCCCTGATCGGCGATGTCGGGACGGAGGCCGCGTCGAGAGCGGAAGCCGTGCCGCGCCGCGCTCCCGTCGAACACCTGCGGCCCAATCCGCGCAACCCAAGGCGCAACTTTTCGGACGCGGAGCTCGACGAGCTCGCGGCTTCGATTCGCAGCAAGGGCCTTATTCAGCCCGTCGTGGTCCGACGGCTACCCGATAAAGCCATCCCCTATGAAATCGTGGCCGGGGAACGGCGCTGGCGCGCCGCGCAGCGAGCGGAGCTGCGCGAAATACCAATCGTCCTAATCGAAGCGGACGACAGAACTTCTCTTGAATTGGCAATCATCGAGAACGTGCAAAGAGAAGACCTCAATGCAATAGAGGAGGCAACAGGCTATCAAAACCTGATCGACGAGTACAATTATACGCAAGCTGAACTTGCAAATTCCCTAGGAAAGAGCCGAAGCCACGTTACGAATACGCTACGTCTTCTCAAACTTCCTGAAGACGTGAAGTCGAGCTTGGCCGACGGTCGCCTTTCGGCAGGGCATGGCCGCGCCTTGCTCAATGTCGATGATCCCTCGGCGGCCGCAAAAGAGGTGATCGCGCGCGGCTTGAGCGTCCGCGAAGCAGAGGCGATCGCGCAGCGCGAGGCGAAGACGCGCCGCAGGCGCGAGGACAGAGGGAGCGCACCGCCGTCTTCGGGCGACGCCGACGTCGCAGCCCTCGAGCACAGCCTGGAGGAAAGCTTGGGCCTGCCGGTCTCGATTCGGCATGGTGCCCGCGGTGGTGAATTGCGCATCCGCTATCAAAGCCTCGAGCAGCTCGATGCCTTGTGCAGGAGCTTGACCGGGCAATGAGGTTTCGCCTCGTCGAGGATCACGCTCCTACCGCTGCGCCGAGGACCGTGCATGGCGCGCAATTCGCCAGAATGCCATGCGCGCCACGGATTCGGCCGCAAGCGATGAGCGGCGAATGCGCCGGACCGCCGCCTGCAGATCGGCCAGCGCGCCATCGAGCGCGGCCGAACTCCAGATGGCCAATTGGCGCGTGACGGCGCCCTCCCGCTTCCAGAAGAGGCGCATTTCCTTAGCGGCCTCGGAGGCGCTCATGCCGGCCTCCACCTTGGCGCGAGCTTCCGCGATTGAGAAGACGTGGCGGATGGCGGCGCCGAGAATCGGATCCGATCCGAGCCTCTCGGCAAAGGCACGCGATAATTCCCGGTCGAGCCCCGCATAGTCGCCTGCGAAAGCTGCGTCGATAACCGCGTTCATGGCGACCGCATTGGCGTCGACCATGACAATCGCCACATCCTCGCTCGTCACCTTCTTCTCGCCGAGCTTGTAGAGCACGAGCTTCTCGATCTCCGAGCGTGATTGGCGCCGGTCGGGACCAAGTGCGCCGAGAAGGTCGCGCTTGGCGCCGGGCTCGATCATGAGCCCGGATTCGGTGAGCATCTCATCGACGAGCGCCGCATTCTCCCGCTCTCCGCCCGCGTAGCAGGCGAGCGCCGCGGCACGCTGCGAGCGCTCGCACAAGGTCCGCAGCGCCGATTGCTTGCTCAGATCCCCCGCCTGGATGACGACGAGGTTTTCGAAGGCCGGGCCGTCGAGCAAGAGCTTCACGCTGCGGTCGATCGGCTTGTCGAAGGCCTGAACCCAGATGGCCTTGCGTGGCCCGAAGAGACCGATGGCGCTCGCTTCCTCGATGAGCCGCTCAGGATTGGCGGCAAGCTGATCGCCCGCGAGCCGCACGAGCTGGAAAGGGTCCCCCGGATCGGCTACCGCACTCGCGAGCACGGCGCGGCAACGCTCGTCGATGAGGCCGGCATCCGGCCCATGCAACAGGATGAGCTCGAGCGTCTTCGGCAGCCGCCGAAGAAAGCTTTCCGCCTCCGCCGGCTTAATAGCAACCATTCTACCTTTGGACCATCCTATTTCTGGTCGAGGAGGGCTATCCCGACGCGCGTCCTGATCTGATCGGCGAGGACCGTCGCGGCCCTGATCTCCGCGTCCCGCGCGGCCCGCACATTGGCGAAGCGCTGCTGTGACCGATCATAAGAGGCCGTCGCATTCGCCGTGCCCTTGGTGATTTCCTTGCCGCTCTCGATCTCGACGAGGGAATAATTGCCGGTGAGCGTCAACGACGCCGCGTCCGACGTCAAGCTGTGCAGGTTGATGATGAGGCCCCCGAGCGACTCCGTGGTGGTGATGATCAGCCGGTACCTCGGCGCAGGCGCCGTGCCGCTGCCATTCGTCTCGAATTTGAGCTCCTCGGCAAGGTAGTGGCCCACGCGATCCGGAATGGGCTCGACCTCGATCTGAGCAAGGCGCGAGTCGATGCCGTTCGTGCCGTAAAGGGGATGGATGCAGCCCGCGAGCGCAAGTGCCGTGACGCTCGCGATCATCGGCCTTGTGGCCTGGCCCCGAAAAAGGGTTCTCAATTTTCGGAAAAGGCCTGACCACCACCCCATTATGATGTGGATGGGTTTGGCGGACGGATGGGAACCATCGGTCGGCATCGATCCCCTGGAGGCGCCGAGGCAAAGCCGATCAAATGACCACATTGACGATCCTTCCCGGCACCAGAATGAACTTGCGCAGCGCTCGCCCTTCCATGGCGCGCTTCACCGCGTCGAGCGAAAGGACTGCTG
>JAFAQA010000143.1 GCA_019246665.1 Hyphomicrobiales bacterium
GCGCTGATGCCCCTCAGCCTCGAGCACGCCGCCAGGCTCCGCGCTCACGTCATACCATTGGAGCCATTCGACGGTCTTGATCCAGCCGACGATGGCGAGCTTCACCTTGCCATCCTCTGAAACGAGGATCGGAGTCGCTGCCGCGCGCGTCTCCTCGATGAAAGGTTCTTCGTCGGACGAGGCGAGGAAGCGCTCGATCGAGACGTCGAGTGCCTGGCTCAGCCGCCAGATGGTGGCGAGGGTCGGATTGGTCTCGTTGCGCTCGATCTGGCTGATGATGGATTTCGCGACGCCGGATTGCTCGGCAAGCTCGGAAAGCGAAAGATTATAAGCCTTGCGCAGCCTCTGAATGGTCTTGCCGAGCTGTCCCGACAGCGCCTGAGCGCCGGCTTCCCACTCCTTCGCGCGGTCCTTGATCGCGATGGCCATGCGCCCATCCGGTTTCACGAACGAAATGTTCGTTGCGAGCCACCATGCCAGTGCCACACGGGCGGCGCAAGGACACTACGGTGCGAAGGGCCCGAGGCAAGCGCCAGCGGCGCGGCTCACATTCGATCACCCAGAAAATCCGCCTTCGTCGAGAAATGCCTGCTCTGCCGGCGTCGTTCTGCGGCCAAGGACCAGATTGCGGTGCGGGAAACGGCCGAAACGCGCGACGATGTCGCGATGCTCGCGCGCGGAGCGCAAATTCTCGTCGAGCGCAAGCGTCTCGAAGAGCGCTACCGCCTGCTCTTGATCCACGAGATCTTCCGAATGCACGAGCGGCATGTAGAGGAAGATCGCGAGCTCCCGGTCGCATTGATGGTGGAAGCCACGCGCCAGCGCCCGCGAAGTGACGCCGCGCGCCTGCGCATCGGCCGCATAGGCCAAGTGCGTTCCTCGGAACAGGTTTCGCGGGAATTGGTCGAGCACGATCGCCAGTGCAAGCGCACCGTCCGGAGTTTCCTCCCAAGCGGCGAGCTCGCCCCGCTGGGCCGCGCCGAGAAGCTCGAGAAAGCGCTCCCGGATCGAGGCATCGAAGCCATCGTCCTTCGCGAACCATTTCTCGCTTCCGGCCTCGCGCCAGAAGGCGATCACGTCGTCGGCAGCGGGCAGATCCATCACGCACCAAAATGAAAAGGCTTGCGAAGCTCATGGCGTCCGCCCTGAAATGGCACGTGAAAGCCAGCCCTGGCAAATCGCGGCCAAGCCAGCCAGCGCATCGACGACATCCTTTGACGCGGCGGCGAGCCTCCCCTAAGAGCCACGACATCGATTTTGGCGCACGCTCAAGTCTCCAAAGCCGCGGGCGTCCGGGTGCAGAAGGGAATGCTCATGCGCGTTTATTATGACCGGGATGCGGACATCAATCTCATCAAGGGCAAGAAGGTGGCCATCGTCGGTTATGGCAGCCAGGGTCATGCGCATGCGCTCAACCTTCGCGATTCGGGCGTGAAGACCGTTGCGGTCGCTTTGCGCAAGGGATCGGGCTCGGCCAAGAAGGCCGAGGCCGAGAAGCTTCCGGTGATGGAGGTTGCGGACGCCGCCAAATGGGCCGACATCATGATGATGCTGACGCCGGACGAGATCCAGGCGGATATCTATCGCGATCATCTCGCTGCCAATATGAAAAATGGCTCCGCCTTGATGTTCGCACATGGTCTCAACGTGCATTTCAACCTGATCGAGCCGCGCGCCGATATCGACGTGCTGATGGTGGCGCCGAAGGGACCCGGCCATACCGTGCGCTCCGAGTATCAGCGCGGCGGCGGTGTGCCTTGCCTGATCGCCATCCACAAGGACGCCTCGGGCAATGCCCATGATCTCGGCCTGAGCTATGCGGCCGCGATTGGCGGGGGCCGCGCCGGCGTCATCGAGACGACCTTCCGCGAGGAATGCGAGACCGATCTCTTCGGCGAGCAGGTGGTGTTGTGTGGAGGCCTCGTCGAATTGATCAAGGGTGGTTACGAAACCTTGGTCGAGGCCGGCTACGCGCCCGAGATGGCATATTTCGAGTGCTTGCACGAGGTGAAGCTTATCGTCGATCTCATCTATGAGGGCGGCATTGCCAATATGAACTACTCGATCTCGAACACGGCCGAGTTCGGCGAATATGTGAGCGGTCCGCGCATCGTCAACGAGGCCACCAAGGCGGAGATGAAGCGCGTCCTCGCCGACATTCAATCCGGCAAGTTCACCCGCGAATGGATGCTCGAGAACCGGGTCAACCAGACATCCTTCAAGGCGATGCGGGCCCGCATGGCGGGGCACCCGATCGAGCAGGTCGGCGAGAAGCTGCGCGACATGATGCCTTGGATCAAGGCGAAGGCCCTGGTGGACAAGACGAAGAACTGAGCGAAGGCCCTGATATCGCCCTCGAGCGTTTCGAGGCTCGCGCTTTGACCGAGAGAGCGTGCATGGACGATCCAGCCGCACGGGCATCGATCCGGGGCAGAAAATTGCCGGATGCGGCACGCTTTCTGCGAACATGGGCCGAGCGTCCCCTCCAGATCGGCGCCATTCAACCTTCGGGGCCTGCGCTCGCGCGCGCCATGGCGAGCTATGTCGATCCGTCAGCGAGCGGTCCCGTCATCGAGATCGGCCCGGGGACGGGTCCGGTGACGGCGGCGCTTTTGCGGCGCGGTGTGCCGGCCGAGCGTCTCGTGCTTCTCGAGTTTGGTGCCGAATTCTGCGCGCTTCTCCGTAGACGCCACCCCGCCGCGCGAGTCATCGAGGGGGATGCCTATGGGATCGCAAAGACGCTCGCACCGCTTCGTCTCGCGCCGGCGGCGGCGGTGGTCTCGAGCTTACCTTTGCTGACACGTCCGGTCTTGGCGCGCCTCGACCTCTTGCGGCAATGTTTTGACTTGATGGCGCAAGGCGCACCTTTCGTTCAGTTCACCTACGCCACCACGGCGCCCATTCCACGAAGCGGACAGGATTACACCGCCACGCCCTCGCGACGCATTTGGCTCAACGTGCCGCCCGCGCGCGTCTGGGTGTATCGTCGGTTCGTGAAGTGAGCCCGCGCGAGCGCTTGATCATTGCGCTTGATCTCGCCTCGACCGAGGAGGCGAAGCGACTCGTTTCGCGCATCGGTGAAGCGGGCATCTTTTATAAGATCGGCATGGAGCTCGTCTATGCGGGTGGCCTTCCCCTGGTCCAAAGGCTCGTAGGCGAGGGCAAGAAGGTTTTTCTCGACCTCAAGCTGCACGACATCCCGAACACGGTGGAGCGGGCGACCGCGCAGGTCGCGCGTCTCGGCGCGAGCTTCCTCACCATCCATGCCTACCCACAAACCATGAAGGCCGCGGTCGCCGGCGCCGCCGGATCGAATCTCAAGCTTCTGGGCGTGACCGCGCTCACCTCGATGAACGACAAGGACCTCATGGAGGCGGGATACGCTTCCGGCGTCGAGACCACCGTCGTGCATCGGGCGCGACAGGCGAAAGCGCGCGGTGTCGCGGGCCTCATCCTCTCGCCACGGGAAGTGCGCATGGTGCGCGGCGTCATCGGCAATCGCCTCACCCTCGTCACGCCCGGCATCAGGCCAAAAGGGGCGGGCGTCGGCGACCAGAAACGGGTCATGACGCCGGCCGAGGCGATCGCGGCCGGCGCCGATCACATCGTGGTGGGTCGCCCGGTGACCGAGGCTCCCGATCCAAAGACCGTCGCAGCGGCGATCATCGCGGAGATCGAGCAAGGTCTCGAAGAGCGCGTGGTTCACTGAGGCACGGGGGTCAAGTTCCCTTGTCGCCGCAAAACCTGTGCGCCCGGAAACCCATGTTGACACCCAGAAGACGGCGCACCATAAGCGGCGCACCCGTCGCCATGCCAAAGGCGTTCACCGCCCTCAGCGGCACCGGACGGGGGAATGTCCCGAGCGGCAAAGGGGGCGGACTGTAAATCCGCTGGCTTACGCCTTCGTAGGTTCGAGTCCTACTTCCCCCACCAC
>JAFAQA010000354.1 GCA_019246665.1 Hyphomicrobiales bacterium
CATCTCGCTTCGAGCTCATCCGAGGCGCGGCCTCCGCCTTCCGACGCTCTTGTGCTCGCCGCAGGCGAACTCGTCGCGAACCGGCGGAAAGAGCGTGCGGAAATCGTGTTCGATGAGGAAAACGGTCGGCGGATAGCGATGGCAAAAGCCGCTCTTCGCTTCCGGGAGCGTCTTGTCCTTCTTGAAAAAGATGCAAGAGAGACAAGGCTTGATCATGGGGTTCTCCTTTTCGAAATGCTACGTGAGGTGATGCCGGCAGCGCGACGGTGCCGACATGCGGGCTCGCGCCGAGACGGTGGCGAGAGAAACTTTGAAAATGTGAAGCTTGCGTGCTCGGACGTGGCAAAGATTGCGCTTCGGACCAAAGACACTCACTGCTCGGCGCGTTAGCGCGGCAGGCAATGTTCGGACCGGCGTTGTCGCCTGAAATTACGGTGCAAAAGCAAAGCGCCCGGCGGCTTGTTCAGCTCCGGGCGCAAAGTGGGTGTCTATCCACTACGCATGCCTTTTTTCAGAAAACCCGGAATACGTCAAGCGGCTTTTTTGGAGTCCTCTAATTTTTTTCAAAGGCCGACCAAGCCGCCTGCAGAAGTCACAGTCGTTTTGGGGTTGCGCTCATTTTGCGCAACCGTTCTAATCGGCCTGCCTGCGAATACGTCGTGATCATGGACCGGCGGCGCTCCTTTGCGAGACGGCATCGTCTCGCAGCGAAGGTGCGCCCGTCTGTCGTGCCACCACTCTCGTCCGCAGGTAGACAACAAACGAACACAAAACATTTCGCACAAGAGGGAGCAGGTTCGATGAGGCTTAAATTTGGTTCACGGCTAACGCTTGGCGGCGCGGTCATCGCCGCCGTGCTCGGCTTTGGCGCGCAAGCCTATGCGCAGTCCACGGTCAAGAGCCCGACGCTCGACGCCGTCAAGAAGCGCGGTCAATTGAGCTGCGGCATCGACACCGGCATCCCGGGCTATGCCTATCAGGATTCGTCCGGCAAATGGCAGGGCCTCGATGTCGCCTTTTGCCGGGCGATTGCGGCGGCGGTGCTCGGCGATCCGGAGAAGGTGAAGTTCACCGGGCTCACCTCGAAAGTACGCTTCACGGTGCTCGCTTCCGGCGAGATCGATGTGCTGATCCGCGATTCCGAGCTGACCTTCGCCCGCAACACGCAGCTTGGCCTCGCCGAGCCCGCCGTGAATTTCTACACCGGACAGACCTTCATGGTGCGCAAGAGCCTCGGCGTATCGCATGTGAAGGAGCTCAATGGCGCCACCATTTGCGTGGAGACCGGCACGACGCTTGAGACCAACATCGCCGACTACAATCGCGCCAACAACATCAAGATCGGCACCTTGCTGTTCGAGCGCCCCGAGGAGGCCTTCGCGGCTGTGGAGGCTGGCCGTTGCGACGGCTACACGGATGATGGCGGGTCGGTCGCCGCGGCACGCTCCACCATGAAGAACCCCAATGACTGGGTCTTCCTCCCCGAGACCATCGGCCGCGAGCCGCTCGGGCCTTATGTGCGCCAGGGCGATGAGGCCTGGTTCAACATCATCAAGTGGACGCATTTCGCCATGCTCGAAGGCGAGGTGCTCGGGTTGACGCGCGACAATATCGATGCGGCGAAGGTCAATCCGACAAACCCGGACCTTCGCAAATTTCTCGGGGCCGAAGGCGATCTCGGCAAGTTCCTCGGCCTCGACAATGATTGGTCCTATCGCGTCATCAAGATGGTGGGCAATTACGGCGAGGTCTACGAGGCGACGTTCGGATCGAAAGGCCTCGGCTTCCCGCGCGGCATGAACAATCTGTGGACCAATGGCGGGTTGATGATGCCCTATCCCTGGTACTGATCGGCGCGCTGCTCACGGTCAGGAGCCTTAGCACTTGGTCAGGCGACCGTCGCTTCGCGCCCGCATCGCTCAGTGGGTCTTCCTCACGGCGCTGGTGGTGGTCGCCGTGTTCCTTGCCTCCAATGCCGCCGACAATCTCAGTCGGCGGCATATCGCCTTCGGCTTCGGCTACCTTGCCAACACGGCGAATTTCGACATTCCGTTCCGCCTCATCGACTTCGGCCCGGACGACACTTACGCCCGCGCTCTCCTCGTGTGCGTGCTCAACACCCTGCTTGTCTCGGCCATGGGAATCGTGGCCGCGACCCTCATCGGCCTTCTCATCGGGCTGATGCGACTCTCGAGCAATTGGCTCATCCGCAATATGGGGCTCGTCTATGTCGAGCTCGTGCGCAACACACCGATCCTGGTGCAGATCATCTTCTGGTACGTCGCGGTGCTTCACAATCTGCCGGGACCGCGGCAGAGCCTACATTTGCCGGCCGGTGTCTTGCTCAATGTGCGCGGTTTCTATCTGCCCGTGCCCGTCATGGGGCAAAATGGCCCTTCGCTCATCGTGCTCGCGCTCGCGCTTCTGGTCGCCGCGCCCGTCGTCGCACGGCTCACGATCGGGGGAAGTCGCCTCGTCAAGCTCGCGCTCGCGATGCCGCTTCTCGCGATTCTTCTCTTCTGTGCCGGCATCGAGCATATCGATACGCCCTCGCTCACGGGCTTCAACGTCACGGGCGGCGTTCAGCTCCCGCCCGAGCTTGCGGCGCTCTGGGCCGGGCTCTCGATTTATTCGGGCGCTTTCATCGCCGAGATCGTGCGCAGCTCCGTGCAGGCCGTGTCGGAGGGCCAGCGCGAGGCTGCCCGCAGCATCGGCCTCAAGCCGCGCCTCGTCCTTTTGCTTGTCGTGTTGCCGCAGGCCTTGCGCATGATGGTGCCGCCGCTCACGAGCCAATACCTCAACCTCATCAAGTCGAGCTCGCTCGGTGCCGCCGTCGCCTATCCTGAGATTTTCCAGATCTTCGCGGGCACCGTGCTCAACAAATCCGGCCGCGAGATCGAGACCTTCGCTATCGTGATGGCGATCTTCCTTTCGATCAACCTCGCGGTCTCCGCCGCGATGAACGCCTACAACCGCCGCGTCATGCTGGTCACCGCAAGATGAGCGAGGTGAGCTCGATCGTCCCCGTTGCGCCGGATGAGGAAGGCGCGGCCGCGTCGAATTTACCTCGGCGCACGGCACATTGGCTGCGTCGCAACCTGTTCGATTCGCCCGCCAACATCATCTTGACCTTCGTCGCGCTCTTCCTTCTCGCGATCGTCTTGCCGGCGGCTTGGGGCTGGGCGGTCGCGCAAGCCGATCTTTGGGGCGACAGCAAATCGGCTTGTGTCGATGCCGGCGCCTGCTGGGTCTTCGTGCGCTTGCGCTTGCCGGTGTTCATCTTCGGCCAATATCCACCGTCCGAGCAATGGCGTGTCATCGTCGCATTCGCGTTGCTCATCGGCTTTGCGGTTCCGGCGCTGCGTGATGGCACCCCGCATCGAGCTTTGTGGGTCGTGCTGCTTCTCACGCTCTTTCCGCTTATTGCCGGCGTGCTTCTCGCAGGTGGCGTGCCGGGGCTTCCCTTCGTCGACACCACCCTTTGGGGCGGGCTCATGCTCGATGTCGTCATCTCCTTCGTCACCATGGCGGGCTCGCTCCCCTTGGGCGTGCTTCTCGCTTATGGACGACGCTCGCAACTTGCCGGCATCCGGACCGTGTCCATCGCCTTCATCGAGCTTTGGCGTGGCGTGCCGCTTCTCACGGTGCTCTTCATGGCGGCGGTGTTGCTGCCGCTCTTCCTGCCGAATGGCGCGACTGTCGATCGCCTCGTCCGCGCCATGGGCGCGCTCGTGCTCTTCAACGCTGCCTATATGGCGGAGGTGGTGCGCGGCGGCTTGCAAGGCGTGGACACGGAACAGGAGGAGGCAGCGCAGTCGCTCGGCCTCGCCTGGTGGCAAACGCAGACGCTCGTCGTTCTGCCTCAGGCGATGCGCATCATCGTGCCGGGCATCATCAATACCGCGGTGGATTTTTTCAAGGATACGACGCTCGTGACGATCGTCGGGCTGTCGGATCTCCTCGGCGCCGTCAATCAATCCTTGAAGGACCCGGCCTGGCTCGGTCTAGCGCCGGAGGGTTATGTCTTCGCGGCCGTCGTCTTCTTCATCTGCTGCTTTGCCATGTCGGCCTATGGGCGAAGCTTCGAGCGCCGCCTGGCGCGCGGCCAGGGGCGCACCATGTGAGCGAGCGAATTTGCAGTTCCGAAGTGAAGCTCACTCCTGACGATTTGCGGCGCATGGAACGCGCCCATGTCAAAGCCTGGCCGGCCTTGCGGACGCAGCGCGTGGATGGGTGGCTCTGGCGTTCCTCCGGCGGCGGGTCACAACGCGCCAACTCGGTCTCGACGCTCGATTACGAGGGTGCCGATCCCGTGTTTTCACTCGAGAAGGTCGAGACGCTCTATCGAGAGACAGGCGCGCCGACGCGTCTGCAAAGCTTTTCCGGCAGCCGTCCCGGCAATCTCGCCACGCTCCTGTCCGCCCGGGGCTACACGGAAGGCGAGACGACCTTGACGATGGCGAAGCCTTTGGAAGCCCTCCCGTCAGCCCCGCCAATCGAGATCAGCGAGCGTGCGACGCCTGAATGGCTCGAAGTGTATCTCGGCGTCATCACGGAGAATCGGCGCGCCGTGAACAGCAAGATCATCGAGGGCATCCCCCGGCCGCGCGCCTTCTTCGCGCACCGCCATGACGGCCGAGCCGTTTCCACGGCGCTCTGCGTCATGCATGAGGATTGCGCCGTGATCGAATGCGTGGCCACGCGGGCGGATGCGCGCGGCCAAGGGGCGGCAATGAGCGTGCTTTCCGCGCTCGAGGCCTGGGCCCTTGGTGAAGGAGCCCGGCTTCTCGGTCTCCAGGTGAGCGAGGGCAATTCGCCTGCCCTTGCGCTTTATGCACGGCTCGGCTTCGCCGCGGTCGACCGCAATCGCTTCTGGTTGCGCGACTGAATTGAGATTGATGCGGGGCCTTGTCGAAGCGATCAGGCCGGCCTGATCAGGTGCAAACAGAAGCCTCGCCACTCTAACGCGGCGAGGCTTCGAAGCAGATCCGCTTCTGACCGTGCGGAGAGCTTGGCATCGCTCCGGTGCACGGCCGCCTCCGAAGAGGTCTTGAAAGCCTGATGCCTTACGGCAGCGCAGGAGCGCTATACCTAGCGTTTGCCCCCATTTTGTCAATGAGGCCATGGGCTGGCCATCCCAGCCCCGCAAGAACACAGTGACGAACGCGCCGGAGATCGTTATCAGGGATTCTTCGCGTCAGGTATTTTCGTTTGCCGGTGTGATCGCGTTCCGTTCGAATGAGCTCGAGGCGGTGGAAGGCTACGGTATAAATCATATCAGCCTTCACATGGAGGGAGAATCAAAGGGTCGAGGTAGCGGTGGATCGAGTGTCAATTCGCATTGGTAACTCGTCACCGCTCTGGGCGGCGTAGTGCTCAAGGGCACGATCGCCAATAGATCATTCCGCCTTTTGAGACGGGGTGAAATCACCACCACTGGGCGAGTCTTGGTCATCTCGGGCTCACGCAAGCCAGTAAAGTCGCAAACCAGGATGGTCCCCGGCTCGGGGTGAAATTTGAGGGGCATCGAGAGTGGAAACCTGAAGTCTAATTGGGGGAGCCGCGCCGTATCAACTACCACGATAGGCAAGCGGGGGGATGCTGTCGCGGTAATTAGCATACGAGAGCAGCATTCTCTGCGAAGCCGCCAGGTGGTGGGAAGAGGCGTGAGATCCTCAACCCCCGATGCCGGCGATCGCGGTGAAAACCGCGAGAAGGCCCGTGCCCGCGAGCAGCACCGCGATTGCGCTCGCATAGCCGCCTTCGAGCCGGTAGGGGCGCGGCAGTCGACGTGCCAAGAGGAAGAGAAAGCCGAGCACGAGCGGCAGGAAGAGCGCGTTCATCACCTGCACGGCGACGCTGAGATTCACGAGATCGACGCCTGAGGTAATAATGAGGGCTGCCGCGATCAGCATCGCGGTGTAGCTCCCGTAAAACCAGCGTGCTTCTCGCGCTCTGTGCCCGAGCGGCTGATCAAAGCCCAGCATGTCCGAGATCGTGCGGGCCGAAGCAAGCGTCACCACGATGGTGGCGACGATGGCCGCGCCCGTGATCCCGAGCGCGAAGACGAGCTTGCCAATCTCCTGGCCAAGGAATGGCGTGAGCGCACCCGCGATCTCGCCGATGGAGGTGAGTGAAGCACCGCCGCGCTCGCCGCCCAGCGTTGCGGTCGTCGCGATGAGCACCGCCGCCGTGACGAGCTGGGTGAGGATGGCGCCGAACGCGGTGTCGAGACGCGCGGCCGGAAGATCGGCCACCTTGAGCTTCTTCTCCACCACGGCCGACTGTTGGTAGAAGATCATCCAAGGCATGATCGCCGCACCGATATTTGCCGCAACCAGATAAAGGTAGCGGGGCTCGGAGACGGGGACGTCGAGGGCCTCTCTCGTGATCTCGGCGAGATCGGGCTCTGCTTGGAATGCGACCCAGAGAAAGACGAGCTCGAACGCGCCGATCGCGATCGCGATCCTCTCGACCGTGAGATACGAGCCGAAATAAGCCATGGCCGAAAGTCCGGCGACGACCATCGCCATCGTCAACGGGACCGGCACGTGGAACAGTGCGCTCACGCCTGCCAGTCCGCTGAATTCGGTGAGCAGCGCGCCGAAACTCGCGACGATAAGCGCGGTCGTGGCGACCATGGCCCAGAAGGCGCCGAAGTTCTCTCGGATCAGCCGCGCCTGCCCCTTTTGGCTCACCACGCCGAGCCGAAGCGCGAGCTCTTGCACGACGTAGAGCAGCGGCACGAGGAGGAATTGCAGAGGCAACAGACGGTAGCCCCATTCGGCGCCGCTTTGCGCCGCGGTGATCATGCCGCCGGCATCGCTATCGGCCAGCATGACGACGATGCCGGGCCCAGCGACCGCAAAAAAGCGGCGGAGCCTCGAACGGCTCGCCTGTGGCTGCGGAACCGGGCGAGGCTCGGTCATGCGGGCCTCTTCACCGGGATGCAAAATCGAGGACCGCGCCCCGTAGCGTCACCCCATCGTCCATTCCTCGGCACTCGCGCCCGCGAGCGCCTGGACGCGCGCTTCATCGGCGGCAAGCTCGCTCGCTGGCCCGCTATGGACGATCGAGCCATCATCGAGCACGTAGGCGAAATCGGCGATCTCGAGGCTCATGCGCGCATTCTGCTCGACCAGCAAAACCGAGATGCCTTCGTCGCGCATGCGCGACACGATGGCAAAGACCTCCCGCACGATGAGCGGCGCCAACCCTTGCGAGGGTTCATCGAGGATGAGCAGCTTGGGATTGAGCAGGAGCGCTCGCCCGATCGACAGCATTTCCTGCTCGCCGCCTGAGAGCTGGCGCCCACGATTTTCCTTGCGCTCGGCGAGCCTCGGGAAAAGCGCGTAAATTCGCTCGGGCGTCCAGGGCCCCTTCTCTTCGCGCGGCACTTTGAGATTCTCATCGACGCTCAGATTGGCGAAGATGCGCCTTCCCTCGGGCACATAGCCGACGCCGCTCGCGGCAATTCGATAAGGCGGCCAACGGGTGGTGTCGGCGCCGAAGATCGTCACGCGACCTTCTCGTGCGGGGGTCAGGCCCATCAGGCTTCGCAAGGTCGTGGTCTTGCCCGCACCGTTGCGGCCAAGCAGCGCGGTGATCTTGCCTTCGGCGACCTTGAGGCTCACGCCGTGCAGGATGTGGCTCTTGCCGTAATAGGTGTGCAGGCCTTCGGCCTCGAGCGATGCGCTCATGCGGCTTTGCCCAGATAGGCTTCTTGCACCGCGTCGTTCGCGGCGATGCTTTGCGGTGTGCCCTCGGCAAGCAAACGGCCTCGGTCGAGCACGCTGATCTTGTCGGCGAGGTGGAACACCACCCGCATGTCGTGCTCGATGAGGACGATGGTAAAATTGCCGCTTTGGTGCAATCTCCGGATCAGCTTCGTGACCTCATAAGTCTCCTGATCGCCCATGCCGGCGGTGGGCTCATCGAGCAGGATGAGGTGCGGGCGCAGCGACAACGCCATGGCGATCTCGGCGGCGCGCTGATCACCGTGGGAGAGTTCTCCCACGAGGCGGTAAGCCTTCATTCGGAGCCCGACGAGCTCGAGGGTCTCCTCGACGAGGTGGTCGATCTGGAGCTTTTGCTCGCGGCTCATCCAGAAGCGCAGGCGATAGCCGTTCGCGGCTTCGGTCGCGATGCGCAGATTGTCGAACACGGTGAGCTCGGGAAATATCTCAGTCACCTGGAAGGTGCGGGCCATGCCGAGTTCGACACGCCGATGCGCCGCGAGCAAGGTCACGTCCGCGCCGTCGAAGAGGATCTTCCCCGTGCTCGGTGGAAAGAAGCCGCTGATGAGATTGAAGAAGGTCGTCTTGCCGGCACCGTTCGGCCCGATGATGGCGCGCAATTCCCCTTTGGCCACGGAAAGCGAAACGCCGCCCACCGCCACCAGGCTGCCGAAGCGCTTGCTGACGTTGTCGACTTGAAGCACGTTCATGCCGCGCTCCTGCGTGCAAGGACGCCAAGGAGTCCGCGCGGGAAGAACAGCACCATCGCGACGAAGAGCATGCCGACGAAGGACA